>JANNTE010000267.1:0-19322 GCA_031403365.1 Betaproteobacteria bacterium | reverse complement strand
AAGGCATGGGTGACTTGGCGCCTTGCTCCGGATCCGCCACAGGCGCTGGAGCGGACGGATCGCTGGCGCCATCGGGTTGGAATGCGGGTTGCGATGCGGGTTGCGATGCGGGCTGCGAATCCGCATGCGCGTTTTGCGTTTCCGTTTCCAGCTGCGCCATCGATGACGCAGCAGATGCGGCATCAGCCGTGGCGGCGGATGCCGAACCGGACGATTCGCCCGCGACGAACTGGGCCAGTTCCTCTTCGCGCGCAAGTGTGCTGCGAATCTGGCAGTCCTTCACATAGTCGACCGTGTTCTCACCTTTGGGCGCGCGAATGCCCTGCCAACCGCATTGGGCATCACGATAGGCGTTGAACTTTCTTTGACTGTCGATGAAGGTTCCGAGCACCGGACGCCTGCCGTGTGCCTGCAACTGCTCGAGCCGTTCCTGGGCGCTCTTCAAAGTCGCGTTAAGTTTGTGATTCGCCGCCTTGAGCATCGCATCCAGACAGGCCGCCACCGGCGGCTTGGCCGCGCAGTCCTGCATCGGGGCGGCCCAGGCTTGCGTAGTCATCCAGCCCATCACCACCACTACTATCATTGGGGCCAATCTCATGTCGCCATACTCAGTTGATGATTCCTGTATCTGATTCGTGACCCGGGCGGCCGGGTTCAGACGGCCAGAACACTTTCGCACCAGTGGGCGACGCGCAGCACCGCATCATCGGCGCCGGGACGCCCGACCACTTGCAAGTTTACCGGCAAGCCGGCGTTTGACTTGCCGCAAGGCATCGACAACGCGGGGAACCCGCAAAAATTAAGTGGCGAGGTGAAACGCGTCAGAGTCGGCGCGACATGTACGGTCTTGCCGCCGAGGCTTACAGTGACCGTGCCGATCTTCGGCGGCAGCACCGGCATCGCGGGGATGATCATCACATCGGCGTCGCCGAATGACGAAATCATTGACCGACGCACAACATTGCGCAGCTGTTGTGCCTTGATGTAGTCGACGGCCAGGTAAAACTGACCCGCCTCAAGTCTCAGGCGCACGTCTTCCCCGAGTCCGTCACTGTGACGCGCGAGCAGGTTCCAGTTGGCCTGCGTAGCCTCGCTCGCAAGCGTAATCAACTGAATACCGGGCGCAAGCTCGATGTGCGGCACGTCAACTTCACCAAGCGTCGCTCCGGCCGCGCGCAAACGCGCCAACGCCGCTTCCATCGCCTCGCGCACTTCGTCGTCGAGCAAGTCGTAGAAAAACTTTCGCGGGACCATGATTCGCGGCGCACTGATTTCATTTGGCGGCAGCATGCAATGCTCGGGCAAGCCCGCCATCACCTCAAAGCAAAGCGCGGCATCTTTAACGTTGCGCGTGATCGGCCCGATATGATCGAGCGACCAGGCCAGGGCATGAACGTCGTCACGAGGCACGGCATCGTAAGTTGGCTTGAAGCCCACGATGCCGCAGCAGGCTGCCGGCTGGCGTATCGAACCGCCGGTGCAGGTGCCAACTGCCATAGCGGCAAGCTCCGCAGCAACGGCGGCGGCCGAACCGCCGCTGGAGCCGCCGGGAATGCAACCCGGAAAACGCGGATTCAGTACATGACCGAAATGCGGATTGGCGCTGTTGATGCCAAAGGCGAGTTCATGCAGATTCGTCGTGCCTACGATCAGCGCGCCGGCTGCGCGCAATCGCGCCACCACCGGAGCATCGCGTTGCTGAACGGTGGCCTCGATTGCGCGGGTGCCGGCCGTCATCGGATATCCGGCAACCGGCATCAGGTCCTTCACGCCGACGGGCACTCCGGCCAGCGGCCCGGGATCTTCGCCACGCTTGAGCCGAAGATCGAGCGCGCGCGCCTCTTCCAATACACGCGACGGACTCACCGTAATGAACGCATTCAGATGGCGGTGCGCCTGGATGCGCGCGAGGAAGAATTCGGCGATCTCGACCGCTGACCGGTCCCGATTTCTGACCTGCTGCGCGATCTGCACCGCAGTTGCCGACATCAGGTCATCTGCTTTCGACGACGAAACATACCGGCTCGAAGGTGCCGCCTGCGTCAATGCGGCCGCAGGCGCCGACAAGACCGGCACGGCGGCAGTCTGCGTGGCAAGCTCGGATTCGAAAACCTGTTCGATGTCGTCCAGACCAAAACCAAAGCGCTGCTCCCAGTCGGGCAGGCGTTCGGCATGGGGGTAGCGGCGAAATGCCGCGATGGCTCGCAGGAACTCGGATGTGGGGCGGGGCATGGCGCGGCGAGGGTAAGAAAAAGCGGCTGGAGATTAGTGGTTGAAGATCAGGGGCCTGGGTTTGTCGTTAAAAGGATGCTCACTGGTCATTCTAAACTCCATGCGGTTAACTGCATTGGAGCGAGTAAAGGCGGGCGTGGTTTTCGCATTCCTGTAGCCCCCAGCCCTTCAAAGAAACAAGGTCAGCACCCCGGTATATCCGTAGATGCGGTTGTGGGATATTTCTCCGTTGCAGAAAAACCCCGTCAGCGGAAAATCACCCAGGGCCTCGCGAATCATCTGAGCCTCGGCGGATGGTCTGCTGAACAGATTCGGCCCGCGACCGAGGCACGAATAATACAACCCGCCCCGTGGGCGCCCGAATAGGCCACTCTTGATGCTGTCGAGCATGCGTGACATGTCTTCAACCGCGCTCGCTTCGTCACGGCGGCAAAACATGATCTGCGCGCCGTTGCGCGGCACATCGCCAATGGCCACCAGTTTCTGCACCGGATCGATTCCCACCAGATCACGCACCAGATAATCGCCATTGCCCGACCCGGCGATTGGCAGTCCCGCGAACACGTTGCGGCCGCTGTGCATGAATTTTTTCCACCCCGGTTCGCCCAAATCTTCCCGGAATACGTCGAGCGCCGCGCGACCATCGAGCGAGATGATGATGTTCTGCTGGCTGCCGGTGACGGTATGCCGCGGGCCTATGGGCGAGCAACCTTGCGTAAGCCGTGTCGCTATCACCACATCGTCGGAAAAGATGACACCGGACAACCCACCCCTGGCCACGCCATCGGCGACCTGCACCATTTCGCGCCGCGAACTGGCCAGACCGCCGGCGACGAAACCGCTTTCCATGGAGCCAGCCAGATCTCCGACCAGGCGTGGCAATTGCGCGTTGCGCGGATCGCCATGAACAATGGCGAAATTCGCCGGCAGTCCGCCAAGATGCAACGACTGGCGCTCGAGATCCGGCGGCGAACGCACGCCGGAAAAAACTCGAAAACTTCCCGCTTCGAACGCGCACAGCATGATGGCGATGGCCGGTTCGTCGTAATACTCCCGCCCGTCGGAGAACACGCCCATGCCGACCGTTCCGGACCAGTGCAGGATGCCGGTGTTGGCACGCAGGTAAGCCAGAATGTCCGCGACATCGCCGGCGAAGTTATCGCTGACGTAGACGAAGCCGAGATTGGCGCCTGACGGACCCTTGCCAGTCTGTCGCAGGCACTGGTTCGCGGCATCGCGCCAGTTGGGCGAGGAACCGTGTGCACTGGAGAAGGGCTCGGACATGGGGTTCGTGAATGTCTTGAAAGGTGAGAAAATCGGTCAGCCGTCGAAATGCATTGCGCTACTCAGCGGCATTTCCCGTTTCTACAAGATCAACAACGTTGCCAGCCCAAGGAAGCATCCCATGCTGGCGATATCCGTCGCCGTGGTCAGAAAAATGCTCGACGCGGTGGCCGGATCGAAGCCGAATTTTTTCAATGTCAGCGGAATCATGGCGCCGGAAATGCCGCTGACCACGCAACTGGCGATCATCGCCAGCCACACCGCGAGACACAGGTACAAGGCGGCTGGATTCTGTTGCGAAGTGGCAGTCACGTACATACCGCCAGCTGCAACCAGGCCGACCAGGCCGCCGTTCATCAACCCGAGAAAAGCTTCCTTCGCGACCAGTTTGCGTTCTGCGCCTGGACGCAGCTCACCCAGTGTCATGCCGCGCAAAGTGACGGCCAGCGCCTGACAGCCGGTGTTGCCGGATTGACCCGCCAGTACCGGCAAAAACAGCGCAAGGATGACGAGCTGGTCCAGCGTCCCCTGAAAAAAACCCACCACCGCCGCAGCCAGGAAAGCCGTGAGCAGGTTCAACTGCAACCATGGATGACGGGATTTGAGACTGCGCGCCCACGGCGTGGTCAGCCGCTCCTCCTCGACACCGACCATCGACGCGGACTGTGCGCTCATCTCGAGACTCTGCTCTTCGAACATGACCGAACCGCGCACCAGACCGATCAGGCGCATCTGTTCGTCGCAAACGGGATAGACCGGATAGTGCCGGTTGAGCACCGGCTTGATGGCATCGGACAGTTGCGCATTCGCGTTCAGGTAGAACGGCTCGGCGAGCATGATTTCCGATAACGTCTTGTCTCGCGCGGCGAACAGAAGATCGCGCATGGTGATGATGCCCAGCAACTTGCCGGACTCCTCGGTGACATATCCGTAGGTCACGAATGCGCTCTTGATCAGATCGCGCAGCCGGTCGATGACCTCGCCGACCGTGACCTGCGGCAAGAATACCGCAATCGCCGGATCCATCATGCGACCGATGGCACCGTCTGTATAGACCCGATTGCGCGCCCATTGCCTCGCGTGTTCAGCCGGAACCGCGGCGAGCACCTTGGCAACATACTCTTCGGAAAATCGATCGAGAAGCGCTGTCGCCTGACCGGGGTTGATTTCAAGCAATATCTGCCCGGCGACAACCGGCACCTCCTTCATCAGCAGCTTGGCCGCTTCGCGGTCGTCGCGCGACTTGATCTGCGCGATCAGATTGCGGCGGCGAAGCTGCTCATTACCATATTCGGAATTGGTCTGACTGCTTTCCATCCGCATCACCTTGGTTTAATTTTTGCTCGATTGCGGGATCTCAGGCCGCCATGGCTCGCGGCCCTGCTCTCCTGTTGCTGCGGCGCCAGTTTACCGTGCCGCGGGCGCCACCGGTTCCCAGGCCATGTACAGTGACGGTCTCTACCTGTACCGGGATAATTTCATGAACCTCGACCGCGTAACCTCGGGACGCGACCTGCCCACGGACTTCAACGTCATTATCGAGATACCGATGCACGCCGATCCGGTCAAGTATGAAGTAGACAAGGAAACCGGCGCGCTTTTTGTTGACCGCTTCATGATGACTGCCATGCGCTACCCCTGCAATTACGGATACATTCCGCATACGCTCTCGGAAGACGGCGATCCCGCCGATGTGCTGGTGATCGCGCCCTTTCCGGTCAATGTCGGAGCAGTTATCCGCTGCCGGCCGATCGGCGTGCTCAACATGACCGATGAAGGCGGCGGGGACGCCAAGCTGCTGGCCGTTCCGGTCGACAGCGTGTTGCCGATGTACAAACGCTGGCAGACGCCAGACGACTTGCAGCCCGAATTGCTGGCCCAGATCCGGCATTTCTTCGAGCATTACAAGGATCTGGAACCCGGTAAGTGGGTCAGGGTCACCGGCTGGCTGGGCCCGGACGAAGCGCGCGCGGAAATCATGGCGAGCGTGGCGCGCTACGCCAGGGCGGTTCCCAAACCGATGTTCTGATCCCGGCGATTTTCCGGGACGCGGCGGGACATTCATGGCATTTCATTGGGGTCTATAATCCGCCATATCAACAGGCCCGCAGGAGGATTCATGTCAGCCGTCGTTCAAAGCAATACCGAAGCCTTGCTGCTGCGCCATGATGCAGGCGGCGTAGCCAGCATCACACTCAATCGCCCGAAGCAGTACAACGCCTTGTCGGAAGAGCTGCTCACCGAATTGCAGGCAACACTGGACAGCATCGGCAGGGACGATTCAGTGCGCGTCGTCGTCATTGCCGGCAGCGGCAGCGCTTTTTGCGCCGGACATGACCTGAAGCAAATGCGCGCCAATCCGGACCAAGCCTATTACCGGAAGCTGTTCGCCCAGTGCAGCAGGATGATGATGACCGTCACGCAACTGCCGCAGCCGGTCATTGCAAGGGTTCACGGCATGGCCACTGCGGCCGGTTGCCAGTTGGTGGCGCAATGCGATCTTGCGGTCGCATCCACCGAGGCTCGCTTCGCCGTTTCCGGCATCAATGTCGGCTTGTTCTGCTCCACTCCCAGCGTCTCGCTCGGGCGCAACGTCTCGCGCAAGCAGGCCATGGAAATGCTGCTCACCGGCGAATTCATCGACGCCGCCACCGCGAAAGAGCGCGGCCTCGTCAATCGTGTGGTGTCGGCGGACAAGCTCGATGCCGAAGTCCTGGCACTCGCCGATGCCATCATCAAGAAATCTTCCGTCGCCGTGACCACCGGCAAGAAGATGTTTTATAAGCAGATGGAAATGGGCATGGACGCGGCCTACGAGTACGCCGCCGAAGTCATGGCCTGCAACATGATGGCCGAGGACGCCGGGGAAGGCATCGATGCCTTCATGCAAAAGCGCGCGCCGAAGTGGAAAAACGAATAATGGCCGTCGCGGTCAATGAATGAAACTCGCCAGCTTTGACGCCTTGGCTGGCGCTTTCGAACAAGCGGGCGTACGCTATCTGGTGGCGGGAGGCTTGGCGGTCAATGCGCACGGCTATCTGCGTTTCACAAAGGACGTGGACCTCGTTGTGCAATTGGTGCCTGAGATCATCGAGGCTGCGTTCAAGGCACTGTCAGGCCTCGGTTACCGGCCGATGGTACCGATCACATCGACGCAATTCGCCGACCGGGAATTGCGTGCGAGTTGGGTACGCGACAAAGGCATGCAGGTATTGCAGTTCTGGAGCGACCAGCATCGGGAGACGCCGGTCGATGTGTTTGTCACCGAACCGTTTCCTTTTGACCAGGAGTACCAAAACGCGCTGGTGAAACCGCTATACGGCAACATTCCTGTGCGCTTTGTCTCGATCCCGACCCTGATTCACATGAAACAAGCCGCAGCACGACCTCAGGACATGATCGACATCGATCATTTGCGCATGAGACTGGAAGACCGCGAACCATGAAGGCCGTGACAAAAAAAGACCCGCTCGATTCCTTTGACTGGAATCTGACAAGTTGGGACGGCAGCCGACGCGAACAAATGCGCCGGTGGGCGCTGCTTACGCTCGAGCAGATTATTCTGGCCCAGGAAGAAATGGCCGAACTAAGCGAGCGCCTGGCGCGAACGCCGGCAAACAAACCCGAGCCGGATACGGGCCGGTGACCCAGGCCACCAGGCCGCGCAAGAAGCCGGGCGCAGGCCGCACGCAACTAGCTGGCAGCGGCAAACTGCGCATCGGAGATGACTGGAACGCGATTACCATCATCGCGCTTTCCCAGGACAATCCGCTCAAGGCCATCGCCGAATTCGTCGAGAACAGCATCGACGCCGGGGCGAAAAATATCACCATCACGCGCTCGCGCGAACGCGGCGAACACTTCCTGACGGTGACCGACGATGGCGCCGGGGTGCGCAAGAACGATGACGGCGAGCCGGACTTTCGCTACGTCGCCACCCACATCTGCGATTCGATCAAGCGCCAGTTGAAATCCGGCGGCGCCAAGGGCATACAGGGCGAGTTCGGCATTGGATTGCTCTCGTTCTGGACCGTGGGCGAAGCGCTGGCGATGAGCGTGGGCGGCGCCGACGGCGCGGTCCATGAGATGCACATGCGCAAGGGCGACCCCGGCTACGAGGTTACCCGCCGCCCGGTGCTGGCAGCCGAGCCGGGCACGCGGCTCAAGATCGGGCCGCTGCTGCCCGGCGTGCGGCAAATTTCCGGCGAGAAAATACAGTGGTATCTGGCCTCCGAATTGCGCGAACGCATACGTCACTCCGGCGTGCGCGTAAAGATGATCGATCGCCATGCGCGCAAGGAATTCAACGTCGAGCCGCGCCAGTTCACCGGAGATTTACTGCATCAACTGCCGGCGGTTTCGGCACCGGAGGGAGAAGCCTATGCCGAGTTGTATCTGAATGCGCCAGATCCGGCCAATCAGGTCGGCCTGTATCGCTCGGGCACGCGCATTTTGGCCTCGCTCACCGAACTCGACAGCTTGCGCAAGTCGCCCTGGACCGACAGCTATCTGCAAGGCATCGTCGATGTTCCTTACTTGAACCTGACGCCGGCCACGCGCACCGGAGTGATTCACGATGCCGCGTTGGAAACCTTCTGCCATGCACTGGGCCCGCTGGAAGCACGGCTGCTCGATCTCATCAACGAGCACCGGCGCGCGGAAGAAGAGCGCATGAGCCGCGACACCTTGCGCTCGATCCAGCGCGCCTTCCGCGAAGCACTGCTCACGCTGCCCTCGGAAGAATACGAATGGTTCGACGTGAGCGTGCGCCGGGGTGGCGGCGCCGGCGAAGCCGCCGCGCCGATGGAAAATTCCATGGCGCAGGAGAGTATCGCAATCGCCACCGAGACCGAAGATGTGGCAAGCCCCAGGCAAAAGCAGTTCTTCGAGTATGCCGGCCCGCTGCATCAGGTGCGCATCGTGCCTTCGAGCTGTACGCTCGCGGTGGGCGCTTCGCGCAGTCTGCGCGCGCTGGCGCGCGATGCCAACCGCCGGCCCATCGACAGCGGCGTTGAATTCGCCTGGCGCATCCTCGACGGCGCGGGCCAGATCGTCAATGCGCAGGGCGAATTCGCCGCCTACAGCGCTCCCGAGGAACCTTGCCTGGTGCGCCTGGGCGTGAGCGCGACCCAGGGCGACACTGTATGCGAAGCCGAAGCGCTGATCACCGTCACCGACAGCTTCCTGCCAGAAGAAAAGTCCCGTTCCGCTGCGAGCCACGGTTTGCCCGGCTACACGCTCGAACATGCGCCGGGAAAACTTTGGCGTTCGCGGCTGGACTCCGGGAAAAATGTAATCGTCGTCAACAGCGGCCACCGCGACTACATCTACGCCGCGCGCGCCAAGGCGCTCAAGCTGCGCTATCTAGTACGCCTGTACGCCAAGGAAATGGTGCAGAAAAATTTCCCCGGCCTGCCGTCCGGCGAGTTGCTCGACCGCTTGATCGAGTTGTCGCTCTACACCGAGGAGAACTTGCGCTGACCCTTTGAAAAGTCGCAATGCAAGGATGCCCTTCAGCCCTCGGCAGAAGGTTTGGGATGAGTCAGGCCTTCGTCGACCAACTTCGCAAATTGAGCCAAGAGGCGGACCTAAAGCAATTCAAGGCGCCGCATAAGGTTCGCGCGCGCAAGTAAGGTATTGTCGCAGCATGGCAATTTTTTCAAATCGCTTGTCTAAAGCAACTCAACCAATGAAAATAAATAAAGGTTCGCGCAGAAACCAAGAATTCTCCATTGGATTCGGACGGATATGAGCGAACAGTTGCGCCCTGCGCTCACGCGCGGGCGAGGTTTGAAACATCGATCCGGTGGCCCGGGTCATCACGCACATCGGTTGCGCCCATTGCACGTGCGGAGATGAACCGTTTGCCGTGAAGGTACGCTCGAAAGAATCCCGGCATGGGGCGGGGAATTGTTCGGGAATGCCAGCTACGGGAGATCTCCGGTACGGCCCACCTGCGCCGCCTTCTCGGTGTACTCGATGAAGCGCAGACCGCGATCTCCGGGATACGGCATCGAATGATCGAACTCACCGGTCATAATCGCCTTGGGGATGCGATCCGGGAATGCTTCGCATGCGCCCTGACCGATGCGATATCGAGCACAGATCAAACATTGATCGGATTCGGGCATCAGGGTCTCTTCGCTTTCAGTCCCGTACTGTAAGCTGTCAGGATGCCGGGCAGATTGTCCGCGCTCACGCGCAGACGTCAGGGATTCAAGCCTTGCCGCCCGCCATCGCCAGCATCAGTTCATTGAGCCGTTTGACAAACGCTGCCGGGTCGTCGAGTTGTCCGCCTTCGGCAAGCATGGCCTGGTCAAGCAGGATGTGGCTCCAGTCGCCAAAGCGGGTTTCGTCGGCTTCGTACTTCAGGCGTTGCACCAACGGGTGATGCGGATTTATTTCGAGAATCGGCTTGCTGCCCGGCACTTTCTGTCCCGCCGACTTGAGCATGCGCTCCAGATTGGCGCTCATGCCGTGTTCGTCGGCAACCAGGCAGGCGGGCGATGCGGTGAGCCGGAGGGTCACGCGCACGAGCTTCACTCTATCGCCCAGGTGTTTTGTGATTTTTTCGACCAGATCCTTGTGCTCGCCAGCCGCCTTTTCCTGCTCTTTTTTGTCATCGTCGGCGAGCTTGCCCAGGTCAAGATCGCCCTTGGCCACGGAGACGAGCGGCTTGCCGTCGAACTCGGTCAGATTGGAGCCGACCCATTCATCAACGCGGTCCGAGAGCAGCAGGACTTCGATGCCTTTCTTGCGGAATATTTCCAGATGCGGGCTGTTCTTCGCCGCGGCGAAACTGTCGGCGGCGATGTAGTAGATCTTGTCCTGGCCTTCCTTCATGCGCGCGACGTAGTCGGTCAGCGGAACGCTTTGTTCTTCGGTATCCGCCTGCGTGGATGCGAAGCGAAGTAATTTGGCAATGCGCTCTTTGTTGGCAAAGTCCTCGCCGACACCTTCTTTCAGCACGCGGCCGAATTCCTTCCAGAAGGTGGTGTATTTTTCCTTCTGATTTTCTGCCAGGTCTTCGAGCAGGCCGAGGACTTTGTGAACGCAGCCTTTGCGCATCGCCTCAACGTCCTTGGACTCTTGCAGGATTTCGCGCGACACGTTAAGCGGCAGATCACTTGAATCGACCACTCCGCGCACGAAACGCAGGTAGGCGGGCAGCAGTTGCTCGGCATCGTCCATGATGAACACGCGGCGCACGTAGAGCTTGATGCCATGGCGGTGTTCGCGGTCCCATAGATCGAAGGGAGCGCGCTCCGGCAGATAGAGCAACTGCGTGTATTCGGATTTTCCCTCGACTTTGGCGTGAACCCAGGCCAGCGGCGCGTTGAAATCGTGGCCGACGTGCTTGTAGAACTCCCGATATTGCTCGTCGGTAATCTCCGATTTGGGCCGGGCCCACAACGCGGAGGCCTGGTTTATTTTCTCCAGTTCTTCGCGGGTGATATGTTTGCCCTGGTCCTTGTCCCAATCCTGCTTGTTCATCAGAATCGGCAGAGAGATATGGTCGGAGTACTTGCGGATTATCGAGCGCAGCCGGAAGTCGTCGGCCAATTCGTATTCGCTTTCGCGCAGGTGCAATGTGACTTCGGTGCCCCGGCCCGGTTTGTCTGTGGTTTCGATCGTGTAGTCACCCTCGCCGCCGGACTCCCAGCGCACACCGTGCTCCTTGCCCAGCCCAGCGCGCCGGGTGACGAGCGTGACTTTGTCTGCGGCGATGAAGGATGAGTAGAAGCCCACGCCGAATTGGCCGATCAGGCTTGCGTCTTTGGCCTGATCGCCGGTCAAACGGCCGAAGAATTCGCGGGTGCCGGATTTGGCGATGGTGCCAATATTGTCGATAACTTCCTGGCGTGACATGCCGATGCCGTTGTCCGACACGGTGAGGGTATGCGCCACCGGATCGAAAGCGACGCGAATCTTCAAATCGCTGTCGTCTTCAAACAATCCCGCGTCGGTGAGCGCCTCGAAACGCAGCTTGTCGCAGGCATCGGACGCATTTGAGATCAGTTCGCGCAGGAAAATCTCCTTGTTGCTGTACAGAGAGTGAATCATCAACTGCAGCAATTGCTTGACTTCGGTCTGGAAGCCTAAAGTTTCTTTAGCAGTCTCTTTGGTGGCGGCTTCGGCCATGACGATGCTCTCCTATGAATAATGTTGTTGAAAATTTCCGACGGTGTCGGTCAAATAAGGGCGCTATCTTATGCGTTCAAGGGCCATGTCGGAACCTCGAACCGGGTTTCAGTGTCTCTTTAGCGTTCCTGTCCCCTGTCTGAGCGGAGGTCAAGCGATGAAAATCACCATCCCTGTGCTGTTGCTGGTCGCCACAACGGCGGGCGAATTGGCCGCGGCCGCCCCGCCCATCGAACGCCTCAGGCTGCCTGCCGGCTTCAAGGTCGAGGTCTATGCGCAGGGCGTCGAAGACGCGCGCTCGCTGGCGCTGGGCGCCAGGGGCACGGTGTTCGTGGGCACGCGCTCTGAAGGCACGGTTCATGCGCTGGTGGATGCAGATCGGGACGGCAAGGTGGACGAGGTCGTCACGGTCGCCAGGGGCCTGAACTCGCCTAACGGTGTAGCCATTCGCGATGGTGCGCTGTACGTGGCGGAAATCAGCCGCATCCTGCGCTTCGATCAGATCGAAGCCAATCTGAAAGCCCCGCCAAAGCCAATCGTCGTATTCGACAAACTGCCCAGGGACGGCCATCACGGCTGGAAGTTCATCGCCTTCGGTCCGGATGACTGGCTCTACGTGCCGGTCGGCGCGCCGTGCAACGTCTGCGCAGCGAATCCGGATGTGTACTCCGCCATCCACAGACTCAAACCGGATGGCAGTCAGTTTGAGGTGTTTGCGCGCGGCGTGCGCAATACCGTTGGCTTTGATTGGGATCCGGCAACGAAGCAACTGTGGTTCAACGATCACGGCCGCGACATGATGGGCGATGACCTGCCTTCCTGCGAGCTGAATCACGCGCCTAAAGCCGGACTTCACTTCGGCTTTCCCTTCTGCCATCAGGGCGATACGCCCGATCCGGAATACGGGGCGCGGCGCGCATGCAGTGAGTTCAGTGCCCCGGCATTGAACCAGGGGGGGCACGTCGCGCCAGACGGGCTGCGCTTCTACTCCGGCGCGATGTTCCCGGCCGAGTACCGAAACCGGATATTTATCGCCCAGCACGGCTCCTGGAACCGGAGCCGGAAAAGTGGTTACCGCATCATGTCAGTCACATTAAAGGACGACCGCAAAACGGTGGACAAGGTCGAGGAATTCGTCACCGGCTGGCTGGAAAACGAGCGCGCGTGGGGCCGCCCGGTGGATCTGCTGGTGATGCCCGACGGCGCGCTGCTGGTTTCCGACGACACCGCGAACGCGGTGTATCGGATCAGTTATGGAAAATAATAATTGCGGGTCGCCCGCCTGCCAGTCAACAACCCCAGACAATTACTGGGCCTGCTCCGACGCACTCATGGCGGCTGCCAGCATACGTTTTACCGCGTCGCCCTCGATCAGGCTCTTCAATCCAATATAGTTTATTTTCCCGGATGCCAGAAGCGGCAGCTCCTTGAGCGGTACCAGCCGGCGCGCGACCGAGAGGTCGTGCGTTCCCAGTTGCTTGGCCGCTTCCAGCAGCCGGGCGCGCGTGAGGTGCGGATCGGTGGTGAACAAAACCGTGGTCTCGCCACCGGGATTTTCCATGTTGAGAACCGCCGCATGATGAAAATCCGGCGAGGCTTCGCGGGCTACGTTCTCGATCATGTCCAGCGACACCATTTCGCCCGCGATTTTGGCGAATCGCCGGACACGCCCGGAAATCGAGACCAGTCCGTCAGCATCGAGAGCAACGATGTCGCCGGTGTCGTACCAGCCTTCGCCGACCGAGGATTTCGGCGCCTCAATAACGCCCGGATTCTGATACCGGTAATAGCCCAGCATCAGATTCGGGCCGCGCACATGCAGCACGCCGCCTTTGGCGATTCCATGGACCGGTTCGATTACGTGCTCAATGCCGGGCAGAAAGCAGCCCACTGACCCGCGCCGAAACGCCGCCGGTGTTGCCAGCGAGATCACAGGCGCGCATTCCGTTGACCCATACCCTTCCATGATGCGCACGCCAAACTTTTCCATCCACACTCGAGCCACTTCCGCAGACAGTTTCTCGCCACCGGAGATTACGTGCCGCAACCGGCTGAAATCCATCGGATTGGCATAGCGCGCATAAAAAGATAGAAAGGTGCTGGTTCCGAACAAGATGGTGCAGTCGCGCGTGTAAGTCACTTCCGGAATGGCCCGATAGCGCAGTGGAGAAATAAACAGATGGACGCGGGTTCCGGTAATGAGCGGCAGCACCACGCCGGCGGTAAAGCTGTAGGCGTGATACAGCGGCAATGGATTGAGCACCTTGTCCGCAGGCGAAAAATCGAACACGGTGCGGATCTGCGCGACGTTGGCGACGATGGCGCTATGCGACAGCACGACCCCCTTGGGCCGATCCTCCGATCCTGAGGTAAACAGCACCACTGCCGGGTCGAGCGTGGATTGTTTTGCGATGACAAGTCGAGGAAAACGCAGCGCAAACGCAAACACCCAGAATTTGTCCGCCAGTCCAAACTGGCTGCGCAAGTCTTCAAGATAAAGGATGGTGCAGCCAGACAGCGCTTCCAGCAACGGCTGCAAGTGCGCTTGTTCGATGAACTTGCGCGAGGTGATGACCGTGCGTACGCACGCCGCAACACGCGCACTTTCCACCGCCAGCGGGCCGGCCGAATAATTCAGGATCGCCGGCACCCGGCGCGCCGCAGACAACGCCATGATCACCGCGACCGAAGCCACCAGGTTCGGCAGCAGGACGCCAACATTCTCCCGATCGTCCGTGTGCCGCCGAAACAAACGCGACAGCGCGAGGCTCATGCGCAAAATATCACCGTAACTGTGCGCCTTGTCTCCCTGGTCTTCCATGAGCAGGGTCCTGCGCCCGTGCATTGAAACGGCGTCCAGGAAGCACTCGAAAAGCGGCTTGCAGACATGGCTCTGCGCTGCCATCGTCTGCATGACAGCGCCGAGCCTGCGCGTGGCGAACGCGCGCCGCCTGCGCGCACTGCCTGCCGGCCCGCCGTCAATGCGCGTGGGCGCCATGATCCTCAGCGTAGTGGATGGCCACCACCGGCCCAGCCAGGATGTCGATCCGGAGCGACTGAACCACTGCCCCGCCCCTTCGACATGCACTGGCAGCACCCGGGCACCGCTTTTCAGCGCAACCAGCGCGGGTACCGGGTAGATTTTCATCACCGCACCGTTGTTGACAATACGTCCCTCGGGAAAAAGCACAACCGGGCGCCCCGTGCGCAACAGACGCAGCACGCGTTTCATGCTTGCAGGATTGCCCAGGTCCAGCGCTTCGTGGCGACGATGCGCGTGCAGCCAGCGCGACAGAAAACTGCCGGTCTCACCGGACGGCACGATGACCACAGGATTGCGTGGCAGAAAAAGCGCCAGCACCAGGGCATCCAGACGCGAATGATGGTTCGCGACAATCAGCAGGCGCTCATCCTGCTCGAAGGGCGCCAGATCGCCGACAACCCGCACCCGCAGGAAAGTACGAACCAGAAAGCGGATCAGCGACAACATCGGCAACAGGACAATCCAGTGGAAACGATGGAAAGTTATGGTGTCGGCGCAGAGTTACCGCCCACAACCCAAACTAGATCCATAACTTGGGCGCCCATATTAAATCAATTTCTCAGAAGTCGGAATAGGGCTGATCAAACGAGGCCGTGGCGTCCGGGCTTGGTCGAACGCAGAGACCTGACGTAAATGATGGTCGCACGAGAAAATGCTCAATTAGATAAATTCAATCCGCAGCTTGTGAGCCAATGTTAATTTGATTACACAGACTTGGAGGTCAATCACTTCACAAAATATTTTGTGAAATTTCTGTCTCTTTGCGGTGACGAGTTCATGTAACACATTGACTACAAAGCTAAAATATCAAATCTATCAAAGTGTTAGATTTGCTTTGTGATGTCCGCTTGGTCTAGAGTCAGGGCGCATTCGCCAATTCGGAGCATGAGTAGCCAAGTCCGTCGCATCGTCAATCCACTCGCAGAGGAGAATACAAATGGATATGCAGGTCCCGCAGGAACTACGTGCGCTCGCGATCCCTGGAGCCCAGTCAATCGCACCTTCCACGGAGTATTTTTTCTCCGAACAACTTTCGGCCATATTCGAAAGCAAACAATGCGCGATGTGGCTGCGATGGAATCCGAGTCCGCGACCAAACTTTAATCCGGAACTCCTGCGCGACCTCAATCGCTATTGCCAGTTCATGACCCGCAGTGGCGGCTCAATCGAATTAATGGGGGAAACCGCCCCGGTGGAATACGCAGTGCTGGCGTCGAAAACACCTGGCGTCTTCAATCTGGGTGGCGACCTGAATTTATTCATGCACCTGATCGAGGCACGGGATCGCGACGCATTGCTCGCCTACGGCCGAGCCTGCGTCGAAGTACTGTACCGAAACTACATCGGACACGGACTGCCGATCACGACCATTTCTTTGATTCAGGGAGAATGCCTGGGCGGTGGCTTCGAGGCGGCTTTGTCCTCCGACGTGCTGATCGCGGAGCGTCAGGCGCGTTTCGGATTTCCGGAGATTCTGTTCAACCTGTTTCCAGGGATGGGAGCCTATTCCTTCCTGGAGCGCAAAGTGGGCAAGCGCACCACCGAAGACCTGATCACCAGTGGCAAAATCTATAGCGCCGATGATATGCTGGCGCTTGGGGTGGTGGATTTGGTTCTGGATGAGGGTTGTGGCGAGGCCGGGGTGGAGAGTTTCATCAAGTCCAGAAGCAGGAATCGCAATGCGTTGGCCGGCATTGCGGCGGCACGGCGTTGCGTCCAGAAGCTCAAGTATGAGGAGCTGCTGGAGGTGGTCGAAATATGGGTGGATACCGCCATGGGCTTGACCGTGCGCGATCTGAAGCTTATGCAGCGCCTGGTTAACCGTCAGACCGATCTGCGCTCGCCGGTTCGGCAAGAGCGGGCCCAAGAGCATCATGCGGGCAGCCAGCCTGAGCAGGTGCACTGAATCAGGCGCATAGCGCGGTCAGCAGACCGAGCGGCAACGAAACGCAATGAGGCACGACATGGCTGAATCCTTTGACGAATACACGATCCAGGAAGCGTCCACGCTGCTGGGTATCGCGTTGCAGAAGTTGCGCCGCTGGGATAGCCAGGGCGTACTGGTCGCCCGTCGTACCGGTGGCGGTCACCGGCGTTATTCTCGCGAAATTGTCGACGGTCTGGCCCGGTCGGGCGGTGCGGTGACCGAAAAGCGCGACGCCGAAACTGGTCGCGTGGAAGATCAACTGGCGGCGGCACGACGCGCCTTGAAGGAGAAGCGCCGGATCATTCAGTTGCTCCTGGAAAGCGAATCGCGCTATCGCGATTTGGTCGAGACTTCGCACGACCTGATCTGGGCGACCGACGCGCAGGGTCGCTTCACCTACCTCAATAATGCCTGCACCGATATTTTCGGTTTGGCGCCAAAAGACATGATTGGAAGTTGCTTCTTTGAATTTGAGGCGGGTCCGCAGCATGTGTCGAATCGCCGTTTCCTGTCAACGCTTCGCGGCAAAGGCGAGGTCAAGAACTACCTGACGCATCTGATTTCCACCGATGGATCGACTCGCTGGGTCGGCATCAACGCGCGCGTTTCATCTGATGATGATGGGCGCATCGTCGGTTTGCGCGGGACCGCGCGCAATATCACCGAGCAACATCTCGCGGCGCTGGAAATCCAGAGACTGGCCATACACGACGGGCTGACCGGTTTGCCCAATCGCGTTTCCCTGCAAAAAACCCTGGAAGTGGAGTTGGCCGAGGGCAAGAAGGGCTCGGTGGCACTGCTCGATCTCGACCACTTCAAGTACATCAACGACAATGTCGGCCATCGCGCCGGCGACAATCTGTTGATCGCCATCGGCGGCCTGCTGAAGGATCTGGTCAAGGACGAAAACGTGCAGGTGTTCCGCCTCGGCGGAGACGAGTTTGCCTTGCATCTGCCGGATGCTTTGCGAGGCGATGCCGCGCAGGTTTGCGAGCGCGCCCTGGCTCAACTGCGCCACTTCAAGTTCCAGATACCCGGGCAGGTTTGCCTGTCGACGCTGACCGGTTCGATCGGCGTGGCGTCCTACCCTTTCCACGGCGCGGAGGTTGCAACGCTGCTTGCCAACGTCGATATTGCGATGTACCAGGCCAAGGAAAACGGCCGCAACCGTGTGCGCGTTCACGACCAGAATCCGGACGATTTGCGTGGAACTCACAAGCGGGTGCACTGGGCACGCGAACTGCGCGAGGTTCTGGACGACAACCGGGTCGTGCTGTACTCGCAGCCGGTGGTACGACTATCCGATCGCACATCCGTGCATCAGGAGATTCTGGTGCGAATCCTCGATCGCAATGGCAGTCTGATATTGCCGGGGCACTTCATCGAAGTGGCGGAGTCTCTCGGGATGGCGCAGGAGATCGACTTGCGCGTGGTCAGCAAAGTTCTTGAAGTATTGCAGGGTGCGGATGTGCGCGGGCAGAAGAAGCGTTTTTTTGTGAACCTGTCCAGAACCAGTATTTCCGATCCCCAGTGGGTGCGGCGCTTTCACGGCATGATTGCCGCCGCGCCCGTCGACCCGTCGCAACTGGTGTTCGAGATCACGGAAACCGCAGCAATGTCCAGCGTGGACGTGACGCAGGATTTCATCGCGCAAATGAAGGAAATGGGTTGCCGTTTTGCGCTGGACGATTTCGGCGCCGGATTCAGTTCTTTCTATTTCCTCAAACGCTTCGACGTCGATTACCTGAAGATCGACGGCAGTTTTGTGCGCGAACTGGCTTCCGATAATGCCAGCCGGCTGTTCGTGCGCGCATTGTGCGACGTAGCCCGCGGCCTGAACAAGCAAGTCATCGCGGAATGGGTCGAAGATCAGTCCGTCGCCGATATCCTGATGGAGATGGATGTCAAATTCGGCCAGGGATTCCATTTCGGCCGTCCGCTTGCGTTTCCCGCGTCGCAAGAAGAGCAACTGCCGCAAGCCGCGATGCGCGCTTGACGCTCCCGGTTGGTCGGGCGGCTACCAGTTGTCCTTGAGCAGCTTCTCGGCCCAGAACAGCCCGATGATGGTCTTGGTGTCGGTAATGCGTCCGCTCCGGATCCACTCCATGCAGTCAGTCAGCGGCATGCGCAGAGTTTCCAGAAATTCACCGGCGTCGAGTTGCGCGCCCATGAACTCCAGTTTCCGCGCCAGAAAAAAATCGATGCGCTCGTTCGAGTATCCGATGCAGGGATGCAGGCAACCCAGTTCGCGCCAATCGGACGCCACGTATCCGGTCTCCTCAAGAAGTTCCCGCTTCGCGGTCTCGAGGGACGATTCGCCGGGTTCGAGTTTGCCGGCCGGAAATTCATAAAAGTGGCTGTCCACCGGATAGCGAAACTGTCGCTCGATTAATACGCTGCCGTCGTCGAACAATGGCAGGATGATCGCCGCGCCGGGATGCAGGACGTATTCACGCCAAGCCGTGCTGCCGTCGGGCAGCCTGACCTCATCCTCGTTGACCGATAGCAGCTTGCCGCGATAGGTCGTGCGCGAGCTTATTTTCTTTTCCGTGAAATCGGAACTCACAGCGACAAGTCGATCGCGCGCTGGCAGATCACCAGCAGCGCCCCGGGCATCAGTCCGAGGCCGATCATTGCCAGGCCATTGACGGACATCAGCGCACGCACCTCCACGCTCGGCGCGATCGGGTGCAG
>JANNTE010000266.1:0-12692 GCA_031403365.1 Betaproteobacteria bacterium | reverse complement strand
GGAAACGACGACCGGTGTGCTTCGCCTCTACCAGATGCACAAGGAAGGCAAACTCGCCTTTCCGGCCATCAACGTGAACGATTCGGTCACCAAATCAAAGTTCGACAATCTCTACGGTTGTCGTGAGTCGCTGGTGGATGGCATCAAGCGCGCCACCGATGTCATGATCGCCGGCAAGGTCGCCGTGGTGTGCGGTTACGGTGACGTGGGCAAAGGTTCCTCCCAAGCGCTGCGGGCGCTTTCCGCGCAGGTATGGGTCACCGAGGTTGACCCGATATGTGCCCTGCAGGCAGCAATGGAGGGCTATCGTGTGGTCACCATGGACTACGCGGCTGACAAAGCCGATATTTTTGTCAGTGCGACCGGCAATTTTCATGTGATTACGCACGATCACATGAAGAAAATGAAGGATCAGGCCATCGTCTGCAACATCGGCCACTTCGACAACGAGATCGAAATCGCGGCCCTGTCCCAGTACCAGTGGGAGGAAATCAAGCCGCAGGTCGATCACGTGATCTTCCCCGACAAGAAACGCATCATCATTCTGGCCAAGGGTCGGCTGGTCAATCTGGGCTGCGGCACCGGGCATCCGAGCTACGTGATGAGTTCCTCGTTCGCCAACCAGACTCTGGCCCAGATCGAATTATTCGCGAATACCGCAAAGTATCCGGTCGGGGTCTATACTTTGCCCAAGCATCTGGACGAGAAAGTGGCGCGCCTGCAACTGAAAAAACTCAATGCGCAACTGACCGAACTGACCGACACCCAGGCCACCTATATCGGCGTGGCCAAGCAAGGGCCCTACAAGACGGACAACTATCGCTACTGAGTACCTCCACCCCCCCGCCTTCTCCGCGCTGCGCGGAGAGGGCGCCCGGTTTCCTCAGATCATGGATGCTCCGCGCAATTTTTCATTCGAATTCTTTCCGCCAAAAACTGCGGAGGGCAAGGCGAAGCTGCGCGCGACGTGGCAGCAACTGGCGCAACTGAAGCCGCGTTTTTTCTCCGTGACTTTCGGCGCCGGTGGCTCCACGCAGCAGGGTACGCTGGATACCGTGATGGAGATTCGCGCGGCGGGCCATGACGCCGCGCCGCATCTGTCCTGCGTCGCATCGACCAGGGCGGAAATCGCGGCTAACCTGAAACGCTACCGCGACAACGGCATACGCCATATCGTAGCGCTGCGCGGCGACATGCCTTCGGGGCTGGCCTCAAGCGGCGAGCTGCGCTATGCGAACGAACTGGTGTCATTCATTCGCGAGACCTCGGGCGACTGGTTCCGGATCGAGGTCGCCTGCTATCCGGAATATCATCCGCAAACCCGCAACGCGGCGGACGAGATTGCCAATTTCAAGCGAAAAGTCGATGCCGGGGCCAACTCGGCAATCACGCAGTATTTCTACAATGCCGATGCCTATTTTCGCTTCATGGACGATAGCGCGGCGGCCGGGATCGCCATACCGATTATCCCGGGCATCATGCCGATCAGCAATTTTTCCCAGTTGGCGCGCTTTTCGGATGCCTGCGGCGCCGAGATACCGCGCTGGATGCGCATCAAGTTCGAGGGCTATCGCGACGATACGGCGTCGATTCGCGCCTTCGGGCTCGACGTGGTGACGGACTTGTGCGCCAAACTGCTCGAAGGCGGTGCTCCGGGGCTGCATTTCTATACGCTGAATCAAGCGGGGCCGGTCAGCACAGTCTGGCAACGCTTGAGCCTGGCTGCGTAACGGGCCTTGGCTGCGCGACTGCGGAGCAATGACCTGACCAAGCCCTGATATCAGTGGCAACGGCATTGTTGTCCGTGCAGCCATTGCGTAGACTCTCGCTTGTGCCGTCCTCCCATGCAAAGCCGCTGGTCCTGCTCCTTGCCGCAGTCGCGGTCGTGGCGCTCGCCGAGTTTTACTGGCTGAACTGGCTGCGCTCGGCTGAAGCGCGCTTTGCCGATGTCTTTGTCGCCGCGCAAGCCGGCAACATCAAGCCGGACCCGGATATCGTCGTGGTTGCCGCCGATGAGAACAGCCTGGAGCAAATGGCTGAATACGCCGGCCGCTGGCCGTGGCCGCGCTCGGTGCATGGCGAGATCGTGCAGGGCATACAGGCGCAGAAACCGCGCGCCATTGTTTTCGACGTCATGTTCTTCGAGCCAGACATCTACCGGCTGGACGCCGATGAATTGTTCAACAAGGTCGTGGCGCGCTACTCCAATGTGTACTTTCCGACCGTGCGCCAGGATCCCAGTGGAGACCCTTACGGACTGCCGATTACAGAATTGCAGGCTGCGTTGGGCGCATTCGCAGGCCCACAGGCAGACCAGCAGGCGACTTTGAATATCGGCTTGCCCAAGGCTCTGAGTCTGGTCAACTGGCGTCTGGGTACTATCGAGTTTCTTGCCGACGCCGATGGAATCGGGCGGCGCTACTTCGTCTACCAGAGCGCGTACGGCTGGCAAATACCTTCCCTGCCGGCGCGCGTGGCGCAGGACCTGGGCATGGCCGTGCCGGATACGGGTTCCATTTTGTTGAGCTGGCCGGCAGGAAAGGCCGGGCGCGCGCATGTGTCGTATGCAGACCTGTATCTCGATTTCAACCGCCGCAAACGCAGCCGCGACCCAGCCGAATTCAAGGACAAGATCGTCGTCATAGGCGTAACCGCCACCGGACTGCACGACATACGACCGACGCCGGTGTACTCGAAATACAACGGCGTCGATATTCTGGCGGGCGCCCTGGATAACCTCAAGAATCGCAACTACCTGCGCGAGGTTGCGGTGGAGTGGCCGGTGGCGATGACGCTGCTGTTGCTGGTGCTGATGTATGCCGCATTCCGCGCGCAGTGGCATACGCTCAAGATCGGCGGTGCGCTGATACTGGTGTCGGCTCTACTCATAGCCACGCAACATGTGACCACCGGCAAGCTGCTGGTGCTGCCGGTGCTGCGCCCCTTGCTTTTCGTCTGGACGTTCTTTCTCGTGGCGGCGCTGCGCGAATACTTGCGCGAGAGACGCCAGCGCGAGCAGGCGGTGCGTGAATTTTCGCGCTTCGTGAACCCGCATGTCGTCAAGGAATTGATGGCGCAAGGCGGGCTTTCGCGCGAAGGCGAAAGCCGCCAGGTCACGATGTTGTTTTCCGATATTCGCGGCTTCACGACCCTTTCCGAATCGCGCACGCCCCAGCAGGTCGTCAGTTTGCTCAATGGATATTTCAGCCGCCAGGTGGCGGTGGTTTTCCGCAACGGTGGTGCACTCGACAAATTCATCGGCGACTGCATCATGGCCATCTGGGGCGCGCCGCTTGACGATGCCAGGCAGGCCGAGCACGCGATTGAATGCGCGCTGGAGATGGCTGATACGCTGGAAACCTTTCGCAAGGACCTCAATGACCCGAATGCTGAATTCGATGTCGGCATCGGCATTCATTCAGGACCGGCCGTGGTCGGTTTGATCGGTTCCGAGCAGCGGCGCGAGTACACGGCGATCGGCGACACCGTGAATCTGGCCAGCCGCATTGAGGGGCTGACCAAGGGTGTTGCCCGGATACTGGTATCCGAAGACACCATGCGCCTGTGTCCGGACGCTTTTGACTTTGTTCCGCGCGGACTTTACAAAGTCAAAGGCAGAACGCAGGATGTAGCACTGTTCGAACCGAAGAGAAAATCCGCATGAGGGCTGCTCCATGAAGATCGGGATTCTTGTATTCATGCTGTCTGCGTGGCTGATTTCCGCGGTGCATGCGGCCGAAACCGGCTACACCCTGAAAGCGACCGAGGTGAAAGACAATCCATTTCTCGACGCGGTGACGCTGGTGACGCTTGCGGAAAAAACCACGGTGGAAATTCTCAATCGCAGTGGCGCATGGATGAAAGTGAAGTCTCCCGACGGTAAACAGGGGTGGATTCGCATGCTGTCGGTGCGACTCGGCACTCCGGGACAGAAACCGCCGGGTGGCGGCAGCCTGCTCTCCGCGCTGGGTTTCGCCAATCGGCCGCGCCCGGCAGGCTCGTCCACCGTGACCACCGGGGTCAGGGGATTCTCGGAAGAAGACCTGGCGGCAGCCAAGCCCAACCCTGCTGAGTTGGAGAAAATGAAAAGCTTTGCCGCCACCAGCGCACAAGCCGCTCAGCTTGCCGAGACCGGCAAGCTCAAAGCCGCCCGGGCTGTTTACTTCGACGAAAAAGGCAAGCCGCTGAAGGAGAAAAAATGAACGCCCTCAAACTATTGTTTGGTGCAACCCTGGTTGCTGTGCTACTGGCCGGCTGCAAGTCCGGCGGTGGCGGATTCAGCCTGGAAAATTTGCAGAAGATGGATCTCGGAGCGGTGGTGAAAGGCGTCGGCAATCTGCGCGAAGTCAAGGAGCCGGAGGAAATCCAGATCGGCCAGAGCATGACCGAGACCCTGCTCGGTGCGCGACCGTTGTATGACGATGCGCAACTACAGCGCTACGTCAACGAAGTCGGTCTGTGGGTGGCGCGTCAATCGGAGCGCCCAACCCTGGCCTGGCATTTTGGAGTTAACGATTCCGACCATATCAACGCGTTTGCCGCTCCCGGCGGGTTTGTCATCATTACCAAGGGCATGATGAAGCAATTGCGCAACGAAGCCGAACTGGCCGGCGTGCTGGGTCACGAAGTGGCACACGTGATCCAGAAACATCACCTCAAGGCCTTGCGCAAAACCGCCTTTGCCGATTTGCTGGGCGAAGGCCTGACTGCCGCGAGCGACAACAGGAACACCGAATTGGTCCGCAAGCTGACCGGGCCGACCAAGGAGTTGTATGCGCGCGGTCTGGATAAATCCGATGAATTCGAAGCGGACCGCATGGGCGTGGTGCTCGCCACGCGTGCCGGCTACGACCCTTACGGCCTGCCCGCCGTGCTCACTACGCTGGCGAGTGCGGATCCGAAGGACAATTTCCTCACTCTGCTGACCAAAACCCATCCGCTACCGCAAGCCCGTCTGGATCGCCTCGAGGCGGGAATCGCCACCCTGGATGCAATCAAGGCTCCCCAGAACGCCGACCGCTTCCAGGAATTCACCAGCAAGCTTCACCTCGCCGCCCAGTAAGCCGGCTGCAGCCCGTGGCTAAGCACGCCGTACTCGCCGGCGCCAGTGGTCTCGTCGGCGAACGATGTCTCGTCCGACTGCTCAATCATGAGGCGTATGACCAGGTCACTGTGTTTTCCCGTCGTCCGCTTGCGCTTTCGCATGCGAAGCTTCGCGTCGATCTGGTGGACTTCGAGGCACTCAAATCGGTCGGTGAGCATTGCGACGATGTTTTCTGTTGTCTTGGCACCACCATCGGGAAAGCGGGGTCGCGGGAGGCTTTCACGCGTGTGGATCACGATTTTCCGCTGGCACTTGCGGGTCTTGGCAGGAGCGCGGGTGCGCAGCAATTTCTGATGGTGTCGGCTTTGGGGGCGGACGCGAAATCGCGGGTCTTCTACAACCGGATCAAAGGCGAGACCGAACGCGATATCGCAGCGCTTGGTTTGCCGAAGGTGATATTCATGCGGCCGTCGATACTACTCGGCGAGCGAAGGGAAAACCGGCCCGCTGAGAAAGCCGGCATTCTTGCTGGCCGGCTGATTGCGCCGCTGCTGGTTGGCGCCCTGCGCAAGTACCGGCCGATTGCGGCTGACGATGTGGCGGCCGCCATGTTGTATGCGGCCAATCACGATCTGAATTCCGGGCCCGTGGATTCCGATCGAATCGTGCGGCTGGCACTGCTGGAAAACGCCCGCCAATAAAAAAGGCCGGCGCATGGCCGGCCTTGCTTCTAAAAAAAGCGTGTGCCTCTGCCTCGGTTCAGGCGACTGCGCGCACCGGCTGCAAGCGCACAGGATGGGCCGCGTAGGCATGATAAGCCGCCGCTTCCGCTTCGCCGAATTTGACCTTTACACCCATGTCGGTGAACACCGTTTCCAGTGCGCACAAACTCAACATCACATTTTCCATCTTGCAGGAATAACCCATCAGGCCGAAGCGCCAGATCTTGCCGGCGAGATCGCCCAGTCCCGCGCCGATTTCAAGGTTGTAATCGAGCAGCAGGCGGCGGCGCACTTCTTTTTCATCGATTCCGGGTAATACGCTGACCGCATTCATCTGGGGCAGGCGATAGGCCTCTTCCACGAGAAAGTTCAAGCCCAGTTTCTCCAAACCGCCCTTCAGCGCCAGATGATTGCGCTGATGGCGCGCCCAGGCATTCTCCAGCCCTTCTTCGCGCAGCATCAGCAGGGATTCGTGCAGGGCATACAGCGAGTTGGTCGGCGCGGTGTGGTGATAAGTGCGCGTGGTGGCACCCCAATAGCCGAGCAGCAGGTTCATGTCCATGAACCAGCTATGCACTTTTTCCGACCGGTTTTTTACCAGATCGACCACGTGCGCGCTGAACGAAATCGGCGACAGGCCCGGTGTGCAGGACAGGCATTTCTGGCTGGCCGAATAAGCGGCATCGATGCCCCACTCATCGATCAGCACCGGTGTGCCGCCCAGCGAGGTGACCGCATCCATGATGGTCAGCGCGCCGTGCTTGCGCGCGATCTCCGCCAGCGCTTTCGCGTCGGATGAAACCCCGGTCGAGGTTTCCGCATGCACGAAGGCCAGCACTTTGACATCCGGATTGGCCTTGAAGGCATCTTCGACTTTTTGCAGGCTGACCGGCGTTCCCCAGCGGTCTTCCACGACGATGGCGGTGCCGCCGCAGCGCTGCACGTTCTCGATCATGCGCCCGCCGAACACGCCGTTGCGGCAGACGATGACCTTGTCGCCTGGACTGACCATATTGACGAAGCACATTTCCATGCCGACCGAGCCGGGGCCGGAGACCGGGAAGGTCAGCGCGTTATTGGTTTGGAAAGCGTAGCGCAGCAATTCCTTGAGCTCTTCCATCATCTCGACGAATACCGGATCGAGATAGCCGATGGTCGGTTTTCCCATCGCAGAGAACACGCGCGGATGGATCTCCGACGGCCCCGGCCCCATGAGGTGGCGTTGCGGCGGGTAGAAAGAATTGATTTTTCTCTTGGGTGCGAAATCCTGGCTGGGCATGGCGTTTCCTCGATAACAGACTCAAAAATTTCCGCGTGCGCGCATTGCGCACGCGAAAAGGGGACGAAGTGTACAAGACGGCAGATGGCAAGCCAAGCGCGCTGGCTTGACAAGCGAAGTTTCCAGCTATCTCCAGCCGGCGCTTACTTTTCAGGTAAGCAGGCGCTCACTTAATTGGCAGACTTAATGGCTGGAAACTGAATCAGCCGCGCCGAAAAGTCCTCATCGTCGAAGGCGATATCGCCATCCTTAAAGGCGTCCGGCTGGGTCTTGAGATTGGCGAAATCGAATTGCCGCGCATCGAGCAGATGCGAAGGCGAGGTGCGCTGCAAGCTGGCAAACATGGTTTCCAGACGGCCGGGGAATTTCTTGTCCCAATCCTGAAGCATGTTCTTCACCACTTGTCGCTGCAGGTTGTTCTGTGAACCGCACAGGTTGCAGGGGATGATCGGAAAAGCGCGCAGCTTCGCGTACTCCTCGAGATCCGCCTCTTTGCAGTAGGCAAGCGGACGGATCACGATATGCTGGCCGTCGTCGCTGATGAGCTTCGGCGGCATTGCTTTCAGGCGCCCGCCATGAAACAGGTTCAGGAAAAAAGTTTCCAGAATGTCGTCGCGGTGATGGCCGAGCGCAATCCTGGTGGCGCCGATTTCACCGGCCACGCGATACAGCGCTCCGCGCCGCAGCCGCGAGCACAGCGAGCACATGGTCTTGCCCTCTGGAATGACGCGCTTGACCACGCTGTAGGTATCCTGCTCGATAATGCGATAGGGCACGCCGATGGAGGTCAAGTATTCCGGCAGGACATGGGCTGGATAGCCGGGATGTTTTTGGTCGAGATTCACAGCCACAATCTCGAAATTGATCGGCGCATGACTTTTCA
Source organism: Betaproteobacteria bacterium (assembly GCA_031403365.1). GTDB lineage: Bacteria > Pseudomonadota > Gammaproteobacteria > Burkholderiales > JACQAP01 > JACQAP01. Next base: position 4,764 of record JANNTE010000266.1, on the reverse strand, counting down.
GAGACAACAAGACATCAAGCAAGGCATAGCTATCCTTGCCGCCCGACAGACAGACCATGACTTTGTCGCCATCCCGGATCATGTCGAAATCGGCAATGGCTTCCCCGGCCTGGCGGCGCAGCCGCTTGGCGAGTTTGTTGCCTTCGTAAATCTGTTTTTGCAGTGTCGTCATTTATCGAGTGCGGAAGATTTCAAAGCCCACCGACTCGCAATCCGGGTACACATCCAGTTTTTCGCTGGCCACCCGGGCGGCCAGCACACCTGGCCGCGCCAGGCAGATCTCCAGGATTTTCTCGCAGAAGGTTTCCTGCAAGTTGAAGTGGCCGCTGTCAGCCAAGACGGTGATCTCCCGGCGCACAAAGTCGTAGTCTACCGTTTCATCGATGTGATCGCGCTCGACTTTGCCGCCCGGGTCCATAAACAGATCCACATTCACGATCACGCGCTGTCTCGCCTGTTTCTCGAAGTCGTGGATGCCGATGGAAATGCGGGTTTCGAAGTTCTTCAGGAATATCCGGCGCACGGGGGTGCTCATCGCCCGTCACCGGATTCAAACTGCACATCGCGGCGCGATGCCCACAAATGCTGACCGCCGTCGACCACGATCGTGGTGCCGGTCAGCGCGCGGGCGTTGACCACGAAGCGCACCGTGTCGGCGATGTCGCTCAGCTCTGAACTGCGTCCCAGAGGGGCCATTTTATGGGCGCGCGCAAAACCGGCCTCGGTCTGTTTGCCGCTGACCAGGGTAATGCCGGGCGCCACACCGCACACCCGCACTTTCGGTGCCAGTGCCATGGCGAGCACCCGTGTCGCCCCTTCGAGAGCAATCTTGGCGATGGTATACGACAGAAAATCCGAATTGAGATTGAACACCTTCTGGTCGAGCAGATTCACAATACAGCCGGTCATGTCTTCCGGGATGTGTGCGGCGAAATCCTTTGCAAGCAGCAGAGGCGCGCGCACATTGATGTCCATGTGCCGCTGCCACACGCCGGTGTCGAGACTGGCCAGATTGTCGTACTCGAACAAAGCCGCGTTATTGATCAGGCAGGTCAGCGCCCCCAATTCGCGCTCGGACTGCGCAATCAACGCGCTCACCTGGCTGGCGTCCGCAAGATCGCAGCGCACCGGAAATGCCTTGACGCCGAGTGCGGTAATTTCGCCGGCCAGGACCCGGGTTTCTGCTTCAGAGTGATGAAAGTGCAAGGCGAGGTCCCAGCCATCCGCAGCCAGCCCGAGCGCAATCGCGCGGCCAATGCGTTTTCCCGCCCCGGTTACCAGTGCCGCCCCGCGCCTTTTGCCGGCCCGACTCATGCTCGTTGTGGAATGAGCACCCCGGAACGTTGCGTCAGGGTGCGTGAGTGTTGTTGAATGGGGATTGTAGCCCAACCACCCCGGTATTCCGCTTTGCCGCTGCCCCGCTGCCGATGTCCCGCTTAGTACCCGAACTGCCTGCTCCGTCGGAGGAGGCGCGCGCGCACAGCGCCCGGCTTACGCAGACTATCCGCGCGGACATTGCCGCGCACGGCGGCTGGATCGATTTCGCGCGCTACATGGATCTGGCCCTGTATGCCCCGGCGCAAGGCTATTACGTCGCCGGCGCAGCCAAACTCGGTGCTGCCGGCGATTTCGTAACGGCGCCGGAAATCTCACCCTTGTTCGCCCGCACGCTGGCACTGCAAGTGGCCGAAATTCTGCAACGCTGCGGCGGTGACATACTGGAACTCGGGGCCGGCTCCGGACTGCTGGCGGCGGACTTACTCCGAGAACTCCATCGCGTCGACTGCCTGCCGTCGCGTTATTTGATTTTGGAGGTGAGCCCGCAACTGCGACACCGCCAGCAAGCCACGATTGCGAACCACCTGCCGGAACTGGCAAATCGCATGGAATGGCTGAACGCATTGCCGGAAAAATTCGAAGGTGTGGTCATCGCCAACGAAGTACTGGACGCGCTGCCGGTGCATGTCGTCGCCTGGCGCGAGGACGGCTTGTTCGAGCGCGGTGTTGCCTGGCAGGACAACGGTCTTTCCTGGTCGGAGCAGCTACTGCCACCTGGCATATTGCGCAGCGCCGTCGAAGCGACGCGTGACTCGGCAGAAATCAAAGCTCCCTATGTGAGCGAAATGGCGCTCGCCGCGCCGGCGCTGGTGCGCAGCTTGGCCGCAACGTTGTGCAAGGGCGCGCTGCTGCTGATCGACTACGGCTTCGGACGCCGGGAGTACTACCATCCGCAACGCACACTCGGCACCCTGATGTGCCATTACCGCCATCGCGCCCATGACGATCCGTTCTTTCTGCCCGGATTGCAGGATCTCACCGCGCACGTCGATTTCACCGCCGTTGCCGAAGCCGGCATCGATGCCGGACTTGAACTGCTCGGCTACACCACCCAGGCGCAATTCCTCATCAACAGCGGCATTACGCAACTTCTGCAGCATGCGTCCGCGGATGCGGGCGCCGCGCAATTCGCGCTCACGGCGGGCGTGCAAAAACTGCTCTCGCCCGCGGAAATGGGCGAGTTGTTCAAGGTCATTGCCCTGGGACGCGGTATCGATGGCCCATTGACCGGCTTCGCAAGCGGTGACAAGTCACGCCTGCTTTGAACGCGCCATCACGGCAACAAGCGACTTGCTTTTGCGTTTCCTTCGTGTACCTTCGCGGTGCGTGTTTTTTTTGACGGTTCAGGGATAAACAATCCGTGCATATTCACATCCTCGGCATCTGCGGAACCTTCATGGGCGGCCTGGCGGTGATCGCCAGACAGGCCGGGCACAAAGTCACCGGTTGCGATGCCAACGTCTATCCGCCGATGAGCACTCAGTTGCAGGCGCAAGGCATCGAACTCATCGAAGGATTTGATCCTTCCCAGATCGACCTCAAACCGGACTTGTTTGTGATCGGCAACGTGGTCGCCCGCGGCAACGCGTTGATGGAAGAAATCCTTGATCGAGGCTTGCCTTTTACCTCCGGGCCGCAGTGGCTGCACGACACCCTGCTGCCGGGAAAATGGGTGCTGGCGGTGGCCGGCACGCATGGCAAGACTACGACGACATCCATGCTGGCCTGGATACTCGAGTACGCCGGATTGAATCCCGGCTTCCTGATCGGCGGTGTGCCGCTCGACTTCGGTGTTTCTGCGCGCACTACGGATTCGGCATTTTTTGTCATCGAGGCCGACGAGTACGACACCGCGTTCTTCGACAAACGATCGAAATTCGTTCACTACCAGCCGCGCACCGCGATCCTGAACAATCTCGAGTTCGATCACGCCGATATTTTTTCCGACCTCGCCGCGATCGAAACCCAGTTTCATCATCTCGTGCGCACCGTGCCCGGCAACGGGCTGATAGTCGCCAATGGCCGCGAGCAGAGCATGCGGCGGGTGCTGGATCGGGGATGCTGGAGCAAGGTCGAGTGGCTGGGTGTGGAGGAAGGCTGGGACGCCAGGTCCCGCCGTGACCAGGCCTTTGACGTCCTGTTTGAAGGCAAAGCGAGCGGCACCGTGAACTGGGAGTTGCTCGGGGAACACAACCGCAACAACGCGCTGGCCGCAATCGCGGCGGCGCGCCATGCCGGCGTCCCGGTCGCGCAGTCCATCGAGGCCCTGGCCGGGTTCAAGAACGTCAAACGCCGCATGGAATTGCGCGGCAGCGTAAACGGCATAACCGTGTACGACGATTTCGCCCACCATCCAACGGCGATCGAAACGACTATCGCGGGCTTACGCAGCAAAGCGGGGAGCGCGCGCATCCTGGCCGTGCTGGAGCCGCGCTCGAACACCATGAAAATGGGCGTGATGAAAGATGCGCTGGCGGGAAGTCTGGCCGGCGCCGACCTGGTGTTCTGTTTCACCAAGGACCTGGGCTGGAATGCGCAGACGGTGCTGGCGTCGTTGGGGTGGAAATTGAAATGTTTCGACGAGCTTGACGCGCTGGTGCGTGCCCTCGTTCGCGACAGCCGCCCTGGCGATCACGTCCTGGTCATGAGCAATGGCGGCTTCGGCGGCGTGCACGCCAAGCTGTTGGAGGCTTTGGACAAGTAAGGCTGCAACACGAAAAAGACCCCGGAATCGCCGACACAGATACCCCCGCCAAGCGCGGGGTTCTTTGATGGGCATGGAAAAGAACGAGGCCACCGAGCCCTTCAATTGAATTGGTCAGGCGGCCCAGAGATTCTTCGACACCAGGCAGTGCACCGTTTTCTTCGCGGCAGAAATATCGCCGATGACTGAATCCATGGTCAGGCTGGCAAGCGAATAGGCATCGATGATCGACAGGCCTTTGCGTTCGGCGAGTTGTTCGATCATGGCAAAAGCGGCTTCGTTCATGGCGGTTTGCAAATCGGGTGAACTGGCGCTGGTGACGAAGTAACGCGCATTTTCTTTTGGCGCGCGCACGCCGCGCGTGGATTTCACCCCGCGTTTCGGGATGGCGCAAAACACGCCTTTGACCTGATTGACGACTTCGGCGATATGGCAATCGAAGCGGGTTGCCATCATTTCCTCCGTTTTCTCGGGCGAAATATTTTGGGTTTGCGCCAGAAACACCTGGGTTTCGATTTTCAGGATTTCCAGGGCCTTGTTCAGGTCGCGGTCGTAGCCCACGGTGATCCAGTGCGTGGGGGTCTCGATGCGCGGCCAGGTGATGGACTTGGCCTTGATGAGTTCGACGTGCAGGCGTAGTTCGTTGAATGCGGTTTCAATCGCCGTGAGATTGATCTCGCCATTACCCTGCGCCGCGTGCGAATCACCGCTCCACAGCAGCG
>JANNTE010000265.1:0-2503 GCA_031403365.1 Betaproteobacteria bacterium | reverse complement strand
CAAAAGCCGCGCGGCTGGCGGCCAGTTCATTGAAGCGCATCACGCCATGGACGGGGATGTCTTCCCCAAGCCGCACGACAAACTGCTGCGCGCGATCGCTCACCAGATAATTCCGGTTGGTGATGCCGCCTTGCAGCGGGACCGGATCAACCTTTCCCGACCAGCAGGGGAGCTTGCGTACTTGATCGAGGATTTCACTGTCCATGGAATTTATTGATCTTTTCGTAGTTCATGACACTTTGCTTTTCCTCCCTCCGGGACAAGAGAACACTTGAAGCGGAGCAGAGGGATCGAGGGTGAGGGAGCGCAGCCCGGAGCAAGCGTGAGGCAAAAACTGCTCTTATTGTCTGTCGTGAATTCTGGAATGATCAATAGCGAAGGATACTCTACGCTTCTGTCGTCAGTCCTCAGATGCGCCAGCCGCGCGTGCGCTCCACGGCATCGTGGAAACGCTCGTGCAGTTCCTTGGGCAACGAAGACGCGAGCACGATGGTTCTCTCTGGCGCGGGCAATGGGGGCAGCGAATCGGTGTCGGCAAGACCCGCCCCGATCAGCGCCAGCCTGCAGATGCCCAGACCGGTCAGGTCGGGCGTGGATGGAACGCTCACGGTCCGGCCAAGCGCGCGCGCCAGAAACTCCGCGAAGTACCCGTTGCGCGACAGCCCGCCGTCAATCGAGATCGAACCGGCGAGAGGCACGCACTCGTTCATTGCCGACACCGCCTGCGCGCTGCGCAGCGCCACGCCTTCGAGTACCGCGCGCACCAGATCGCGCTGGCTGGTTTCCAATCCCATTCCCAGCCACATTCCGGCGGCGGAGCGGTCCCAGTAGGGGCAGGCGAGACCGGAGAGCGCGGGCACGAAAACCAGTCCGCGTTCCAGCGCCGACGGTCCGTCGAATGCGGCGATGTCATCGAAATGCGCGAACAAACCCAGACGCCGCGCCCAGTCCAGCGCCGAAGCCGCGTTGTACACGCCGCCGTCGATGGCGTATGTGGATTGCGCGTCGAGCTTCCAGGCCAGCGTGGGCAAAATTCCGCGCTGCGCAGCGCTTACCGGATTCGGGCCGGCTATCGCCAGCGCAAACGCGCCGGTTCCGAACGTAATCTTGGTTTGCCCCGGATCGAGACAGCCGTGTCCGAACAGCGCGGCTTGCTGATCGACGATGCTGGTCACGAGCGGAATCTGACTGCGTTTCGCAACACCGAACCGGCCGATGGTCGGCCGTATCGGCGGCAGCAGTTCCATCGGCACACCAAACAACCGGCACAAGTCAGCGTCCCATTCCCCGGTGGTGAGATTCATCAGACTGGTGCGCGAGGCGGTGACGATATCGGTTGCGTAGGTGCCACACAACCGGTCGAGAAAAAATGCATCGCTGGTGCCAAGTCGCAATCGCCCGCGCTGCGCCAGGGCCGCCGCCGCGGAAACATTGTCCAGAATCCAACGCAGTTTCGAAGCGGAGAAATAGGGATCGAGCGGCAGCCCGGCGCGCTCCAGCGTGAGCGTTTCCGCGCCCGCAGCCTTAAGCCGTTCGATGACACCCTGGGTGCGGTTGTCCTGCCAGACGATGGCGTTGCACACCGGCGCGCCGCTATCGGCATCCCAGGCGATGACGGTCTCGCCCTGATTGGCGATGCCAGCCGCGCTGACGTTTCCCGCGCTGTCGAGACAGCGTTCCACCGCCGCGAGCAGTTCGCGAGGATCGTGCTCAACCCAGCCGGGCTGCGGATAGATCTGACGGTGCTCGATCGAGGACAGTTGCCGGAATTCTCCGGCGGTGCCGAGTGAGTAGGCCTTGGTCGCCGTTGTACCCTGGTCGATTCCAACGATGGATTGCGAACGGGATGTCATGCGGGCAGGCTCGGACCCTCAATTGCTCAATGGTATGACTCGATGGTGTCGTTGCAATCCGGATCAGGGAGATGACCTGGGCCTCTGTCAACAGGTTTCCATCAAATCGCTGCGCCAACAGTAACACCGCTGACGCAGCGCCGGTTCACATCACTCCACGATCGACTGCACCACCAGCGTCTTGAACGCGGTCGCAAACGGCAGCAACTGCTTCACCGACTGCATCATGAACACACCCACCAGTTCTTCCTTCGGGTCCACCCAGAAGTAGGTTCCGGCGTAGCCGGCCCAATAAAATTCACCGACTGAGCCGTCCATCGGATTCAAGGGTGCCGGAGCGCGCGCGCCTTCGGTGCGCACTGCGCCCAGCAGGCCGTAGCCGTGGCTTTGGCCGGGCAGGAAGAAGGGACCGAGGTCAATGTTCAGTCCGACGTGATTGGTCGTCATCAACTCGACGGTCTTTTTGCCCAGGATGCGCGTGCCATCGAGCGCGCCGCGGTTCAACAGCATGTGCGCGAAGCGTGCGTAGTCCATCACGGTTGCGGTCAGGCCCTGGCCGCCGGCCTCGAACTTCACCGGCTTGGTGGGATCGGTGTATTGCAGGATCAGGCCTTTCTTGTCGTCATCGAAGGGCTCGACGAAACGCGATA
>JANNTE010000264.1:0-3570 GCA_031403365.1 Betaproteobacteria bacterium | reverse complement strand
GAACATCTTGTGGCCGAGCGCAAACAGTTCCGCTTGTCTGGCATCCAGCGTGGCGACCGGATGCGAGTACGCGCTGCTGGCTGCATCATCGTTGCTGAAACCGCCACCGGAAAGCGCCAGCGATGGCACATCAGCAGCATTTTCAACCAGTGCCGGATTCGCCCAGTTCAGCAGGCCGAGCGCGGCAGTCAGTATGAACACGCGGCGTATGGCGATTCGCGTCATGGGCCTAAAGAGTCGGGAAGCTCATTCCAATTTGTTCGAGAAAGACCCGGGGCTCCAACGGGGAACGTCCCGGAAATGATGATCGTCAGTTTATCGCCTGCAATCCGGCAAAAAAATCTGGAAAACGCCGTCGGGCGCCCGGAGCAATACGAGGCGCACTGTTCGGTGAGGATGCGTGTTGCTCAACTGCGAGTTGCCTCCGTGCGAGGGAGTATCGTCGATTCCGGCATCAGCCGGGACACCGATACCGGTGCGCAGGCGGTGCTTCGTACTGGGGCGTGCATTGGCTTGACGCACGCATTCAGGGCGTCGCGGCATTGCGTCTTTCGTTGGAAGTACGTGAATTCAAAGGTTTGTGCGATTTCCCATAGATGGCATGACGCATGCGTTGTACCATCGTCCGCTGTGGTCAATGAACGCGGCAAGTTAAGAGGCTATGGCGCGGGCCTTGGTCATGTCAAAGGTTCATGTCACCTAAAATCGAAGTCTTTATTTGTGGAGGCATCAATGTTCCGGAAAATAATCCAGTTCTCAGTAGGCTCGGCGCTGGCGGGCGCTATTCTCTCCAGCGCCGTCGCGTTTGCGCAGGATGTTATCAAGATCGGCATTCCAGTTGGCTTAAGTGGCGCGAACAGCGTCGTTGCGCCATCTGTCGTTCAGTCAGCCGAACTTGCCGCCGAGGAAATCAACGCGGCAGGCGGCATCATGGGCAAGAAAGTGGTGCTGGAAGTCGCCGATGATGGCAGCGGCGCCGCAGGTGCACAGAAGGCCTTTGACTCGCTGATTTTTCAGAAGAAAGTCAACGTGCTGATCTCGATGGAAACCAGCGCTGCACGCAATGCCGGACTGCCGATCGTCACGCGCGGCAAGACGCCGTTCATCTATACCTCGTTCTACGAAGGCCGTTCCTGCAACAAATATCTTTACGTCAATGCCTGGGTGCCGGACCAGCAAGTAGCCCCGATCGTTGATTACTTCACGAAGAACTACAAGGCCAAGACTTTCTTCCTGATCGGCAGCGATTACGCATTCGGGCGCGGCATGCTTGAATTCACCCGCGGCTATATCGAAAAGACCGGCGGCAAAGTTCTGGGCGAAGAGTATCTGCCCATGGACGGATCGGACTGGACTTCCATTATCAGCAAGCTGAAAGCCTCGGGCGCAGAAGCGCTGATTACTTCGACGGCTGGCGGCGCGCCCAATGTCACGCTGACCAAGCAGTTGCGCGCGGCTGGCGTCAAAATTCCCTATGGCAATCTCGCGGTCGACGAGGGCACGGCGAAGAGCATGGGTGCTGACGCGGAAGGCATTTTCATCTCGGGTTCGTATTTCACCAACATCGACTCGCCGAAGAACAAGGCGTTTCTGGCGGCAATGCAGAAGAAATTCGGCGCCAATCTGAAAACGCCAAACGACTTGTCGGTGCCGCAGTACGAAGGCGTTTATGCCTACAAGCTGGCAGTGGAAAAAGCCGGCTCGACCGATGCCGACAAAGTCATCGCCGCGCTGTCGCAGGTGGCCTTCGAGGGACCGCGCGGCATCATCAAGATGAACAAGCAGCGCCACGCTCCGCTGACCATGTACCTGGCCCAGGTGCAAAAAGACGGTGGCGTGAAAGTGCTGTCGACTTTCAAGGACGTCGATCCCGGCGAGCAGTGTCCTAAGCTCAAGTAACACAGGAACGAGGGATAAAGGGACGAGGGGCGGGGAGTGAAGGGCGAAGAATAAGGGCGCCGCCGCGTGCGGCGTAAGCCCCTGCATCCCATCCTCCTCGTCCTTCGTCCCTCGCGCCGGTCATGCCCATACTTCTCGACATTCTCACCACGGCCGCGATTCTGTACGGCGTGTCGGCCGGACTGTTGATCGTGTTCGGGGTGATGAAGATCATCAATTTCGCCCATGGCGGGTTTCTGACCATCGGCGGCTATGCAGCCCTGCTGATCACCAATCTGGGATTGAATCCGTGGTGGTCGCTGCCCTGCGCCTTTGCCATTGGATGCGCCTGTGGCATGGTCATCGAGCGCCTGGTGATGAAGCCCTTGTATACCCGTCCGCTCGACGCCATTCTCGCCACCTGGGGACTGGGCATCATCATCGGCCAGGTCATTACGCTTGCGTTCGGACGCGAAGTGCAGTTCGTGCAAAGCCCGGTCACGGGCGCGGTGGATCTGCTTGGCGCGTCATATTCTGAATACCGGTTGTTGCTGATTCTGATCGCGATTGCCATCGGCATTGGCATCGCACTGCTGCTCAACGCGACGCGCCTGGGACTCATTGCGCGCGCCGTCATCATGAACGAACAACTGGCGCGCGGCCTGGGAATCAACAGCGCGCTGGTGCGCTTTGTTACGTTTTCTCTTGGCGCCGGACTGGCAAGCCTCGCTGGTGCGCTGATCACACCATTGTCCAGCGTCGATCCGAACATGGGCGTGCCCTGGCTGGTGAACGCCTTCATGCTGGTGATGGTGTCCGGGGTGTCGCTCATCAGCCTCGCCATCGCCTGTCTGGTGTTGGGCGGTGCGCAAGTGCTGGTCAGCTCCTTTGGCAATCCCATTCTGGGCGGGCTGACCATCGTAGTGCTGGCCGCCGTGGTGTTGCGACTGCGGCCACAAGGCTTTAGCCGTGGCTGAAATAAGCTCCAGCCGTGCAGCTGACGCGGCAGTGCCTGCCGCGAAGCGCGCCAACAGTCTGCTGGCGCGCGCTGACGGCCGCACTCTGATGCTGGTGTGCGGCTGCGCGCTGCTGTTGATCGCCATCGGCCCTTACGTATTGCCCGCCTACATGGTCAACAGCCTGATCCGCGCATTCCTGTATGCCGCGGTCGCGCTGACGGTGGATGTTTTGTGGGGCTACGCCGGCATACTGACCTTCGGGCAGTCGGCGTTTTTCGGTGTTGGCGCTTATGCCGCCGGGCTGATCTTTACACACGCCGGTTTCGGCACCGGCTATGCAGCACTGGCATTGGTCAGCGGCATCGCGGTGGCGATGATCGTTGCGGCCGTGGTCGGCTGGCTGGCGTTTTATCAGGGCGCTTCGCCGCTGTACGGGTCGGTCATCACGCTGGTCTTGCCGATTGTCGTCACCCAGATTCTCTATTCCGGGGGCAATTTCACCGGATCGAGCAGCGGCCTGTCCGGATTTGAGAGTTTCGATCTGTCCATGGAGGCCTGGTTCTGGATTGCCGGGGTATTTCTCGTTGTGCTAACGGCGATGGCGTGGTTGTTCGTGCGCAGCGACGCCGGGCGCATTCTGGTGGCGATCCGTGAGAACGAGCAGCGCTGCGAGTATGTCGGCATCAATGTCTCGCGCGTGAAAATCCTGTTGCTGGTCGTATGCGCCGCCATC
>JANNTE010000263.1:0-4825 GCA_031403365.1 Betaproteobacteria bacterium | reverse complement strand
GTATGGCTGGCGCAAAGGTTGCACAAGGCGCTGGCTCTGAGCCAGCCCCTTGGGACCATCGACGTGTCCTTCTATCGAGACGACTACGCAAGTCGCGGCTTGCATCCGAAAGTCAAGCCGTCGAGCATCCCGTTCGAAGTTGCCGATGCGGACATCGTTCTGGTGGACGATGTGCTCTACACCGGGCGCACCATACGCGCGGCCATGAATGAGCTGTTCGACTACGGCCGGCCCAAGCGTATCCGGCTGGCGACCCTGGTCGACAGAGGCGGCCGGCAATTGCCGATTACGGCGCAATTCGTGGGCGCCGAGATCTCCGTGTCCGATGCGGAGCAGATTGAATTGCAGACCGATGAGCAGGGGCGCTTGAGCCTCGCGATAAACCGGCAGCTCCCGGCATGAGGGCATCCAACCCGCAGTTAAATGCCAACGGAGAACTTCAGCATTTGCTGACCATCGAGGGCTTGCCCCGCGAAACAGTGCTGCATATTCTCGATACCGCGCATTCCTTCCTGTCGGTCGGAGATCGCGAGATCAAGAAAGTGCCACTGCTGCGCGGCAAGGCTATTTTCAACCTGTTTTTCGAAGCTTCCACCCGCACCCGCACCACTTTCGAGATCGCTGCCAAGCGCCTTTCGGCGGACGTGATCAACTTGAACGTAGGAACGTCATCGCAGAGCAAAGGGGAAACGCTGCTCGATACCGTTGCCAATCTGTCCGCGATGCATGCGGACATGTTCATCGTCAGGCATGCGCAAAGCGGCGCCGCCCATCTGATCGCGCGTCATGTCGCGCCCAATATCCATGTCGTCAACGCCGGAGACGGACGCCACGCGCACCCCACCCAGGGTCTTCTCGACATGTTTACGATCCGCCACTACAAGAAAGAGTTCACGGCGCTGCGGGTGGCCATCGTCGGCGACGTGCTGCACTCGCGGGTGGCGCGTTCCCAGATTCACGCGCTGACAACCCTTGGCGTTCCGGAAGTACGTGTCATCGGCCCGAGAACGCTGCTTCCTGCGAATATTTCCGATCTCGGCGTGCAGGTGTATCACGACATGGCGTCGGGACTCCGGGATGTCGATGTGGTGATCATGCTGCGCCTGCAGAATGAGCGCATGACCGGGGCTTTGCTGCCTTCCGCCCAGGAGTTTTTCAAGTACTACGGGCTCACTCCGGAGAAGCTCGGTTACGCGAAACCCGACGCGATTGTGATGCATCCCGGACCCATGAATCGCGGCATAGAAATCGAATCCAGCGTAGCCGATGGCAACCAGTCGGTCATCCTGCCGCAGGTGACGTTCGGCATCGCGGTGCGCATGGCGGTGATGTCGATTCTGGCGGGAAACGCGTGAAAATACACCTCAAGGGCGCACGCGTGGTCGACCCCGGCCGGGGATTCGACAAAGCCCAGGATATCTTCATTGCCGCAGGCAAAATCGTGTCGATCGGCGCAGCTGCGCATGACTTCCACGCCAATCGCGTCATCGATGCCACGGGATTGGTGGCATGCCCCGGCCTCGTCGACCTGTCGGTGAGGTTGCGCGAGCCGGGGCTGGAATACAAGGCCACGCTGGAAAGCGAAATGGCCGCAGCTGTTGCCGGCGGCGTGACATCGCTTGTCTGCCCACCCGATACGGATCCTCCGCTCGACGAACCCGGTCTGGTGGAAATGCTCAAGCACCGCGCACGCAGCCTCAACCAGGCTCGCGTGTATCCCCTTGGCGCGCTGACCCAGGGCCTCAAGGGTGAGCGCCTCACAGAAATGGCGGAACTGCATGATGCCGGGTGTATCGCGTTCTCGCAGGCGGACGTGCCTCTTTCCAGCAGCGAAGTTTTACTGCGGGCCATGCAGTATGCGTCGACCTTTGGTTTTCCGGTCTGGCTGCGGCCGCGCGATGCAGGGCTGGGGCGCAATGGCGTCGCGCACGCCGGACAAGTCGCCACCCGCCTTGGCCTCGCGCCGATACCGGTGATCGCAGAAACCGTAGCCCTTTCCGCAATCCTGTTGCTGGTGCGCGAGACCGGTGCCAGGGTACATCTATGCCGGATCTCCAGTGCCGAGGGCGTGGACATGATCCGTCAGGCCAAATCCATGGGAATCGGTGTTACCTGCGACGTCTCGGCCAACCATGTGCACCTGAGCGAAATGGATATCGGCTACTTCGATTCCAATTGCCATCTGGTTCCGCCTCTGCGCTCCCTACGCGACCGGGACGCGTTGCGCCGCGGGGTGCAGGACGGGACCATAGATGCAATATGCTCCGACCATGCGCCAGTGGATGACGATGCCAAGCAGCTTCCGTTTGGCGAGTCGGAACCGGGCGCAACCGGACTGGAGTTGTTGCTTTCACTCACCCTGAAATGGGCGCAGGAAAGCAAGATTCCGCTGGCGGCAGCGCTGGCAAAAGTCACCAGCGAACCCGCGCGCATCCTCGGCATTCGTGCCGGCGCCGTTGCCACCGGAGAAAACGCCGATCTGTGTGTGTTCGACCCGCTTGCGCGCTGGAAGGTCGAGCCGGGCATCCTGAAAAGCCAAGGCAAGAATACGCCGTTTACCGGATACGAAATGAACGCCCGGGTACGTTTCACGCTGGTCGATGGCCGTGTCGTTTACGAAGGATAACCGGCGCAATCATGGCCGGGAACCCGGCCAGGACAGCTTGAACATGAATCCGCCCGCCACCAGATACGTTGCCGGCTCCCAATTTTTCAGTGTCAATCGATGAATCCACTGCTTGATTTCTCCGGATTGCCTCGCTTCGCGCAATTCAGTCCCGATGCGGTTACGCCTGCCCTCGATCAGCTTCTGGATGAAAACCGGGCACTGGTGGCAAGTCTCAGGAACCAGACCGAAGCGGCGCACTGGGATAATTTCGTCGCACCTCTGGACGACGCCAATGAGCGGCTGCGCCGCGCCTGGGGACAGGTTTCGCACATGAACGCGGTCATGAACAGTGCGCAACTTCGCGACGTCTACAACACCAATCTGCCGCGCATCACGCAATACTTCACCGGACTGGCGCAGGACGAAGCGCTCTACGCCAAGTACAAGGCGTTGCGCGGTTCGACCGCGTTTGATCGACTCACTGCGGCGCAAAGAAAAGTCATTGCCAACGAACTTCGCGACTTCCGTCTGGGCGGCGCCGAATTGCCGCCTGAGGGAAAAGCCAGGTTCAGGCAGATATCCGAAGAGCTGTCCGGCTTGTCGTCGAAATTCAACGACAACGTCCTCGACGCCACGAATGCGTTTCAGGTGACAGTTGCGAATCAGCAAGGTCTCGCCGGCATTCCAGGCGATGTGATCGAGGCGGCGCGCGAGGCAGCGGCGCAGGCCGGAACGCCGGGATGGAGATTCACCTTGCACATGCCATCGTATCTTCCGGTCATGCAGTATGCGCAGGATCGGCAACTGCGCGAGCAGATGTATCGGGCCTACTGCACCCGTGCCGCGGAATTCGGCGAGTCCAGACTGGACAATACTGCGATCATCGGTGAGATTCTGCGACTGCGTCAGGAGCAGGCGCGTTTGCTGGGTTTCGATAACTTCGCGCAATTGTCCTTGCAGCCCAAGATGGCGGATTCGCCGAAGCAGGTTCTGGAGTTTCTGGAACAGCTCGCAAAGCGCGCGAAACCCTTTGCGCAACGGGACCTCGCGGAATTGGCGGAATTTGCCTCCCGGGAACTGGGAATCGGCGATCTGCAACCGTGGGATGTGACCTATGCGTCCGAACAACTGCGAGCGGCCCGCTATGTGTTCTCGGACCAGGAGGTCAAGCAGTATTTTCCAGAGCCGCAGGTGTTGCAGGGCATGTTCAGGGTCGTTGAAACCTTGTATGGCCTGCGTATCGAGCCTGACGAAGCCCCCAGGTGGCACGACGACGTTCGCTTCTTTTCGATCCGGGATCGCAGCGGTGCGCGGATCGGCCAGTTCTACCTCGACCTGTACGCCAGACCATCCAAGCGCGGCGGCGCCTGGATGGACGATGCCATCACCCGCAGGCGGCTACAGGCAGACAAGACCGGACTTTCCGGCATACAGACGCCGGTTGCCTATCTCAATTGCAATTTCTCCGCGCCATTGCGCGGAAAACCGGCCACGTTCACTCATGACGAAGTGATCACGCTGTTTCACGAATTCGGCCATGGCCTGCATCATTTGCTCACCGAGGTCGAAGTGCTGGGCGTATCGGGAATCAATGGCGTTGAGTGGGATGCGATCGAACTACCCAGCCAGTTCATGGAGAATTTCTGCTGGGAATGGGAGGTGCTCAAGAACATGAGCACGCACGTGGAGACCGGTGCCGGTCTGCCGCGCGCGCTGTTTGAGAAAATGCTTGCCGCGAAGAATTTTCAAAGCGGAATGCAGACCGTCAGGCAGCTCGAGTTTGCGATCTTCGACATGCGTATGCATTCGGATTTTGATCCCGACGGGCCGATGACGCTGTTGCAGCTGGCGGACGAAGTGCGTCGCGGCGTGGCTGTCTTGTTTCCTCCCGAATACAACCGTTTTCCGAACAGTTTTTCACACATTTTTGGCGGCGGATATGCGGCGGGTTATTACAGCTACAAATGGGCCGAAGTTCTCTCGGCTGACGCTTACGGCGTATTCGAGGAAAATGGTGTGCTGAACCCGGTGGTCGGCGGCCGCTTTCGCGCGCAAATACTGGCGGCGGGCGGAAGCCGGCCGGCGCTCGAATCGTTTGTCGCATTTCGCGGGCGCGAGCCAAACATCGATGCGCTGTTGCGGCACAATGGCATGGCCGAGACGGTTTGATGCCACGGCTGGTCCGTTCGGACAACAGGAGGATTGCATGAAACGCTG
>JANNTE010000262.1:0-10328 GCA_031403365.1 Betaproteobacteria bacterium | reverse complement strand
GAGCCTTGAACAACGATCGGCGCTCACCCCAACCTGAGCGCCATCACCCCCGCCACGATCACCGCCGTGCCCAGCGCGCGCTGCATGCCGAAGCGCTCCTTCAGAAGCCAGGTCGACAGCAGCGCCGCAAACAGCACCGAGGTCTCGCGCAGCGCTGCCACGCTGGCCACCGGCGCGCGGGTCATGGCCCACAGCGCGATCGCGTACGACAGCGCCGAAGCGAGACCGCCCACCGCCGCGAGCGGCAACCGCCGCTTCGCGTAAGCCCACAGCGCCGGCCGCGCCGCCGCGCCGCGCTGCCACCACACGAGCAGCGCGAACGGCAGTCCGTCGATCGCGAACAGCCACAGCACATAGCGCAGCACGTCGCCCGAGGCGCGCACACCCAGGCCGTCGACCAGCGTGTACGCGGCGATGATGGCGGCGTTGGCGAACGCGAAAGCGAGTGCTTTGCGGTGATGCAGTGCTTCACCCGGATGGGCCAGGCCGACCAATGCCACGCCGACCGTGACGCCGACAATGCCCAGCCACGCCGCCGCCGACGGTGCTTCGCCGATCACCGTGGCGCTGGCCAGGGCCACCCACAGCGGCGCGAAGCCGCGCATGATCGGGTAGGTCATCGACAGCTCGCCGTACTGGTAGGCGCCCACCAGTGCGACGTAGTAGCCGATGTGGATGAGCAGCGAGGCAGCGATGAAAGGCCAGCTCGCCGGCGGCGGCAAGCCGACCCACAGCGCCACCGGCAGGGCCAGCAGCGACATCGCCGAGTGCACCAGCGCTGTGTCGAGCGACTTGTCGCTGCCGCTCTTCACCAGCACGTTCCAGCCGGCGTGCAGCAGCGCGCCGAACAGTACGGCGGCCACCACGCCCCAGGTCAGGCCCATCAGCTGCCGATGTCGTCCAGGCCGCCCAGCCGCGAGTGGCGCAGCCTTGTGGCCGACAACGCACCGGCCGATTCGAGGATCGGGTAGGCGATCGAGCAGATGTGCGAGTTGATGCGCTTCAACTCGCTGATCAGGTCCAGGTGCAGTGAGCTGGTCTCGATGCTGGCGGCGCTGTTGTCCTGCAGCCGTGCGATGTGGTTGGCGGCGTACTCATGCTCGAGGTCTCGAAAACGCGCCTTCTCTTCGAGCAGCTTCTGCGCGTCACGAACGTGACCGTCCAGGAACACGCTCATCCCCAGGCGCAGGTTGGCCAGCAATCGCTCGTGCAGGTGCACGATCTCGGCCATGCCGGCTTCGGAGAAGCTGCGGTTCTTGCGGATCTTCTTGTCCTCGATGTCTTGCAGCACGCGCTCGATGCAGTCGCCGATCTGTTCCATGTTGATGGTGAACGA
This sequence comes from Betaproteobacteria bacterium, assembly GCA_031403365.1. Lineage (GTDB taxonomy): Bacteria > Pseudomonadota > Gammaproteobacteria > Burkholderiales > JACQAP01 > JACQAP01. The sequence continues at coordinate 8,992 of JANNTE010000262.1, read as the reverse complement.
GACGATGTCGGTCCAGCGCCGGCCCTCGCGTTCGGAAAGCGCCTCGCGGCTGATCTGCGTCAGATAGAACTTGATCGCCGAGTACAGCTCGTCGACCGTGTCGTCCAGGCGGCGCAGCTGCGCGGCCAGATCGAGGTCGTTGTTGCGCATCACCGGCAGCACGCCGCGCAGCATGGTCTCCACCACGTCGGCCTGGTGCAGCGCCTCGCGCGCCGCGCAGCTGATGGCCAGCGTGGGCGTGGCCAGCGCCACCGGGTCGAGATGGCGCGGCCGGTTGTTGGCGGCCGACGCCGGCGGGGCTTTCATCCAACGTTCGACACAACCCGCCACGTGCGCGGTGAAGCCGATGAAGAGCAGCGCCAGCGCGATGTTGAAGAGCAGGTGGAAGACGACCACCTGCTGCGGCACCGTGGGCAGCCAGTGTTGCAGCTGCACGTGGATCTGCGGCATGAACGGCAACACGGCGAGCGCGCCGATGCCCTTGAAGATCAGGTTTCCCAGGGGCAGCCGCCGCACCTCGGGCTTGGCGGCGCCCGTGACGATCATCGCCAGGATGCCGCTGCCGCCGTTGGCGCCGATCACCAGGCCCAGCGCCACCGTGGTCGGCAGCATGCCCTGCGCGGCCAGCGTGGCGGTGAGCAGCACGATGGCCAGGCTCGAGTACGACAGCACCGCCAGCACGGCGCCGACGAAGATGTCCAACAGCACCTCGTTGGGCAAGGCTGCAAGCAGCGCACGCACTGCCGGCGATTGCACCAGCGGCTGCGTGGCCTCGACGATCAGCTGCAGCGCCAGGATGATCAGCCCCAGGCCGATCAGCACGCGCCCGATCCGGCCCGCCTGGCTCTTCTCGCGCGAGATGAACATCAGCACGCCGGCGAAGATCAAGAGCGGCGAGAGCCACGACAAGTCGAACGACAGCAGCACCGCCATCAGCGCCGTGCCGACATCGGCACCCAGCATCACCGCGAGTGCCGCCGCGGTGCCGACGACACCGCTGCCGACGAACGAGGCGACGATCAGGCAGGTGGCGGTACTCGACTGCACCAGGCTCGTCACGCCCAGGCCGGCGAGCAGCGCGGTGAAGCGGTTCGAAAAGCTCTCGGCCAGCACGCGGCGCAGGCTCTCGCCGAAGACGCGCAGCACGCCGGTGCGTACGATGTGCGTGCCCCACACGAGCAGGGCGATGGCGGCAAGCAGGTTAAGGAGGTGAACCACTGAGGCGAGACGGGGGCAGCAGGACTTGTACCGCAGTTTCCGGGACCGTCGTTCAGCGAGACGCGAGAATGCGCGCATTCCCGGACGCCACGCTGCACGACGATGAGTTCCTCGCCCTTGTTGATCGGTATCTCCGCGCGCATCTACTACCCCGGCTCGCAGGGCGACATCATCGGGCTGAGCGCCACATTGCTGCTGCTGTTTAACGGCCGCATCGCCGGCATCAGCGGCATCCTTAATGCCTTCATCAATCCGCGCGAACCGGAAACCGGCTGGCGCGGCCTGTTCCTGCTCGGTCTGATTCTCGGCGCGGGCGCTTATGTCTGGACCCGGCCCGGTGCCGAACCTGCCATGGCGCAGATTCCGCTCTGGGTGCTGGTGCTGGCCGGCCTGCTGGTTGGCGTTGGCACCCGCATGGGCAGCGGCTGCACCAGCGGCCACGGTGTATGTGGTCTGGCCCGCTTTTCGCTGCGCTCGCTGGTCGCAACGTCGTTATTCATGGCCACCGGCGTGGCCACCGTGTTCGTGGTGCGTCACGTATTTGGAGTGGCATAAATGCAGAAAAAATTGATCGGACTCGTCGCCGGCGTCATCTTCGGGCTAGGCTTGGCAATTTCACAAATGATCAGCCAGGAAAAGGTGCTGGGGTTTCTTGATTTCTTCGGTAACTGGGATCCCAGCCTGGCCTTCGTCATGGCTGGCGCAGTCGGGGTCACCGCGGTGTTGTTTCGTTTCGTGTTGCGACGCCGGCAACCGCTTTTCGATGGTAAGTTTCATCTGTCGCGCGACTCCGGCGTGGACAAGCACCTCGCCATCGGCAGCGCCTTGTTCGGAATCGGCTGGGGACTGGGCGGGTTTTGCCCCGGCCCTGCCCTGGCTTCATTGTCCCTGGGGCAGATTGAACCGGTCATTTTTGTACTGGCCCTGATCGCCGGTTCACTGGCTTATAAGTGGTTCGCGGAAAAACAAAAATGAGCACGCTTCGCATCACTTTTCGAACGGGTCATCAAGCAAGTAAACATGGGCACCATGGATCGCGTCATTCGCTTCATTGAAGGACTTGGCCGGCTTAGCCTGTTCTTTGTCCTCGAAAGCGATCTGCGCTGGCTGATCCCGGGCGCGGTAGCGCTCATCGGCACTGCGCTGGCGAGCCGCTGTCCGATTTATGAGCCGTCAGGCATCAAGGCCTGCGCCACCATCAAAAAGTCCCGGTAGCGCGGCACAGGGAATTGCGGCGCGATGCCAGGGTTGCCGGCAACGCAGACCAGCCGTGGCGCATTGGGCGCAATGGATGCCTCGGTTTTCCGGTCATTGGGCCAGGTTTCCGCCACTGCCCAGACCGGTCCACCGCTCGAGTCGGGTGCGGCCGGAGTTCACCCGGCGTCTTGCTGCTCTGGATCGGTTCGCCGGTAATGTTCATATCCTGAATGGGCGCCACGGCATGTTGCGGCGAGGTAGTTCGGAGCATGCTCACGACGGGAATCCCGTCCCGGAATCGCGGGCAACTCAGGATGATCCCGGAGATCCGGACGAAAAAAAACCGGGCCGCGAAGGCCCGGCGTGTTTGTGTGTGGCGTTCAGACGACGCTTTCTTCCTTATCCCTGGCCACGCCTTTGCGTTCATCGAACAGCAATTTAGTTTTGCCTTCGGCATCGACATCAACCGTAACACTGCCGCCCCCTGCCAGTTTGCCGAATAGCAGTTCGTCGGCCAGAGCACTGCGTATGGTGTCCTGTATCAGACGCGCCATGGGACGCGCGCCCATTTGGGGATCGAAACCGTGCTTTGCCAAATAGGTCTTGAGCGCATCGGTAAACGCAACCTCGACCTTCTTCTCGTGGAGTTGCTCCTCAAGTTGCATGAGAAACTTGTCTACTACCCGTACGATGATCTCCTGAGAAAGCGCGGCAAATGAGATTGTGGCGTCAAGCCGGTTGCGGAACTCCGGCGTAAACATTCTCTTGATTTCCGCCATCTCGTCCCCGGCCGCACGCTGCTGCGTGAATCCCATGGTGGTTTTCGACAGTTCGGCAGCACCGGCATTGGTAGTCATGATAATTACGGCATTGCGAAAGTCCGCTTTTCGTCCATTGTTGTCGGTCAGCGTACCGTGGTCCATTACCTGCAGCAGGATGTTGAAGATATCCGGGTGGGCCTTTTCGATCTCGTCGAGCAGCAGCACGGAGTAAGGGTGCTTGGAGATTTGCTCGGTCAATAATCCGCCTTGGTCGAAGCCGACATACCCGGGTGGGGCGCCGATCAGTCGGGACACTGCATGGCGCTCCATATACTCCGACATGTCGAATCGGATCAATTCCACGCCCATCGTATAGGCAAGCTGACGAGCCACTTCGGTCTTGCCCACGCCGGTGGGTCCGCTGAACAGGAAGCAGCCAATGGGTTTCTGCGGATTGCCCAGGCCGCTGCGTGACATCTTGATGGCAGCCGCCAGAGCGTCGATCGCGCGTTCCTGGCCGAACACCACGGCTTTCAAGTCGCGATCAAGATTTTGCAGCTTACTGCGGTCAGTGGACGAAATGCTCTGCGGTGGCACCCGAGCAATCTTGGCAATGGTTTCCTCGATCTCGTGCTTGCTGATAACGCGCTTTTGTTTTGATTTGGGCAATATGCGCTGTGCGGCACCAGCCTCGTCTATCACGTCAATCGCCTTGTCCGGCAGATGACGATCGGTAATGAAGCGCACAGACAGTTCCGCCGCCGTTGTCAGTGCCGCGGCGGTGTACTTGACGCCATGATGAGCTTCAAATCTTGTCTTGAGTCCACGCAGAATCTCCACGGTTTCGGCTATCGATGGCTCGGTCACATCGATTTTCTGAAAACGGCGCGACAGTGCATGATCCTTCTCGAAAATACCCCGGTACTCGGTATAGGTTGTCGCACCAATGCACTTGAGGCTGCCGGACGACAAGGCGGGTTTGAGAAGATTGGACGCGTCAAGCGTTCCGCCGGAAGCCGCTCCGGCACCGATCAGAGTGTGGATTTCGTCGATGAACAGGATCGCGTTCGGATTGTCAGTCAGTTGCTTGAGTACGGCTTTCAAACGCTGCTCGAAATCGCCCCGGTACTTGGTTCCCGCAAGCAGCGAACCCATGTCCAGCGCGTAGACTTGAGAACGCGCAAGGATCTCCGGAACTGCGCCTTCAATGATTCGGCGCGCCAAGCCTTCCGCAATCGCCGTCTTGCCCACGCCTGCCTCACCCACCAGCAGCGGGTTGTTCTTGCGTCGGCGGCAAAGGGTCTGAATGACGCGCTCCAACTCGCGGTCGCGGCCGATCAGCGGATCAATCTTGCCGGATATGGCGAGCGCATTGAGGTTCATGGTGTAGCTTTCCAGCGCACCGCCTGCGTTTTGCTCTTGATCGGAGTCCGAGTCTCCCTCCGGCTGAGGTTTGGTCGGCGTGGTTTGTGGAACCTTGGTAATGCCATGCGAAATGAAGTTCACAACATCAAGACGGGTTACGCCTTTCTGATGCAGGAAATACACCGCGTGAGAATCTTTTTCTCCGAAAATCGCCACCAGTACGTTTGCCCCGGTGACTTCCTTCTTTCCCGAAGATTGCACATGCAGGATGGCGCGTTGGATCACGCGCTGAAATCCGAGCGTGGGCTGCGTATCGACGTCCTCCCCGGCCACGACAGGGGTATGTTCAGCGATGAAATCCGTAAGGAGTTTGCGCAGCTCTTCGATATTGGCTGCGCAAGCACGCAGCACGTCAACCGCGGAGGGGTTATCCAGCATCGCCAGCAGCAGATGCTCGACAGTAATGAATTCGTGGCGTTTCTGCCGCGCATCCATGAACGCCATGTGCAAACTGACTTCCAACTCTTGCGCAATCATGTTTCCTCCATCACGCACTGAAGCGGATGTTGATGTTGCTTTGAAAACGCAATGACCTGTTCAACCTTGGTCGCCGCAACGTCTCGCGGATATACGCCGCAAACACCCATGCCCTCCTTGTGAACCTTCAGCATGATCTGAGTCGCCTGCTCCCTGGTCATTGAGAAGAAAGTTTGCAGAACGGCGACGACAAAGTCCATGGGGGTGTAATCGTCATTGAGCAGCAGCACCTTAAACAGCGGCGGTTGTTTAACCTTGCTTTTCTCGGCCTCCAGGAGGGTGCTGTCACGATTTCCCGCTGCCATCTCTCAAATCTCGCATTACCGCCTTCTCATATACGCCAATGTTGCGCATTCGCTGAAAAAAAACAAGTGCAGAATTCGTGCCAGACCAAGCCAGAAAAGCACGTAAATCTGCATTGCAACAATCGTTTGCGTGCGTTTCGACCACCAGACTTCGAAATACAAATAACCTGGACCGCGAACGGGTGTTTGGCCTCAAGCATACTTCATTGCGGGTTCCGCCGATAACGCGAGCTTGGAACTCAAACAATTGGCGAGTGCAAATCCGCGTTTTATATGGCAATCGGTGCGGTTAAATAGTTCAACGACGCAAAGGGTTACGGGTTTATTACACCGGATGACGGAAGCGAGGGCTTGTTCGCCCATTTTTCGGCACTCCAGATGCATGATTCCAGGACTCCAAAGGAAGGTCAGAAAGTCAGTTTTGAGGTGACTCAAGGGCCCAAAGAAAATCAACCTTTCAACATACAGGCCGCCTGAGCGCCTTCGCGGATGACGCCAGCAAGATTGTGCGAGCCTGCTACACGAGATTCGCCCCGAGCCAGACTAACGTACTCGGATCAAGGCGGCGCTTTAAGGAGCAAGCGTCCAATTTCGAAGCCCTCGACCACGCTCGCGGGCTTCTTGTACAAGTCCCCGATCAGCCCCGCATGCGCTCAATCATTGCGTTGCCGAATTCAGAACAGGACACCTGGGTCGCGCCTGTCATCAGCCGCGCGAAGTCGTAGGTAACCACCTTGTCGTTGATCGCGGCTTCCATCGATTTCACGATAAGGTCCGCCGCTTCCACCCAACCCATGTGACGCAGCATCATCTCGGCTGAGAGAATGAGCGAGCCCGGATTTACATAGTCCTTGCCGGCATATTTTGGCGCCGTGCCGTGTGTCGCTTCGAACATCGCGACGGAATCGCTGGTGTTCGCCCCCGGAGCGATGCCGATACCCCCAACCTGAGCTGCCAGAGCATCGGAAATGTAATCGCCGTTGAGATTGAGCGTCGCAATCACGTCGTACTCGTCCGGACGCAGCAATATCTGCTGCAGAAAAGCATCTGCGATCGCGTCTTTAACGACAATTCCTCCTGGCAGCTTCATCCACGGGCCGCCGTCTATTAACTGCGCGCCGAACTCACGCTTGGCCAGAGCATAGCCCCAATCGCGAAAACCGCCCTCGGTGAACTTCATGATATTGCCTTTGTGCACCAGGGTCACCGAACGGCGATTGTTGTCTATTGCGTATTGAAGTGCCTTGCGCACCAGGCGCTCGGTTCCTTCCCGCGACACCGGTTTGATACCGATTCCTGACGTCTGCGGGAATCGGATCTTCTTTACGCCCATCTCCTTGACCAGGAAATCAATGACTTTACGCGCGCCATCGGACTCCGCCGCCCATTCGATACCGGCATAAATGTCCTCGGAATTCTCGCGGAAAATAATCATGTCCGTTTTCTCCGGCTGTTTGAGCGGACTGGGCACGCCCTTGAAATAGCGCACAGGTCGAAGACACACGTAAAGATCCAGCTCCTGACGAAGGGCGACGTTGATTGAACGGATACCGCCGCCAACCGGCGTCGTCAGCGGCCCTTTGATCGATACCACGAATTCCCGGCTTGCCTGCAAGGTCTCTTCGGGGAGCCAGACGTTCTCGCCATAAACCTTGCAGGATTTCTCTCCGGCGAACATTTCCATCCAGACAATCTGGCGCTTTGTTCCGTAGGCAACCTTGACCGCGGCATCGACAACTTTGCGCATAACCGGCGTGATGTCAACGCCAGTACCATCGCCCTCAATGTAAGGAATGATCGGATTGGCCGGGACGTCCAGTGAAAAATCCTTCCTGACGGTTATTTTTGCGCCGCTGGTCGGCACCTTGATGTGCTGATACATGGAGTATTTGCCTCGGTGGGTGGCGCGGTGCAGCTAGGGCGCCGAATTGTTCTGAAGTAAAACTGCGATTGTAAGCGATGGCTTCAATACGGCACAAAAGTGCAGTTCTCGAGCCTCACAGTACATGCTGTTTCACTATCTAGCATCCTGCCGTATGGGTGTTGAAGCTCGTCACTTATCTGAAATGAATTTTTATATTGCAAAATTTCTGTGTTTTCTGAAACCATATCTTATTGATTATTAGGCATGTTTATACGCTAAAATTGCAATGTTGCGGCGCATGAAAATCATGATGTAGGGTTTGGCCACCACCGTTGCGTTTTCTAAGCTCGAACGCCGCGTCAGAGTCAACCCGGCGTCTTCACTGGTTGCGTCAGAACCGATCTCTGGTCGTACGTGGATTCAGACCGCCGCCGACCCTTGTACCCGGTTCCAGAGCACGCTGCTGGCAAACTGCTCCGGGAGCTGCGTTGCAGGGGTTTTCGCGTAGAAATTTTTCTTCAACTCACAGGGATGACCACAATGAATCGGGAACACGCCATCGCAGAAATTCAAAAAGACTGGACCAGCAATCCGCGCTGGAAGGGGGTGAAAAGACCCTACTCCGCGGCAGATGTTTACCGTTTGCGCGGATCCATTCGCATCGAATATTCACTTGCGCGCCGAGGTGCCGAAAAACTGTGGCGGCTCGTCAATGAGGAGAGTTTCGTCAATTCCCTTGGGGCTTTGACCGGTAATCAGGCGATGCAACAGGTCAAGGCCGGCCTCAAGGCCATTTATCTTTCTGGCTGGCAAGTCGCTGCCGATGCCAATCTCGCCGGCGAGATGTACCCCGATCAATCATTGTATCCGGCGGACAGCGTGCCCGCCGTCGTACGTCGCATCAACAATACCTTCATTCGCGCCGACCAGATTCACCATGCGGAAGGCAAGAATGATATCGACTGGTTTGCTCCCATCGTCGCCGACGCCGAAGCAGGGTTCGGCGGTGTGCTCAACGCGTTTGAATTAATGAAGTCAATGATTGACGCTGGCGCCGCCGGCGTACATTTTGAAGATCAACTCGCTTCGGCCAAAAAATGTGGGCACATGGGCGGCAAGGTTTTGGTTCCGACCCAGGAAGCAGTACAGAAACTCGCGGCTGCGCGCATGGCCTCGGACATCATGGGCGTGCCGACCGTACTGTTTGCACGCACTGATGCGGAAGCCGCCAATCTCATCACTTCTGATGTAGACGAAAACGACAAACCATTCTGCACCGGCGAGCGCACGCCGGAAGGTTATTACCGCGTCTTGAATGGTATTCAGCAGGCGATTTCTCGCGGGCTTGCCTATGCACCGTACGCCGACCTGATCTGGTGCGAAACCGGCAAACCGGACCTCGCTTTCGCCCGCCAGTTCGCTGAAGCCATTCGCAAGAAGTTCCCGGGGAAATTGCTTGCCTATAACTGCTCCCCTTCGTTCAATTGGAAGAAAAATCTGGACGATGCCACCATCGCAAAGTTCCAGCGTGAACTGGGTGCCATGGGCTACAAATTTCAGTTCATTACCCTGGCTGGATTCCATGCCCTCAACTATGGGATGTTTGATTTGGCGCGCGCCTATGCAACTGAACACATGAGCGCCTACGTGCGCCTGCAGCAAGCCGAATTCGCCGCGGAGACCAGCGGTTACACCGCGACCAAGCACCAGCGCGAAGTGGGCGCTGGCTACTTCGACGACGTCAC
>JANNTE010000261.1:0-3308 GCA_031403365.1 Betaproteobacteria bacterium | reverse complement strand
GTGGAGATTCGCGGCGTCGTGCGCGGGTTACTGCGGACGTATTGAGCCGGGTTAGAGTGCCTCGCCGCCCCACACAAGCGTCCGAGGTTCCCCGATGCCCGACCGCGATCCGCTCGAACCCTATGTGCGCGCGATCCTCGAAGAACTCGGTGAGGATCCAAACCGCGACGGCCTCGCGCAGACCCCAGATCGCGTCGCGCGTTCGTTCCGTTTTCTGACGAAGGGCTACCAAGAGGACCCGGTCAAGATCCTCAACAACGCGCTGTTCGACGTGACCTACGACGAGATGGTCGTGGTGAAGGACATCGACTTCTTCAGCCTGTGCGAGCACCACATGCTGCCGTTCTTCGGCCGCTGTCATATCGGATATATCCCCAATGGCCGGGTCTTTGGCCTGAGCAAGCTTGCCCGGCTGGTCGACATGTACGCGCGCCGCCTGCAGATCCAGGAGCGGCTCACTGAACAGATTTCCCAGGTCGTGATGGATTCCATCGGCGCCCAGGGCGTCGGGGTCATGATCGAAGCAAAGCACTTGTGCATGATGATGCGCGGGGTGGAGAAACAGAATTCCGAAATGATTACTTCGTCTGTGATCGGTACCTTTCGCGATTCCGCGGCAACGCGCGAGGAGTTTCTTGCCTTGATCGGAAATCGCGGCGGTTAAGCCCCTGCACGCCAGCCCGGGCGTGGGCAACGACGCGTGAAAGCCCAGCCGCTGGCACGATTCCGGGAGCCCCGGCCCAATCGGCAGCTTGAAATCGGCCCGGCAGTCACCATCTGGGATTTATTGAGTATTCGGAGATCTCAGATGACGTCAAGACAGGAAATGCTCTTGCCGGGCGAGGCCGGCAAGCCGGCCCGCGCACCCGAGCCCGCACGCGCAGATCCCGTAGTGAAACCGCTGCCGGATGATGCGCTCGCCATTGTGCCGCTGCGCAATGCCGTACTTTTTCCCGGCGTAATGTCGCCGATCACCGTCGGTCGGGCATCCTCGGTGGCTGCTGTTCAGGAGGCCGCGCGGGCCGAGGAGCGGGTCGGCTTCCTGTTGCAGCGCGATGCGCAGAAAAACGAGTTGACTCCGGACGACCTGCACTGGGTCGGTACGGTCGGCCAGATCGTGCGCTATATCAACACTGAAGGCGCTCATCATCTCGTCGTGCAGGGACAGGCGCGCTTTCGTGTGCTCGAATTTCTGGATGGCTGGCCCTTCCTGGTGGCGCGCGTGGCGATCATTGAAACCGTTGAAGAATCCGGTGCGGAAATCGAGGCGCGCTTCCTGCAACTCAAAGGGCAGGCGATCGAAGCCATTCACCTGCTGCCCAATGTGCCCGACGAACTGGCCAGTGTCGTGCAGGCAATGACTTCGCCTGCGCTGCTTGCCGATATGGTCGCCAATTTGCTCGACGTAAAGAACGAGGAAAAGCAGGAAGTGCTCGAAACGTTCGGACTCAGGGGCCGTCTGGACAAAGTGCTGAGTCTGCTCAGCGAGCGCGTCGAGGTGCTGAAACTTTCCAAGGAGATCGGCGACAAGACCCGCAAGGAATTCGATGAGCGCCAGCGCGAACATGTGCTGCGCGAGCAATTGCGCCAGATCCAGAAGGAACTCGGTGAGGACGGCGAGAGCGCAACCGAGATTGAGGATCTGAAAAAGGCCGTCGAAGAGGCCGGCATGCCGGCAGATACGCTGAAGCATGTCAGGAAAGAGTTGAAGCGACTCACGCGCATGGGTGAAGGCAGCGCGGAGGGCTCGATGCTGCGCACCTATATCGAGACTTTGAGCGAACTGCCCTGGCAGATATCCGGGACCAAACCCATCGACATCGCGCAAGCGCGGGCCGTGCTCGACGAAGATCACTACGGATTGGAGAAAATCAAGCGCCGTATTCTCGAACACCTCGCGGTGAGGAAGCTCAATCCGGAGGGGAAAAGCCCGATCCTGTGTTTTGTCGGCCCACCCGGTGTTGGGAAAACTTCGCTCGGTCAGTCGATCGCGCGTGCCACCGGGCGAAAATTCCAGCGCATCGCGCTGGGCGGCACGCACGACGAGGCGGAAATCCGCGGCCACAGGCGCACCTACATCGGCGCCTTGCCCGGCAACATCATCCAGTCGGTTCGCCGCGCCGAATCGCGCAGCGGCGTGTTCATGCTCGACGAGATCGACAAACTCGGCGCGGGAGGTTTTCACGGCGACCCTTCCAGCGCGCTGCTCGAAGTGCTCGATCCGGAGCAGAACGCGAAGTTCCGCGACAACTATCTTGGCGTGGATTTCGATCTGTCGAAAATCATGTTCATTGCCACCGCCAACCAGCTCGATACCATTCCGGGGCCGTTGCGCGATCGCATGGAAATCATCCAGCTGCCGGGATACACCGAGGAAGAAAAACTGGAAATCACCAGGCGCTACCTGGTGAAACGCCAGATCGAGGCCAACGGACTGAAACCGGAACAAGTCACGATCACGGATGCGGCTATTCGCGCTGTCATCGGCGACTATACCCGCGAGGCCGGAGTGCGCAATCTCGAACGCGAACTGGGCTCGATGCTGCGCTCGGCGGCGATGAAGATCGCCGAGGGAAAAGCCGAGGCAGTGACGCTCGACGCCGCCGATCTGCATGCCATCCTCGGCGCTCCGCGCTTCGAGAGCGAACTCGCCCAGCGAACCGCGATGCCGGGTGTGGCTACCGGACTGGCGTGGACGCCGGTGGGAGGCGACATCTTGTTTGTCGAGGCCACGCGCGTGCCCGGATTGGGCAAACTAATCCTCACCGGGCAGCTTGGCGACGTGATGAAAGAGTCGGCCCAGGCGGCATTGACGCTGGCCAAGATGTATATCGGCGAAGCCCTGGATAAATCCGATCTGCACGTGCACGTGCCGGCGGGCGCGACGCCGAAGGATGGCCCGAGCGCCGGCGTGGCGATGTTCCTCGCGCTCGCGTCGTTGCTTGCCGGCAAGGCGGTGCGGGCCGATGTCGCCATGACCGGAGAGATTTCGCTGCGCGGCCTGGTGCTGCCGATCGGGGGTGTGAAGGAAAAGGTGCTGGCCGCGTTGCGCGCCGGCATCAAGACCGTGATGCTTCCCAGGCGCAATCAGAAAGATATCGAGGATGTGCCGGTCGAAGCGCGGGAAAAACTCGAATTCGTGTGGCTGGATACCGTCGAAGACGCGGTGCGCTGTGCAATGGGTGTGGAAGTGGGGCAAGTGTTTGCGCCCAGGGAGCAGAAGGCGGCGTGAACAAAGCGGCGGTGCGCCGGCGCTTGCTCACTGCGTTGCTCACTCCGTGCCGTTGGCCTGATTGTTCGTCAGAAAC
>JANNTE010000260.1:0-12024 GCA_031403365.1 Betaproteobacteria bacterium | reverse complement strand
CGAAAAAGCCAAGCTGCGCGGAAGGATTCCTCGTTGCACGGCATGGATCCGGAACATTCGTGACGAACGCGGTCGCAGCCAGCCGTTCCCGCCAAGCAATGGCGCCCGCGGAAACGGTTCATCGCCCGGACCTGTCAATGCCGTCGTGGCGCATTGCCAATCTTGCCCACGTAAGCGCAGCGCTGGATAACCTGCGCCACATGTACGAGTCGGACCCGAAGCCTTTCCGAATCGCTATTCCGGCGCTATCGGACTTTCCCTGGGTCACGTGGCGACGAATCGTTTCCCGCGCGATGCGGCATATTCCACTGCACGCGCAAGGAGCCGGCGATCCAGCCGGGCTTCGCCAGCTTCGAGAAGCGGTCGCGGATTACCTCGGAGCCTATCGAGGCATTTCCTGCAGTCCGGAGCAAGTGGTGATCACCGCAGGCTCCCAACAGGCCATCGATCTCGTCGTCCGCGTGGCAACCAGCCCGGGGGATGTCGTGTGGATGGAGGATCCCGGGTACATCGGCGCGACCAGCAGTTTCCGATGCGCCGGATTGCGGCTCCGTTGCATGCCGGTAGACGAAGACGGCCTGCGCTTGCCGACCCGATCTGTCGGGAAAGACCCTCGACTGATCTACTGCACGCCCTCGAGTCAGATGCCCCTCGGAGTTCCATTGGCATACGCACGGCGGGAGGCTCTGGTCTCGTTCGCCGAAAACGCGTCCTCGTGGATTCTGGAGGATGACTACGACGGGGAGTACCGCTACGACACTCGGCCGCTCCCGACGCTGTTCGGGTTGTCCCGATCCGCCCGCGTCATCTACATGGGGACGTTCAGCAAGACCATGTTTCCCGGACTTCGAATCGGTTACCTGGTCTTGCCCCATGCGCTGGTCCAGCCCATCGTCGCGATGAAATTCGTCTCTTCGTGGCAGTCAGCCACGCTCGAACAGCAGTCGCTGGCGTACTTCATCGAGAGCGGGGAGTTTGCACGACACGTGCGTCGTTGTCGCAAGCTGTACTCCGCAAGGGCCGAGGAGATCTACATCGCAGGACAGCGGTGGCTGCCACCTTCCCACCAACTGTCGCGGCCACGCTCGGGGTTGAGTGCTATTCTTGCAGCACCAGCGGGCGAAGACCACGAGCATGTGATCGAGTCTGCGCGGGCCTGCGGCATCGAGCTCTACGCGGTGTCGATGTTTGCCGTCGGAAAAGCGGTGCGGCCAGGCTACGTACTGGGTTTTGCAGCGTTTGACGCAGCGGCCATCCGGAAAACAATGCCACTCCTGGGCGGCATTCTTGCGGCGCCGCGGAACAATCGTGCGAGCCAGGGAGACTCTCCTGACTCGTTTGGTCCACCTGCGACGTACAGGAAAAGATAATGCCCCTCTCCTCCCGTGCAAGACCGGTCATGAATGAAAAAAGGCGCCGGCCTACTCCCCCCCCAAGCCCGGCTGCCGCACTGAGAGACTGGCTGGTCTAAACACAAATACGTAAAGATAGTCGATGTGAACGATCGGATCTCCGTCGTTTCCAATGAGTTGAGTAGCGCGTACGACGTCGTCGTCGCGCAGCCTATGCTGTACAGTGCCATGTGGAGCATTTTGCTCTCAGGAGACGGTCGTTCGTGAACGGACGACCGAGTTTATATTGGCGAGATCGGTTGACTACCTTTGGGGGGCACCGCCCGAAACCATCAGAGGTTGGTACATACGTTAGTTTTTGCGTGGATCGTTCCTGAGTTGTGGTCCCGGACTTACGAAGGGATTGGCCAATTTCGCCATTTGGGGGCAAGGGCGCCAGTGGGAGCATCTCCAACGCGACGCGAAGTTTATTGCGGACGTGCTCCGCTCGAAATAGTAAGTGCGCACCGCTCAAGGTGACGAGGCCTTTCATTGTCACCTTGCATTGACGGCCGTTTGCGGCAACGTCCGAGACGACAGGGTCTGGCTTCGTAGCTTTTCGGCATCTGATAAGGAAGTCCTTCGCAGGCGCACGCGTGTTGGTCATCCCGGTCCACGCTCTGACCTGGTGGTTGTCGCGCCAGCGAAGCTATTGACGCTCGCGAATCCAGCCCTTCCAGGCCTGAAACACTCCCACATCGCGCGCGGCGATCACCGAGCGCTGCCAGAGATCGTCGGCCCAGAATTCGTCCTGTGCCAGCGTACACATCGAGCCGCCCGCCTCTTCCAGGATCAGCGAGCCGGCGGCGAAATCCCACAGCTTCTGCCCGCCGTGCAGATAAACGTCGAAGCGTCCCGCCGCGACATAGCACCACTCCAGCGTGCTGGCGCCGAAATTCCGCTGCGAGGCATAGGGAGGCTGCGCCACCAGCGCCTGGGCCAGCTTTGGTGGCAGGCGTTTGAAATCGACTTGCGCCATTGCGCCACGCAGTTCCGGGGCGCGTTCCTTGATGGGCAGGCGTTCGCCGTTCAGATAAGCGCCCGCGCCGGTTTCGGCGCAGAACACCTCGTCGGCGATCGGATCGTAGACCACGCCCAGCGTGCTGCGTCCGTTCACCATCAACGCCACGGAAACGGCGAAGTAGGGCAGTCCGTTGGCGAAATTGGAGGTGCCGTCAATCGGGTCCACGCACCACAGCCCTTGCGTGCCTTCGGCCCAAAGCCGCGTCTGCCGCTCCGCAGTCATTTCCTCGCCAACCATGGGGCCGGGGTGGATTCCGGGCAGACTGATCGACAACGCTTCCTGCGCGGCCAGATCGGCCTCGGTTATCAAACTGCCATCGGTTTTGCGCTGGTGCGCTACTTTCAGATAGCGCGGCATGATCTCCCTGGCCGCAACTTCGCGCACACAGGCGATGACTTCTTCGAGCATGCCGCGCGCGGGCTTAACTTCCACTTCGATTTTCCGGCCAAAGGATCGATTTGCCGGAACACCTGCGCGAACGCCTGAAGGCCTTACCAGATTCCCGGAGACACCTGCAACTGTGCATGGCAAAATCTTAGCATGGATAAAGACTTAGGCCGGAAATCGGGTATCAAATCGGGCGCCCGGTTTCATTTTCACGGCAAGCTGGGCAATGGTTCGGAAGTGCTGCTGCCGCCGGACGCCGCTCATCATGCGGCGCGCGTCTTGCGGCTTGAAGTCGGCGCGCCGGTAGTGGTCTTCAACGGGCTGGGCGGCGAGTTCGAGGCGCGCATCACGCGCATCAACCGGGGTGAAGTATCGGTCATGACCGGCGCGCATATCGACGTGGAGCGCGAATCCCCGCTGGACATCCATCTGGTGCAAGGATTGTCGAGCGGCGATCGCATGGACATGACCTTGCAGAAAGCGGTTGAACTCGGCGTCTCCTCCATTCAACCGGTTGCCACCGAGCGCAGCTTGGTCAAGCTCAAGGACGAGCGTGCGCAACGTCGCGTCGAGCACTGGCAGAATCTGGTGATTGCGGCCTGCGAGCAATGCGGACGCAATCGCATACCGCAGGTCGCGCCGTTGTCGGGTTTTACAGATTGGCTTTCCCGGCTTGCAGTGCCCATGGCGGCTGACGAAGCGCGATTGCTGCTCTCGCCAACGGCGTCTGTGCCCCTGAAGAAAGTTGCAATGATTGCGCGAATGACCCTGCTGGTCGGCCCCGAGGGAGGCTTGTCACCGCTCGAGATTGAGCTTGCGCATTCGCGGGGCTTCAGGCCCGTTCGCCTCGGCCCGCGGGTATTGCGCACGGAAACCGCGGCACTTGCCGCGCTGTCGGCCATCCAGACGCTGTGGGGCGACTTCTGAATTCAATACCTTCGCCCCAGGCACCCAAAGCAGAGCGGTCATCTCACGCCAGCCCTTATACTGTGCGGCGCTTGCGCCCTTAAACACGCTACAGGAATAGAACCATGGATATCAGCAAGAGCAGCTTTATCGTCACCGGCGGGAGTTCCGGACTCGGCGCCGCGACCGTGGAAATGGTGCTGGCGGCCGGTGGCAGCGCCATCATCGCCGACGTCAACAAGGCGCACGGCGAGGCACTGGCGGCGAAACTCGGCAAGCGAGCGCGCTATGTCGAGTGCGATGTCACGCGCGAGGATCACGGCAGAAACACTGTCGCCGCCGCTCTCAGGGAGTTCGGCGGCCTGCACGGGCTGGTCAATTGCGCGGGCGTCGCCATCGGCGAGAAAACCCTGGGCAAGGATGGTCCGCACTCGCTGGAAAAATTCGCCCGCGTCATCAGTATTAATCTGATCGGCAGTTTCAACATGATCCGCCTGGCTGCGGAAGCGATGGCGAAACAACAACCCAATGCCGGTGGCGAGCGCGGGGTCATCGTCAATACGGCCTCGGTCGCCGCATTCGACGGCCAGATCGGGCAGGCGGCGTACGCCGCCTCCAAGGGCGGCATCGTCGGCATGACACTGCCGATCGCGCGCGACCTGGCGCGCAGCGGAATCCGCATAATGACCATTGCCCCGGGTATTTTCGAAACGCCGATGCTCACCGGCATGGCGCAGGAGGTGCAGGACGCGTTGGGGAAAATGGTGCCCTTCCCGCCCCGGCTCGGGCGTCCGGCAGAGTTCGCGCAGTTGGTCCGGCAGATCGCCGAGAACGAAATGTTGAACGGCGAAGTTATCCGGCTCGACGGCGCGATCCGCATGCAACCCAAGTAAGACTGACCGGAGCCGATATGCAAGCCGCGCAGCAAGTCCACTTCGTCCGCTGGTTCCGCGCCGCTGCGCCGTATATCCATGCCTTTGGCGGACGCACTTTCGTCATCGCCTTTGGCGGCGAAGTCGTCGCCGATGGCTCCTTTGTTGCGCTCACTCACGATCTGAATCTGCTGGCCAGCCTGGGGGTGCGCATTGTGCTGGTGCATGGGGCGCGGCCTCAGATCGAGGCGCAACTTCGCGCGGCGCGACTCAAGACCCAGTACGTCAGGGGCATCCGCGTCACCGATGAACCGGCGCTCGCCTGCGTTAAACAGGCCAGCGGGCAAGTGCGTGTGGAGATCGAGGCCCTGCTCTCGAGGGGGCTGCCGA
Source organism: Betaproteobacteria bacterium (assembly GCA_031403365.1). Classification (GTDB taxonomy): domain Bacteria; phylum Pseudomonadota; class Gammaproteobacteria; order Burkholderiales; family JACQAP01; genus JACQAP01. Next base: position 7,054 of record JANNTE010000260.1, on the reverse strand, counting down.
ACTCGCCGATGGCCAACGCCGAGATCCGGGTAGCTTCGGGCAACTTCGTCACCGCGCGGCCGCGCGGCGTCGTGGACGGCGTGGACATGTGCTACACCGGTGAAGTGCGCAAGGTTGAAGCCGATGCCATCAATATCCGTCTTGACGATGGCGAACTGGTGCTGCTTTCGCCGCTGGGCTATTCGCCGACGGGTGAAATTTTCAACATGACATTGGAAGACGTGGCCGCGGCAACCGCCATCGCGTTAGGCGCGGAAAAACTCGTGTTCCTGATGAACGAGCCGGGGCTCAAGACCAAAGGTGACCGCCTGCTGCGCGAACTGACGGTGTCGGATGCGGAAAAATTGCTGCGCAAGTCTGACGCACTGTCCGACGACGCCCGGCTGTATCTGCCGCATGCGATCAAGGCCTGCAAGGGCGGTGCCGCCCGGGTGCATCTCATCAGCCGTCACACTGACGGGGCACTGCTGCTGGAATTGTTTACCCATGACGGCATTGGCAGCATGCTCACGCGCGATCCGCTGGAACAGCTGCGCGATGCCACCATCGAGGATGTCGGCGGCATCCTGCGCCTCATAGAACCTCTTGAATCCGACGGCACCCTGGTCAAGCGCCCGCGTGAATTGCTGGAAATTGAGATCGCGCATTTCAGCGTGCTGGAACACGACAAAGTCATCGTCGGCTGTGCCGCGCTCTACCCTTTCCCCAAAGAGAAATCGGCGGAACTGGCCTGCGTGGCCGTGCACCCCGACTATCGTGATTTCGGAGCCGGTGAACAATTGCTGAAATGGATCGAGGAAAAGGCAAAGAAACAGCGGATAAAGCGGTTGTTCGTGCTGACAACGCGCGCCGCCCACTGGTTCATCGAACACGGCTTCGTCGCGGCCGATGTGAGCAGCCTGCCTACACAGAAACAAGCACTCTACAATTATCAGCGCCGCTCCAAGGTATTCGTAAAGTCGATCTAGGACGATGGCGAATTCGATGAAGGCGACCGACGCTGCCTTCGCGAGCTTATAATCTTGGCGATGCGGTTACCGGTGTCACGAAGCTGTAACCCAACCGCCGCGAATTCAATCTAACCTAGCGGTCCAGCAACATGACAAGAATGGTGAAGTGCGTAAAGCTCGGCCGCGACGCCGAGGGACTGGACCGGCCGCCCTTCCCCGGGGAACTCGGCAAGCGCCTGTTCGAAAGTGTATCCAAGGAGGCGTGGAAGGGCTGGCTCGATCACCAGAAGATGCTGGTCAACGAGAACCGGCTGAGTCTCGCAGATGTCAAAGCCCGCAAGTATCTGATGGAGCAGACCGAAAAGTACTTCTTCGGTCTGGGGGCAGATGCGGCGGCGGGCTACGTCCCGCCGCCCAAGGACTAGCTCCGCGCCACGGCTGGCTCCGGGCCGCAGTTTGCGGATCATCGAGGCAGGATGGGTGTTCGCATGAAAATCCAGGGAGTTGAACATTACCAAGGCAGATCAAACCAAGATGGAATCGGGCGAGCGGACTGCCTCGCTCGCGCCGGAAAAGGTCGCGCGCAAGCGCGCCGCTCTCGCGGCCGACAAATCGGGCAAGCTGCGTCGAGCAAATCCACAGCTCTATTTGAACCGGGAGTTCGGGCAGCTTGAGTTCAACTACCGGGTCCTGGCTCAAGCCGAGGATCCTGAAATTCCGTTGCTGGAGCGATTGCGCTTTCTCTGTATCGTAAGCAACAATCTCGACGAATTCTTCGAAATCCGGGTAGCCGGCCTCAAGGCGCAAATAGAACTCGGTACCGAGTCGACCGGTCCGGACGGCGCGGGAGCTTCTCAGGTTTTTCGGGAAGTATCGCTGCAAGCGCACAAGCTGGTGGCCCGGCAGTATCAACTCTGGAACGAGGTGCTGCTACCCGAGCTCGCGAGAGAAGGAATTCATTTTCTGCGAAGGCACCACTGGAACGACGCTCAGAAGCTCTGGATCAAGGCTTTTTTCCTGAAGGAAATCATGCCTGTGATGACGCCGATCGGGCTCGACTTCGCGCACCCGTTTCCACGCATCCTGAACAAGAGTTTGAACTTCGCAGTCAGACTTGCGGGCAAGGACGCCTTCGGGCGCAATTCCGGATTCGCGCTGGTGCAGGCCCCGCGCGTATTGCCGCGCCTGGTCAAGCTGCCAAACGATATCGCAGGCAGCGAGAACGGATTCGTGTTTCTGTCATCGATCATTCATGCGCACGTGGGTGAACTGTTCTCCGGCATGGAAGTGCAGGGTTGCTATCAGTTCCGAGTCACGCGAAACAGTGATTTGTTTGTTGATGAGGAGGAGGTCAAGAATCTGCGCCTTGCGTTGCAGGGCGAGCTTCCGCAGCGGCATTTCGGCGATGCGGTGCGTCTTGAGGTTGCCGACCTTTGCTCTTCGGAAATTTCCGACTTTCTGCTGCAACAGTTCAACCTCGGTCCGGATGACCTCTACCAGGTGACTGGACCGGTCAACCTGGTGCGTCTCATGCAGGTGCCCGATGCAGTGGACCGGCCCGATCTCAAGTTCCCGCAGTTTGCGGCGGGTCTCCCGGTGGCGTTGGCCGAAGACACCGACATTTTTCCTGCCATTCGTGCCGGCGACATTCTGCTGCATCATCCGTATCAGTCCTTCAGGCCTGTGATCGGCTTCATCAAGCAGGCGGCCAGCGACCCGAATGTTGTCGCGATCAAGCAGACGGTGTATCGCACCGGTGCCAACTCCGAACTGATGCAGGCACTGCTCGAGGCCGCCCGCAACGGCAAGGAAGTCACGGTTGTGGTTGAGCTCATGGCCCGCTTCGACGAAGAGGCGAACATAAAATGGGCGTCGAAGCTCGAGGAAGTCGGCGCCCACGTAATGTACGGCATCGTCGGGCACAAGACCCACGCCAAGATGTCGATGGTCCTGCGCCGCGAGGAAGACGGGCTGCGCCGCTATGTGCATCTGGGTACCGGCAATTATCACGCCCGCACCGCCATGTCGTATACCGACTTCGGTTTGTTCAGCTGCAACGAAGAAATCGGCGCCGACGTAAACGAAGTATTCATGCAGCTCACCGGCCTTGGCAAGGCCGGCAAGCTCAAGCATCTATGGCAATCGCCATTTACGCTGCATGCGCAAATCCTGGCAACAATCCGTCAAGAGGCCGATGCGGCACGGGCCGGAAAAACGTCAGGCATCATTGCCAAGATGAATGCGCTGCTCGAGCCCGAAATTATTTCCGCGTTGTACGAAGCGTCGATGGCCGGTGTGCAAATCGACCTCGTCGTCCGCGGGGTCTGCGCGCTGCGACCGGGCATTGCCGGACTGTCGGAGAACATCCGCGTGCGCTCGATCATCGGCCGATTTCTCGAACATCACCGCGTTTTCTATTTCAGAAGTTCCGAAAGCGTTCGTCTGTCGAGCGCGGACTGGATGGACCGCAATTTTTTCCGGCGAGTCGAAGTATGTTTCCCGGTCCTCGACGAGGCGCTCAAGAAGCGGGTTATCGACGAGTCGCTCAAGTGCTATCTGGCCGACGTTGGCGAAGCCTGGGAGATGGACAGCGACGGCCATTATTCCCGCAGGAAATCCGCGCACGGAAAGCGCGCCGCGGCGCAGGCTTCACTGCTCGCCAAGCTGGCCTCGGGTCCGGCGGCGGCCTGATCTGCGTAAACACGGTTTGGTTCCCGATGGCCCTGGAGATCGAGATAAAACTGTCGGTGGAACCAGGTCAGGCACATCGCCTTTGGAGCATTCTGGCCCGGCACCCTCATCCCAAGCCTGCGACGCGGCAATTGTTTTCCGTTTACTACGACACCCCGGATCACAAGCTGAGAAGTAGTGGCGTGGCGCTGCGTCTGCGCCGCCAGGGCAAGCGCTGGATTCAGTGCGTCAAGGGTGGAGGAGTCGCCGCTGCGGGGCTGCATCGGCGCACGGAGCACGAAACCGTGGTCGCAGCCCAGATCCCAAGTTTTCCGGCAATCATCGAAGCCGGCTTTGGAAAACTGGTGGCCGACAAGAAAATGCGCGACGCACTTCAGGTTGCATTCACCACCGATTTCCGACGCAGCTCGACCTTGATCAGTCCGCGTGCCGACACCGTCATCGAAGTCAGTCTGGATCGCGGCAGCATTGCCGCCGGTGGGCGAAGCGAGCCGATTTGTGAGGTCGAACTGGAGCTGAAAACGGGAAACACAGGCGCACTGTTCGATCTGGCGCTCGAGATCGCGGAGGCATTGCCGTCGGCGCGACTCGGTCATCGCAGCAAGGCCCAACGCGGCTATGCGCTTGCGGACGGTCTGCCATACGCGCCGGTGAAAGCCACGACGCCGCCACTGTCTGCGGACATGACCGTTGAAGATGCCTTTGTCGCAGTCGCATTGCATTGCATAGCCCACCTTCAGGACAACGAGCCGGGCCTGCTCGCCGGGCGCGACCCTGAGTTCTTGCATCAGGCCCGCATCGCCCTGCGGCGTCTGCGCTCGTCGTTTCACGTGTTCGACGCGGCCATACCCAGGACGCATTGGACGCAGATTTCGGAGCACCTGAGGGCGCTGTCGCGTGTGCTGGGCGCGGCGCGCGAACTAGACGTGTTCGCCACCGAAACCCTGCCGCAGGCGGGATGCGCGGAGCATGCCGCGCTTACCGCGCTGCGCCGGCAAGCCCAAATCGCCCGTCGCCGTGCAAATCAGACGGCGCGCGCGAGTGTCGCGGCCGGCACATACACCGCGCTGCTGCTGCAACTCGCGCGAAGAATTGCGCAAGGCCAGGGGCGTGACGGGCGATTGCCGCGTTCCGCCTCGGGCACACGGCTGCGCACGTTTGCAGCCAGTTTCATATCGAGCGGGTTTGGGCGCATGGCCAAACACGGACACGATATTTCCCTGCTTGACTGGAATGATATTCACCGGCTGCGCATCCGCATCAAGCGCCTGCGCTATGCAGTGGAGTTCTTCATGCCTCTTTTCGAAAGCCGGGCGCGCCACGGTCTGCGTTCGCTGCTCGAATTGCAGGCCTTGTTGGGTAAATTCAATGACGACGCGGTCGCATGGAAACTGCTCGATGCGCTCGCCCGGAAGGATTCGTCAGTCGACTACCAGCAGGGCGTGGGTTTTGTGCGCGGCTGGTGCGTGCGCGACGCGCAATTGCTCCGCAGCCAGATTAACCGTGCGTGGGAGCGCTTCGGCCATTCAAAAGCATGGCGCAAGCCGTCTTGACCAGCCAGTTGATGAGGATGAGGGAATGGATCTGATCTTGTGGCGGCATGCCGACGCGGCAGACACTACGCCCGACCTGGCACGGCAACTGACCATCAAGGGCCGGCGGCAGGCAAAGGACATGGCCGGCTGGTTGGGTGCGCGCTTGCCGAAGCAGACGCGCATCATCGTCAGTCCGGCGCAGCGTGCGCGGCAAACCGCCATGGCGTTGACGGAGCACTTCGAGATCGTGCGCGACCTTGCTCCCGGAGAATCGCCGGCTGCGGCGCTTGCGGCTGCGCGCTGGCCGGAGGACAAGGGTGCGGTGCTGCTGGTCGGCCATCAACCCACGCTCGGAATGCTAGCCTCGACGCTGATTGCGGGCGAACCGATTCCATGGAGCATCAGGAAGGGCGCAGTCTGGTGGCTGTCGCACCGCATTCGTGGAGAGCAACCACAAGTGATTTTGCGGGCAGTCGTCTCGCCTGAGCTAATTTAATTACCCGGCCCTGGCTACGACGACGAATCGACCGTTCGATCGCGGTCGACATCACTGGTTCGCCGGCATCTCCGCCGCTTCGACCAATGCCAGTTGCGGAACTTCAAGATGGATGCCGAGTCCCTTCCAGGCCTTGATTTCGTCGCGCAGTTCGGCGGCGGTCAGCGGATTGGCTGCCAGCCATTTTTCATCCACTTCCAGGGTAAATGTGGACTGTTTGCGCGCAGCCCGGATCGTCGGCAGGCGAACTTCCGACCGGCTTCGATGAAAAAGTGCCGCCAGCCGGAGCGCAATCAGCAGTGACCAGTCGTGGCTCGCGCCAAACAGTCCGTGCAGTTTGCCGAGCGAGCCACGGTGGGCCAGTACCAGCATCGAAAGCTGCCCCTGCTCCATCTTGGAAAAACCGGGCATGTCCGAGTGAGCGACGAAATAAGACGAATGCTTGTGATATCCGCTATGCGCCACCATGAGGCCGATCTCGTGCAAACGCGCGGCCCATGACAGCACCTGTTTCGGGTACGCGTGGTCGGCGGTGGCGCCGGCGATCAGTTGGTCGTACAACAGGAGCGCAAGGCGTTCGACCCGATGCGCCTGAGCGGCGTCCACGTGATAGCGTTTTATGAACTGGCGTACGGTCAGTTCCCGCATGTCGCGCCGGTGTGCCCGTCCGATCATGTCCCAAAGGATTCCCTGGCGCATGGCACCGGCGGCGAGAGTCATGTGCTCGATCTCAAGCTCCGAAAAAATCGCGCTCATGATGGCAAACCCACCGGGCAGGACCTCGGCGCGGTCTTCCTTCAATCCCGGCAGATCCATTCGGCTGATGTTGCCCGCCTTGAGCAACGCCTGACGCAGCCGCTCCATTCCTTCGCGCGTGATCCCCGAAACGCTCCAGCCGCAACCCTCGATGATGTCGGCAATCGCCCGTGCAGTGCCTGAAGACCCTACAGCTTGTTGCCAGTTCCTGGCTGTGAACTGCCTGCGGATGGTTTCCAGTTCAATGCGGGCCGCGGTTTCCGCCTGACGCAGGCTGCCCCTGGTTATCATCCCGTCGGCGAAGAAGCGCAGGCTATAACTCACACAACCCATGTAGAGGCTTTCCAGGCGGTGGGGCTGATTGCCGGACCCGACGATAATTTCCGTTGAACCGCCTCCGATGTCGACAACCAGGCGCTTCTCCGCGCTGGCGGGCAGGCTGTGAGAAACGCCAAGATAGGTTGGCAAGCGGCGCAATTTCGAGCTTGCCGTCTTCGACCACGCGGCTCACATGAGTGCGGCAGGTCCAGCGTGCCTTGCCATTGACCGTCATCGCGCATGAGCCACAAACGCCGACGCGGCAGGCGAAACGGTAGGCGAGCGTGGGGTCGAGCACACGCTGGATG
>JANNTE010000259.1:0-3019 GCA_031403365.1 Betaproteobacteria bacterium | reverse complement strand
GATCCCGCATGTCACGCAAAACGACGAGGCCGATATCACAGAGCTCGAAGCCTTCCGCAAGAGCATGGCAGACGAAGCGCAGAAACAAGGCGCGAAACTCACGCCGCTCGCATTCATCATGAAGGCGCTCGTCGCGGCGCTGAAGCTGCACCCGGAATTCAATGCCTCGCTCGCACCTGCGGGCGACGCGCTGATTCTCAAACGCTACTATCACATTGGAGTTGCCGTGGACACGCCCGGTGGCCTCATGGTGCCCGTGGTGCGCGACGTGGACCAGAAAGGCATCCTGCAGTTGGCGAAAGAACTCGCCGAGATCAGCGCCAGGGCGCGTGAGGGCAAGCTCGGTCCGGCGGAAATGCAGGGCGGCACGTTCTCCATATCGAGTTTGGGTGGAATCGGCGGCGCCCATTTCACCCCTATTATCAATGCGCCCGAAATCGCGATCCTGGGCGTATCGAAGTCATCGATGAAGCCGGTGTGGAAAAACGAGCAGTTCGTGCCGAGGCTGATGATGCCGCTGTCGCTGTCCTACGATCATCGCGCTGTAGATGGTGCACAGGGTGCTCGCTTCATTACGCAATTGACGGCCATCTTGTCGGATATCCGCCGCGTCTTGTTGTGAATCGCCACAACCCGCTGTCGTTTCCGCCCGCCGGCCGTTGACTGCGCAGGCTCCCATCGGCGTGTTGGGCGGGACGTTCGATCCCATCCATTTCGCCCATTTGCGCCTGGCCGAGGAACTGGCCGAGGATATCGGTTTGTCTTCGGTTCGTTTCATTCCGACCGGCGCGCCGCCACATCGCAGCACGCCGAGAGCAAGCGGGACGCACAGACTGGAAATGGTGCGCCTCGCCATTGCTGGCAATGCGCGCTTTGAAGCCGATGCGCGTGAAATCCGCCGCGCCGGTGTGTGCTACAGCTTCGACACCTTAAGCGAACTGCGCGCCGAATTTGGCGCCCGCCCGCTATGTCTGCTGATGGGTTCGGACGCATTTGTGGCGTTGACCACCTGGCACCGCTGGGAAGAATTGTTCGACCTCGCTCACATCGTGGTGGCGCACCGACCGGGATTATCAGTGCGCGAGTTGCAGTCTTCATTGCCGGAACCTTTGCGCAAGATATATTCTCAGCGCCAGTCCACGTCAACCGGTATGCTGCGCCGTGACAGTGCCGGGGCTATCTACACCAGGCAAATCACCGCGCTGGATATTGCAGCCACGCCGATCCGCGCATTACTGGCTGGCGCCGGCAGCGCACGTTATCTGGTGCCGGATGCGGTTCTCGACTATATTGAAACCAATCGTCTTTACAAGGAACGCGATGCACGTTGATGCAATGAAACAAGCCGCCGTCGAGGCGCTGGAAGAAATCAAGGCCAGGGATATCACGGTTCTCGACGTTCGGAAAATGACATCCCTGTTCGAATACATGATTGTCGCAACCGCCGAATCGGCGCGCCAGACCAAAGCGCTGGCAAGACATGTCCAGGAAAAACTCAAGGAACAGGGAGTTCGGGTCGAAGGGTTGGAAGGCGAGAAAACCGGAGAATGGGTGCTGGTCGATCTGGGCGATATCATCGTGCACGTCATGCAGCCGGAAATTCGCAGCTATTACAATCTGGAACAACTATGGGGCGGCAGCTCACCTTTGCCGCACCCGCCCCTCTGGAGACAAGCTACCGGCGCGGAGTCGTCTGCTGCCTTGTAGCTTTGCAGGCACTTGAAACTGCGCATCCTCGCCATCGGTCACAAGCCGCCCGCCTGGGTAGCAGCGGGATTTGAGGACTATACCCGGCGCATGCCGCGCGAGGCGCGCATTGAACTCATCGAGATCAAGCCGGCACCCCGCAGTTCTCAAACCCAGTCGCCGGCATCCGTTTCCCGCATGCTCGCCGAGGAAAAATCCCGCGTTCTTGCAGCGATACCGCCGGGCTGTGTAAGAATAGCGCTGGACGAACGCGGCAAGTCGTTGTTGACGGCGGACCTGGCGCGGGCGCTTGGGGGCTGGATGCAGGCGGGCCGCGATGTCGCCTTTCTGATCGGAAGCGCCGATGGTCTCGATCCGGAACTGAAGGCGAAAGCAGATCTCGTGCTTTGCGTTTCGGCAATGACTTTGCCGCACGCAATGGTGCGGGTGCTGCTTGCAGAGCAGCTCTACCGCGCAATGTCGATGATTCAGAACCATCCTTATCACCGGGAGTAGCGCCACCGATCCGGCGCCGAGAAGAACCAAGAACCGAAATCGTGCCCTCCCTGGAAAAACATCTCTACCTCGCCTCGCGCAGCGCGCGCCGCCGCGATCTGCTCAAGCAGATGGGTGTGAACTTCGAGGTGCTGCTGCTGCGCGAAGGTACCGGCCGCGGCGCCGATTTCGACGAATCGCCCATGGTCAATGAGCTGCCGCGCGACTATGTGTCGCGAGTGGCGCGCCTCAAGGTGCAGGCGGGATGGGTGCGCCTGGAGCAGCGCCGGTTGATGCGCCATCCGGTTCTGTCCGGCGATACCACCGTTGCGATAAACGATGCCATTCTTGCCAAGCCGAGGGACCGCGACGAGGCAGTGGCTATGCTCAAGCAGCTTTCCGGCACAGTCCACCATGTCTACACGGCGGTGGCCATCAAATTCCACGATTCAGTAAGGGAGGAGATTTCGGACACCGAGGTGCGGCTGCGCGAGCTGTCAGACGATGAAATCCGGCGCTATGTCGCAACCGGCGACCCCATGGACAAGGCCGGCGCCTACGGCATTCAGGGCAAAGCCTCCATGTTCATCGAATCCATCAACGGCAGCTACAGTGGTGTGGTGGGATTGCCCATGTTCGAAACTTCCCGGCTGTTGACGCAATTCGGGTTTCAGCTGCTGTGAACGAAGAGGTTCTGATCAATGTCACGCCGCAGGAGACGCGGGTAGCGGTCATGCAGCAGGGTGTTGCCCAGGAACTGCATATCGAGCGCAGTGGCAGCCGCGGCATTGTCGGAAATGTCTACTTCGGGGAGGTCAACCGGGTGCTTCCCGGCATG
>JANNTE010000258.1:0-5473 GCA_031403365.1 Betaproteobacteria bacterium | reverse complement strand
CTGTGCGTTTCACCGGGCAGGATGTAGAACGCGGTACGTTCAGCCACCGCCATGCCGTGGTACGTTTCGAGGACAGCGAGGAGGAGTTCATCCACCTGAAGCATCTCCAGCAAGGGCAGGCGCTTTTGCAGATCTACAATTCGCTGTTGAGCGAATATGCGGTGCTTGGATTCGAATACGGCTACGCGCTCACGAACCCGGAAGTGCTCACGATCTGGGAGGCGCAATTCGGTGATTTCGTCAATGGCGCGCAAGTTGTCATCGACCAGTTTATTGCCGCAGGCGAAGTGAAGTGGGGTCGCATTTGCGGCATGGTGATGATGCTGCCACATGGCTACGAGGGGCAGGGGCCGGAGCATTCCTCCGGACGTCCGGAGCGCTTCTTGCAGCTCTGCGCCGATTACAACATCCAGGTGTGCGTCCCGGCCACGCCGGTGCAGATGTTTTTCCTGCTGCGCCGGCAGATGATTCGTCCCTACCGCAAGCCTTTGGTGATCTTCACGCCCAAGAGCCTTCTGCGCCACAAGGAATCAGTGTCTCCGTTGTCCGAGTTTGCCGAAAGCAAGTTCAAGGCCGTCAACGGCGAATGGGACGACGGCATCAAACCCGAAGGCGTCAAGCGCGTGATCTGCTGCAGCGGGAAAGTGTTTTTCGAACTGATGGCGGCGCGCAAGGAAAAGGCGCTCAGAGACGTCGCCATCGTGCGCATCGCCCAGCTCTATCCGTTCCCGCATGACGAATTCCAGGCGCAGATCGATCTTTACAAAAATGCAAACGAAGTTATTTGGTGCCAGGAAGAACCCGGTAACCAGGGTGCATGGCATCGTATTCAGCACTACCTGCTTCGTCACATGCGTGCGGATCAGGTTCTGGGCTATGCGATGCGCGCCTCCTCCGCTTCACCGGCCGTGGGTTACCTGTCTCTGCACAACGAGCAGCAAAAAGAGCTGATCGACGCCGCGTTTGCTGAGTTGACGGACAATCTCGTGCTCCCAGTTCAGGGCGCCGGACGAAAGAAGAAAGGATAAAATGCTGATTGAAGTCAAAGTTCCGCAGCTTTCCGAATCGGTCGCCGAGGCAACGCTGCTCACATGGCATAAAAAGACCGGTGAATTCGTCAAACGCGACGAAAACCTGATCGATATCGAGACCGACAAAGTTGTTCTGGAGCTGCCGGCACCGCAATCCGGCGTGCTAACCAGGATTGTGAAGGGCGATGGCGCAACGGTTGCTGCAAATGAGGTGATCGCCACCATCGACACCGATGCCAAGGCCCCAGCCGGTTCTGGTGCCAGCGTGGTTCCCGTTGCGGCTGCGCCCAGGGAAGTCATGGCGGCGAGGGCGGAGTTGTCCGCAGTGATGCCTTCGGCGCGGAAGATTGCCGCCGATAACCAGATCGATACCTCGCAAGTCAGCGGCAGCGGCAGGGGTGGGCGGATTACCAAGGAGGATGTCGCCAATCGGATGCAAACGTCGGTACCAGCGGCCAAGCCCTTGGCTGCCGTGCCCGCCCCGGTGAGTGTCGATGCCGTTCTGGGGGCGCGGCCCGAGCAACGCGTGGCCATGTCGCGCCTGCGCCAACGGGTGGCCCAGCGGCTGGTGGAATCGCAGTCAACGGCCGCGATTCTGACCACGTTCAACGAAATCAACATGCAGCCGGTCATGGACCTGCGCAATCGCTACAAGGATAAATTCGAGAAAGAACACGGAGTCAAACTCGGTTTCATGTCCTTTTTTGTCAAGGCCGTGGTGCACGCCTTGAAGAAATACCCAGTGGTAAACGCGTCAGTGGATGGAACCGACATCGTGTATCACGGTTATTTCGATGTCGGCATCGCCGTGGGCAGTCCGCGCGGGCTGGTGGTTCCCATCCTGCGCAATTGCGATCAGCTTTCCTTCGCCGATGTTGAGAAACAGATCACTGATTTCGGCAAACGCGCCCAGGACGGCAAGCTCACCATGGAAGAGCTGACCGGCGGAACATTTTCGATTTCCAACGGCGGAGTGTTCGGTTCCATGCTCTCCACGCCGATCATCAATCCGCCCCAAAGCGCAATTCTTGGCGTGCATGCGACCAAGGAGCGCCCGGTGGCGGAGAACGGGCAGGTCGTCATCCGCCCGATGAATTACTTCGCCTTGTCCTACGATCATCGCATCATCGATGGCCGCGAAGCAGTGCTGTTTCTGGTCGCGGTCAAGGATGCGCTGGAAGATCCCTCGCGCTTGCTTCTGGAACTCTGAAAAATGCCGCACGTCGCGCGCACCTTCCTGCGCGGCTGTGGCATCGGATGAAAACCCATGGCCAAAACATTTGACGTAGCCGTAATCGGTGCCGGCCCCGGCGGATACACTGCTGCGATACGCGCGGCACAGCTTGGGCTCAATACGGTCTGCATCGACGACTGGAAAAACGCAAAAGGGAAAGCCAGTCTGGGCGGCACCTGCCTCAATGTCGGCTGCATTCCGTCCAAGGCTTTGCTGGAATCCTCCGAGAACTACGAGCGCGCGTTGCACAAGTTCGGTGAGCATGGCATCGCCGTCAAGGACGTCTCCATCGACGTCGCAAAAATGATGGCGCGCAAGGACAAGATTGTCGAGACCTTTACCGGCGGGATTGCCTTGCTGTTTCGCAAGAACAAGGTCACCTCGATGCCCGGCCGCGGACGTTTCGCCGGCACGAACGCTGCGGGGGCGTATCTGATCGAAGTCACCGGCAGCGATAACACGGAAACCATAGAAGCCAGGCATGTGATCATCGCCACCGGATCAAACGCGCGGCAGTTGCCGATTGCTCCGGTGGATAACGAACGCATCGTGGACAACACCGGCGCCTTGTCGCTGACTGAGATTCCGAAGCGTCTGGGCGTGATCGGCGCCGGCGTGATCGGTCTTGAAATGGGCAGCGTCTGGAAGCGCCTGGGTTCGGAAGTGACCATACTCGAAGCCCTGCCCGGATTCCTGCAAGCGGCAGACGAACAGGTGGCCAAGGAGGCCTTGCGCATTTTTACCAGGCAACAAGGCCTCGACATCCAACTCGGCGTGAATATCGGTGGCGTAAAAGTCACGAAAAAATCGGTAACAGTCGAGTTCGCCGATGCCGCCGGTGTACCGAAAAAAGCCGAGTTCGACCAATTGATCGTGGCGGTCGGCCGCGCGCCGAATTCCGCGAATCTTGGCGCGGAAGCCGTCGGAATCAAGATCGACGCCCGCGGCTTCGTCGAAGTGGACGGCCAGTGTCGCGCCAGCGCACCGAATGTATACGCCATCGGCGACGTGGTGCGCGGACCGATGCTGGCCCATAAATCGTCTGAAGAAGGCGTGGCCGTGGCGGAAATCATTGCCGGACAGTCCGGCCACGTCAATCTGGAAACGGTGCCCTGGGTGATTTACACCTCGCCGGAAATCGCCTGGGTGGGCAAAACCGAGCGCGAACTCAAAGCTGGCGGTGCCGAGTATCGGGCCGGACAATTTCCCTTTATTGCCAATGGTCGTGCGCGCGCCATCGGTGAGAGCGCCGGTTTCGTGAAAATGCTGGCGGATGCCAGGACCGACCGCATTCTGGGCGTGCATATGATCGGACCGTATGCTTCGGAACTCATTTCCGAGGCGGTGGTGGCGATGGAATTCGGAGCTGCCGCCGAAGACCTGGCGCGTATCGTGCACGCCCATCCGACGCTGTCCGAAGCCCTGCACGAAGCCGCACTTGCCGTTGACAAACGCACCATCAACCTTTGATGGGCCGCACGGCACCGGCGAAGGCCGCTTTGTCCTTTGCCGATCACGCGCAGCTTGCCGCGCAATCACACGGATTTGCACTCGATGCCGCACAGATGCGCGCGGTGGACCAGTTGCGGCGGTTATACGATGAGCTGAGCGCTGCAGAGCAGAATGGCAATGCGCTGTTGCGCCTGTTCCTGCGCCCGCGCCGGATACGCGGCCTTTACCTCTGGGGTGGCGTGGGCCGCGGCAAGAGTTTCCTGATGGACACGTTTTTCGCCGCACTTCCACTGGCACAAAAGCGCCGTGCGCATTTTCACCGCTTCATGCAGGACATCCACCATCGGCTGCGCGATGCGCAGGGCGAAGAAAATCCGCTGCTGCGCATTGCCCGCGATCTGGCCGGGGATGCGCGCGTGCTGTGCCTGGATGAGTTTCACGTCACCGATATCGGCGATGCCATGCTGATGCGTAATCTGCTGCAAGGGCTGCTCGACGAGGGGGTGGTTCTGGTAACGACTTCCAATCAGGCTCCGGATGATCTGTACCGCAATGGATTGCAGCGCGCCCAGTTCCTGCCGGCAATCAATCTGATCCGGCAACATCTCGAAGTGGTCCAGGTCGACAATGGCACGGACTATCGCCTGCGCCTGCTGGAAAAGGGCGGGGTGTTTCATTTGTCCACGGATGCAAATACGGATACCCTCATGGCCGAAACCTTCGAGGCCATTGCCGGCGAGCCTGGTGCGCGCGACGCCGTGCTGGAGATCGAGGGCCGGACGTTGCGCACGTTGCGCACCGGCGCGGGAGTTGCCTGGTTGCGTTTCGAGGAATTGTGCGTGGGCGCTCGCGGCCAGGCGGACTACATCGAACTCGCACGCCGCTATCACACGGTGCTCATATCCGGCGTGCCTTGTCTCGGGCCTGACCAAGCCGACGTGCGCCGGCGATTAACCTGGCTGATTGACGAATTTTACGACCGCCGCGTCAAGCTGGTGCTGTCCGCCACGGCGCCATTGCCGCAGCTGCTGCCTGCGCGCGCGGGCGAATCCGAGGTCGAGCGCGCGGCGAGCCGTCTGGTGGAAATGCAGACGCGCCAGTATCTGAGCGCGGCCCATCTCGCTTAGAATCCGGTCCAGCGAACCCTGATAAGAGAAGACCATGACCACGCTTAAGGCCTACCGCATATTCAATGAGGACGGAAAAGTTGCCGCCCGTTTTGTCGACCTGCAACTCAATGAACTCGATGCCGGCGATGTGCTGATCAAGGTTGCCTACTCGGGCGTCAATTTCAAGGATGCCCTGGCGGCTACCGGCATGGGCAAGATCATCCGCCGCTTTCCCTGTGTCGGCGGCATCGATCTGTCGGGCACGGTGGTGGAGTCGGGCGATGCGCGCTTCAAAAAAGGCGATGCGGTTATCGCCACCAGCTACGACATAGGCGTCGCGCACGATGGTGGTTATGCCGCGTATGCACGCATTCCGGCCGGCTGGGTCGTGCCCATGCCCAAAGGACTTGATCTGTTTTCCGCCATGGCACTGGGCACGGCCGGGTTCACCGCCGCACTGGCGGTCGAGCGCATGGAGCATGACGGCCTGAAACCGGGGAACGGTCCGGTCATCGTGACCGGGGCGACCGGCGGGGTGGGCAGTATTGCCGTGGACATCCTCGCCGCGGCGGGTTACGACGTTGTCGCCCTCACTGGCAAGGAAGCCGAGGCGGATTACCTCAAGGCACTGGGCGCGAAACAAGTCA
>JANNTE010000257.1:0-2470 GCA_031403365.1 Betaproteobacteria bacterium | reverse complement strand
CGAATAACGGACACTGATGTTAGTCGCAGCGAATGTCTCTTCAGGGTCGTTTACTGCCATCTGCGGTAGCTAGCCGATTACGGCCCGACCGGGTTAATGGATTAGCCTTATGAGGTACGCCCGCGCATCCCATCTAATGCAGAGGGCTGATTGTGATGGTATCTTGTCAGAGCGTCGTATGAATCCGTTGGACGATCCAGTATGCGAATCTAATAACTTTGGGCGATGTCAGAACAAGACGAAATAATGGACGGTCCGGGATTCATTCGCCAGCGCCGAAACCTTATCTTGGCAAGCCTCGTGCTGGCATTCGCTCAAGGTACGCATTTGACTATTCACAAGCTGAGCTTCTTTGGTGCTGAAGGAACAATTGACGCACCGGTTTCCGTAGTTCCTTTCCTATCTGTGTTGTATCTCTATTTTTTGTGGCGATATTGGCAGGCGTTTAACGCTTTGAGCAGAAAGCCAACTAAGAATCGCTACCGGGAAATAAAAAAGACCCTCCTGGAACGGATTGCGGTGAAGCGCGCGTTGATTCGTTACCAATATTATCAACCTCCACTGTTGCCGGGAGAACGCTGGGCTTGGATGCCACATGATGATGAGCAGCCGACTGACCGAGGCGCGAAAGTGCTTCTTATGGCTAACATTGCGGAGCAATCAAGCACCGGAGCTCGCCCCCAAGAGAAACTCGAAATTGATTTTAGCCATTCAGAAATGCGCAAGATTCGCGCAAGATCAGTTCTTCATCTAATTGTCACAACGGATGAATTTAGCGAGTATTTCCTACCTTTTCTGATTGCAGCGATTCCGTTCTTTGTTTGGATCTGGCAGATTAGCAATCGGTAGAGGGAATTCCCTTTCCTGCGCGACTGTCCGCTTCGGGTCGGTAGTGTGAGTTCGACAGATCGATAAGCCGCCGTTGACGGTGATTCCTGTCTCGACGGCAGGTAACCGGCGCATTGCTGACTTCCAAGTGCGGAGACTCGTACGGCTGGATTGGCCGAGGAACAGTCGTTCGTACGGGTATCCTCGACCGGCGGTTTATGGCCGATTTCGGACCTCGGAGGTGTCATGGAGACAGACACCCAGTGGATTGATTTTCGTCAAGTTCGTGCTGGACGTTTCGTCCATCCTGCGGGCATCGTCGCGGAAAAGGGCAAATGCCATTCAGAGTGCTCCCAAATCGCCGGGGTGCCAGGCCAGTTTCCCAGGCGAGATCAGAGTGCACATCGTCAATCGCCGGGCTTAACCTGAAAACGCGCTCGAATGGCGGTCGCGGTGCCGGCCGCCCGGAAATGTTTAGCCGTTGATCGCGCGGGACCAGTAAGCCTACAAACCGCAGTTCACCGCGGAGGACGCAGAGGACGCGGAGGAAAAAAAGGTCTTAGACAGCAATGCTGAGCCACCCACCTGGTCATGCGCTGATTGCGATAAATACCGGAATTCCTTGGCGTCTTTGGCAGTTCGAGTGCTTTTTCTAGGGTAAAGCATCCGTCATTTCGGCCAAGCGCAGCGCGATCGGCGCATTGCGGATTCCGGGGCCAGGCTTGGAATCAACGCTGATTGCGTAAAAGCTCGTCAGCGATTTTGGTTACGAGCGGTCCATGAACTTGCAGATGGGATGAACGCACCAAACTCTGAACCATCTGCGCGACCGGCCACGCCGGGCGCCACGACCGGCTTCGCGCTCTGGAACCTGGGATTTCGCCCGTTCTATTTGCTCGCCGGTGCGTTTAGCGCATTGAGCATGTTGCTATGGACGGCACAATCCTCGGGTTGGCTGCCGTCGGTCTATCTTCAGGGGCCGCTGTGGCACGGGCACGAAATGCTGTTCGGGTTCACGATGGCGGTGATGGCGGGATTCCTGTTGACGGCGGTTCGGGCATGGACGAACCAGCCGACACTGAGCGGCGCGCCGCTGATGGCATTGGCCGCGCTTTGGGTGCTGGGCCGGGCGCTGGTGCTCACGCCTTTGGGTGGCGCCGCTGCCGTGGTGAACGCGGCGTTCCCGGTGGCGCTCGCGGTGGCAATCGCTGTTCCACTGCTGCGATCACGCAACTTGCGCAATTATTTCTTTGTCGCGCTGCTCGTGCTGATCGGCGGGCTTATTCTCGCCCTGCATCTGGCGTGGCAGGGGTCGTTCGATCTGCCGCCACGGCTGGGCCTGATGCTGGGGCTCGACGTGGTGCTGTTCATCATGTCGGTCATGAGCGGGCGCGTGATTCCGATGTTCACCAACAACGGAGTACCCGGTGCCGGCGCGACACGCCACGCGCTGGTGGAAAAGCTGGCGCTCGGGTCGGTGCTGCTGCTGTTCGTTGCCGACTTCCTCCAGTGGCCGCCTGCGCTCATTGCGCCGGTCGCGCTGTGCGGCGGGATCGCCCATGGTGTGCGCCTGGCGCTGTGGAAGCCGTGGCGCACACTGGCCACCCCGCTGGTGTGGATACTGCATGCCGCATACGCATGG
>JANNTE010000256.1:0-26088 GCA_031403365.1 Betaproteobacteria bacterium | reverse complement strand
GATAAAAAGCGTGATAAGTCAACTGCTAACAGAATTTTCTGAATGTGCTTTGACATCTATCCGCGGGCCATGCGCGGTTACTAAACCCAGGTCCGCCCACGCCGGTGCTCTGATCGGCCCGCCCGGACTTTTTTTGCCCGCCCGGATTTTCATCGGTTAGAATCCAGACACGTTCTCGGGTGCCCCGACCGGCCATCTTCGGCGGGGTCAAACGGGAAACAGGTGCGCGCTTGCCAGTGATTGATCCGGCGGTGCAATTCCTGTGCTGCCCCCGCAACGGTAAGCGATTGTAGGGGCGTGTCACGAAGCCACTGTGAAGGGCGGACGCAACATTGACCGCTGCATGGGAAGGCGACACGCCCGACTCGTAAGCCCGGATACCGGCCCATTGGACGCAAACGGAGATTCCGCGAGGGGCGGGCATCCGGTGGCGGATTATCCTTCACCAGCCTTTGCTCGCCGTTCACCTGGCGGGACTCCCTTTTCAAGAATCGCGCATGCGGCGGGCATGTGCACATCAGGGAGTGGGCAATGAAGAAACAGCGAATCTATGTCTTACTGGCCGGCATGATGGTCAGTGCAGTAACTTGCGCACAGCAAAATTCGGATATCGTCACCGATAATGTCACGGTGACGGCGACACGTTTCAAAGACAGCTATAGCGACAAACCGGTCAGCGTTACCGTAATTTCTGCTGAAGAGATTCGCCGCTCGCCTGCGCGCACCGTCCCCGAATTACTGTCCTATCAGGCGGGTGTCGGCGGCCGGGACTTGTTTGGGAACAACAGCGCACAGGCATCGGTCGACATTCGCGGCTTTGGTGCTGCCGGGGCGCAGAATAGCTTGATCCTGGTCGATGGCCGCCGTCAGAACGATATTGACATTTCCGGCGTGCAATGGTCGTCGCTTCCGCTCGATTTCATCGAACGCATCGAAATCGTGCGCGGCAGCGGCGCGGTGCTCTACGGGGACGGCGCGGTATCGGGCGTCATCAACATCATTACCAGGAAACCAGGTGACGCGGGAAAACAGTCATCCATTACCCTGGGCGCGGGGAGCTTCGAAACCTATACCGCGCGAGCCGATGGCGAAGTGGCAGGCGAAACCGCCGGACTGCGTCTGGGGGGCTCTTATTTTGACTCGCAAGGCTACCGCGACAGCAACCGCAATATTCAATCGGCGGCGTATGCGGACGCAAGATGGCACCAAGGCCAGGACCAGCTGTCGCTGCGCTATTCCGGCGCCAGCCAGAATCTGCGTCTGCCGGGTGGGCGTGCCGTGCAGCCAGGCATCGGCGTAAACCTTCTCGAAACCGACCGGCGCGGCGCCACCACCCCGAAGGACTATGCCAAACGCGACGATGGTTCGTTGCAATTTGACTGGCAAAGCGATGGTGACCGGTTAACCGGGATACTTGGCCTGTCTTATCGCCGCAAAGAACAAGTTTCATATTTCGACTTCGGCGGTTTTCCCGATTACCGCGAAGTCGAGCTGGACGTTCTGGCGATCACCCCGCGTCTGCGTCTGGATCACACTGAGCTGGGCATTCCGGGGAGTCTGGTTGCTGGATTCGATTGGTACGCATGGGATTACCGGCTCGCCCAGGCGAGTTCGGCCGCAACCATCGGACAGCCGATTCATCGCGTGAAGGCAAATCAGGAAAATCGCGCGCTCTATGTCCAGGAGACGCTGGCTTTCGCATCCGGGACTACGATCACCGGCGGCGCCCGGCAGGAGTGGTTCAGCATCGATGCCACGGATGCTTTCGACCCCACCGCCCCCAATCCCGCGTTCACCAATGGCGGTTCGCCGCAGGGGGAGCGAAAGGAGCGCCAGCACGCCCTGGAACTCGGTCTGCGGCAGGACTTTTCCGCGCAATGGTCTGCATATGCGCGCGCATCGCGCGCATTTCGCTTCGCCACGGTGGATGAGTTGTACGAAGGATCGTCAAGTTTCGAACAGGAGTTTCAATTCCTGCGGCCGCAGACTTCGGAAACCCTTGAAGTCGGGCTGGACTGGCATCTGACTACCACTACAGCGCGTCTCGGGGTATTCCGCACCGACATAACAGACGAGATTCATCTCGATCCATTCAGCTTCGGCACCGGCAATACCAATCTCGCCCCGTCTCGCAGAAGCGGGCTCGAACTTGAACTCGGCACGCGCCCGGCGCAGAACGTCGACCTGCGTTTTACCTATACCTATACCGAGGCAAAGTTTCTGGAAGGCACCATCGCCGGTGGATTAACCAGCATCGCCGGAAAGACTGTGCCGCTGGTCGCCCGCCACCGCGCCAGCCTGGCGGCGGGATTGCGGCTCAGCAACCAACTGCGCCTGGACGCGGTATCGAGTTACGTCAGCAGCCAGTACATGGAAAACGATGAAGAAAACGATTTCGGAACCCGGATTCCCGGGTACACCGTGACCGATTTGCGCGTGGCCTACGATAGCAGACGCATGAGTCTGGATCTGACGCTCTCCAATCTGTTCGACGAGGAGTATCACAACTACGCGGTCACCAGCATCTTCACCCCCGGGCGCTACAGCGCTTACCCGCTGCCCGGACGCGGTGCCATGTTGCAACTGAAGCTGCGGCTGCCGTAACAAATCATTCGCCATTAAAAGCAGACCCGGGAGCGGCCCCGCTCCCGCAGTGCAATAGTAAGTTCGCCTTTCGCGGACTTGCCGGTTGATCCGGCTGGGCGTAGTCTCGCGGTTGATTTCCCTCCCGATTCCGGGAAACCCACTACGCGAGGAGAACTCCATGTCGATCGGCAAGACTTCAGGAAGCTGTTTATTGGCGGCGCTCGCCGCCGTTGTACTGTGTACCACTCCGGCTCTGGCCAGACAGGACAAAGTCGGCAAAGGCGAAGGCGCGGTTGATATCGTTGCATGGCCGGGTTATATCGAGCGCGGCGAAACCGATAAAGGCTTCGACTGGGTGACCGGATTCGAGAAAGCGACCGGCTGCAAAGTGCGCGTCAAGACCGCCGGTACCTCGGATGAAATGGTTGCCCTGATGAATGAAGGCGGCTTCGATCTGGTCACCGCCTCGGGTGACGCCAGCATGCGGCTGATCTCCGGAAAGCGGGTCCAGGAAGTCAACATAAGCCTGATCCCGAGCTACAAGAGCATTGATCCACGTCTGCAAAAAGCTCCATGGCATTACGTCGGCAACAAGCACTATGGCGTGCCCTATCAGTGGGGCTACAACGTGCTTGCATACAACACCAACGTGTTCAAGGCGCCGCCGAAAAGCTGGGACGTGGTGTTCAAGGAAATGAAACTCGACGACGGAAAATCGAACAAAGGCCGCGTGCAGGCCTTCGATGGCCCGATCTATATCGCCGATGCGGCGATGTATCTGATGCACAGCCAGCCCGGTCTGGGGATCAAGAATCCCTACGAGCTCGACGAGAAGCAGTACAAGGCGGCGCTTGAGTTGCTGCGCGGACAACGCAAAATCGTGTCGCGCTACTGGCACGACGCCATGGTCCAGATCGACGACTTCAAGAACGAGGGCGTGGTGGCGTCTTCCGCCTGGGGCTTCCAGGTGAATCTGTTGCGCGGAGATAAGAAGCCGATCGCGAGCGTCGTTCCGCAGGAAGGGGCGACCGGGTGGGCGGATACGACGATGATGCATGCAGACGCCAAACACCCGAACTGCGCCTATATGTGGATGGAGCATTCGGTAAACCCGAAACTGCAGGGCGATCTGGCGGCCTGGTTCGGTTCGGTGCCAGCCGTGCCGGCCGCGTGCAAGGGCAATGCACTGCTGAGCGACAAGGGCTGCGAAACCAATGGCGCCAACGAGTTCGAGCGTATCTGGTTCTGGCGCACGCCGGTTTCGGACTGCGGCGGTGGCCGCACGTGCGTACCCTACTATCGCTGGGTTTCGGATTATATTGCGGTCCTCGGTGGACGATAGTCGCCAGCGTTTCTGAATAATTCTTTGAACGGGCCGCTTGATCGCGGCCCGTTTCGTATGTGAAATTCGAGTTATGACCGCAGTCAGCGTACCCGCCGTTGGTTTTGCCCGAGTGTCCCGTGCCTTTGGCAGCGTCAAGGCAGTGGACGACGTTTCCTTTGAAATCCGCGACGGCGAATTCTTCTCCATGCTCGGGCCCTCCGGCTCGGGAAAGACCACTTGCCTGCGCCTGATCGCGGGCTTCGAGCAACCCGATGCCGGACAAATCAGCGTTCACGGGGTCAACGTCGGGCGGGTGCCGCCTTACGAGCGCGACGTTAATACAGTGTTCCAGGATTACGCACTGTTTCCCCATATGACGGTATCGGAAAACGTAGAGTACGGACTCATGATTCGAAAGGTGCCCGCCGATGAGCGACGGCGCCGCTCGCAGGAAATGCTGACGCAGGTAAAGCTTGAGGACATGGGGCGCCGCAAGCCCAGCGAACTCTCCGGCGGGCAGCGCCAGCGCGTCGCGCTGGCGCGTGCGCTCATCAACCGGCCGGCGGTGTTGTTGCTAGACGAACCATTGGGCGCACTGGACCTGAAGCTGCGCGAACAAATGCAGGAGGAACTCAAGGCCTTGCAGCGCCAGGTCGGCATCACCTTCGTGTACGTGACGCACGATCAGGGCGAAGCGCTCGCCATGAGCGACCGTCTGGCCGTATTCAATCGAGGCCGCATTGAGCAGATCGGCGCGCCCGCGGACGTGTACGAAAAACCCGCGACGGTTTTCGTCGCCGGCTTTGTCGGCGTCTCCAATGTGTGTACGGCGGATCTGGCGAGGCGCCTTTGCGGCACACCACAGCCGTTCTCGATTCG
Organism: Betaproteobacteria bacterium; assembly: GCA_031403365.1. GTDB lineage: Bacteria > Pseudomonadota > Gammaproteobacteria > Burkholderiales > JACQAP01 > JACQAP01. The sequence goes on along the minus strand of JANNTE010000256.1, from coordinate 21,299 downwards.
TCCCGAGAAGATTGTCTTTGCACCTGGCCAGGAGCCGGTGCCCGAGCGCTGGATCAGCGTGGCCGGCACCGTGCGCGCGAATATCTATCACGGGGCAACCACCCGGTACGCCGTGGCGCTCGATGGTGGCGGTGAACTCACGGTCATGCGCCAGAACGGCGCTGATGCCTCTCCGGCGCCTCAGCCGGGGGAGCACGTACTACTGCGCTGGGAGCGGCGGCACAATCAGGCGCTCGCTGAAGGCCTATGAGGGCGGCGGGCCGATGAGCGCGACGGTTCATCCGACAACATTCTCCCGCCTGTCGTCCGCGCTCTACCTGCATCCGCGGATGCTGCTCTTGCTGTTGCTCGCGCCGCCGCTGATCTGGCTGGGCGTGATCTATGTCGGTTCGCTGCTGGCCCTGCTGATGCAGAGCTTTTTCTACATCGACGAATACTCCGGAGTCGTGGTGCACGAGCTCTCCCTGGCCACCTACCGGCAGCTCTTCACCCTTGCCAATGGCGACATTTTTCTGCGCACCACGCTGATGGCCGCTGTCGTCACGCTCGCCGCGGCGCTGATCGCGTTTCCGATCGCCTACTACATGGTGCGCTACGCCTCGCTGCGCATGAAAGCCGCCCTTTATCTGGCGGTGATGCTGCCGTTGTGGTCGAGTTATCTGGTGCGCGTCTACGCCTGGAAACTGATTCTGGCGAAGGAAGGCGTGGTCACCTGGTTCGCGCAAGCGTTTCACATCGGCTGGCTGCTTGATGCGCTGCTGGCGTTGCCGGTCATCGGCGGCACATCACTGTCGCTGTCCTACATCGGCAGTTTCATCGTTTTTCTCTATGTCTGGCTGCCGTTCATGATTCTGCCGATCGTCGCGGCTCTGGAGCGGGTACCGGCCACCCTGGTCGAAGCCTCCGGCGATCTGGGCGCGCGGCCGCGGGAAACCTTCCGCCGGGTTATTTTTCCGCTGGCGATTCCCGGCGTGGTCGCCGGATCGATATTCACCTTTTCGCTGACCCTCGGCGACTACATCATTCCCGGTATCGTCGGCAACTCGCGACCTTTCATTGGCCAGGCGGTGTACCAGTTCCAGGGCACGGCCGGCAACATCCCGCTCGCGGCGGCGTTCACCATCGTCCCGATCGTGGTCATGGCGATTTATCTTGTCGTTGCGCGTCGCATGGGAGCTTTCGATGCGCTCTGAACCGGCGGGATCGGCGGCCGGGGCTCGTCGCGGCGGCCAGGCGGGCGTCGGCCTGAAAATGGGCGCGTTGTTCGGCGTGTTGTTTCTGCACCTGCCGCTGCTGTTTATCGTGCTCTACGCTTTCAGTGCGGAAGAGCGCAGTTTCGCGTTTCCGCCACCGGGACTGACCACGAAATGGTTCGCCGTCGCCTGGGCACGCGAGGACGTGCGCGCCGCGCTCTCACTGTCTTTGCAGGTGGGCATTGTCTCCACCCTGGTCGCCATGGTGCTGGGCACACTTGCCGCCGCCGCCGTCTGGCGCTCGCGGTTTTTCGGGCGCGAAGCGATTTCGCTGCTGCTCATCCTGCCGATCGCGCTGCCCGGCATCATCACCGGCATCGCGCTGCGCTCGGCGCTCAATCTGCTTGAAATCCCGTTCAGCTTCTGGACCATCGTCATCGGCCACGCCACGTTCTGCATCGTAGTGGTTTACAACAATGTGCTGGCGCGCTTTCGACGCTCTTCCCCCGCGCTGATCGAGGCCTCGATGGATCTCGGTGCCAACGGCTTCCAGACTTTCCGCCATATCGTTCTGCCGAATATCGCCACCGCATTGCTGGCTGGTGGCATGCTCGCATTTGCGCTGTCATTCGACGAAGTTATCGTCACCACATTTACCGCCGGCCAGGAATCCACGCTGCCGATCTGGATGCTCTCCGAGCTGATCCGTCCTCGCCAGCGTCCGGTTACCAACGTGGTCGCGGTATTCGTCATCGCGGTCACGTTCATTCCCATCCTGCTGGCGTTTTATCTCACCCGCGATACCCATGACGCAGCGGGTAGTGGAAAATAACAACCCATTGCGAATCGCCCATTACGAAGGAGCACAAGAATGCAGACCAAGCTACTCATCAACGGCCAACTGGTCGCCGGCGCCGGCGCGGCGCTCGATGTCATCAATCCCGCCACCGCAACGTCGATTGTGAAAATGGGCGAAGCCTCGCCGGACCAGGTCAATCAAGCCGTGGAAGCCGCGCGCGCGGCCTACAAGACCTGGGGCCATACCACGCCGCAGGAGCGCTCGCTGCTGTTGCTCAAACTCGCCGACCGCATCGAACAGAACGCCGAAACCTTTGCCGCGCTCGAATCGCTCAATTGTGGCAAGCCCAAGGCGCGCGCGCTGGCCGATGAAATGCCCGCCATCGTTGATTGCTTCCGCTATTTCGCCGGGGCGGCACGCTGTCTGCATGGCAGCGCCACCGATGAATACCTGGCCGGCCATACCAGCATGATCCGGCGCGATCCGGTCGGCGTGGTGGCCCAGATCACGCCCTGGAACTACCCCTTGATGATGGCGGCGTGGAAGCTCGCGCCTGCGCTGGCGGCCGGCAATACCGTGGTCATGAAGCCTTCCGAACTGACGCCGCTTACGACGCTGAAGCTGGGTGAGATACTGGCCGAGTTGTTTCCGGCCGGCGTGGTCAATATCGTTCATGGCCGCGGCGACAATGTGGGTTCGCCGCTCATCAACCATGCCGGCGTGCGCATGATTTCCGTGACCGGCAGCATCGCCACCGGGCAGAAAGTTTTGCAGGCGGCGCAATCGACACTCAAGCGCACCCATCTCGAACTCGGCGGCAAGGCACCGGTGATCGTATTCGACGACGCCGATCTCGACGCCGTGGTGGCCGGGTTGCGCACCTTCGGTTACTACAATGCGGGCCAGGACTGCACCGCCGCCTGCCGCATTTACGCGGGCGCAAAAATCTACGACAAGCTGGTGGCGGATCTCGGCGCCGCGGTAAAGTCGATCAAGTATGGCCAGCCCGAGAGCGCCGAATCCGAAATTGGTCCGCTCATCAGCGCCGCGCATCAGCAGCGCGTCGCGGGTTTTGTCGAGCGCGCGCTGGAATCAAGGCACATGGAGGCCGTAGCCGGTGGCGCCGTAGCCGGCGGCAAGGGATTTTTCTATCCACCCACGGTCGTGGCCGGCGCGCTGCAAAGCGACGAAATCGTGCGCAAGGAAGTATTCGGCCCGGTGGTTTCCGTCACCCGCTTCAAGGACGCCGGCGAAGCCATCACCTGGGCCAACGACTCCGACTATGGCCTGGCCTCCTCGGTGTGGACGCGCGATGTGAGCCGCGCCATGAAAGTCGCCAGCCAGCTCGAATATGGCTGCACCTGGATCAATACCCATTTCATGCTGGCGAACGAGATGCCCCACGGCGGCATGAAAATGTCCGGTTACGGCAAGGATATGTCGATGTACGGCTTGGAGGATTACACCGTCACGCGACATGTCATGGTCAACCTGGGCTGAGGGCACGGGAAATAATTGACGCAAAGGCGCAAAGATCAAATCCCGCAAAGGAAAATCAAAGGCTGAAATTGTCCGCTCAGGCGGGGACCGGGATTCTCCGGGTGCCGGGCACTTGAACATGGCTTGCCGTTTGCGCTTGAACCCGATTCATTTTTTGCGCTTTCCTGTGCGGCGCTCGCCTGCTTCAGGTTGAGCAGTTCGGTTTTCCGGCAATGAATGTTATCTTGCCGCCATGCCATCCATGACCAGCACCCAGCTCTATATACGTCTGCTTCGTTACGTCAAACCGTACTGGGGTGTTTTTGCGTGCTCGATCTTCGGCATGCTGATAACCGCGGCCACCGAAGTCGCGCTGCCCGCTGCGATCAAACCGTTTCTCGACGGCACGTTTGTCCAGAAAGATCCGTTCCTCATCAAATGGGTGCCCGTAATCCTGGTGTTGATTTTCCTGTTTCGCGGACTCGGCGCCTTCATCGGGGCTTATGCCAGCGCCTGGGTCGGCAACAAGGTCGTGATGGATTTGCGCGACGCCATGTTCCGCCGCATGCTGGCGTTGCCGCTCGGTTACTTTCACGACAACACCAGCGGCAACATGATGTCCAAGTTCACATTCGACGCGGCGCAGGTCACCGGTGCCGCCACCAATGTCGTCACGGTGCTGGTCAAGGATACGGTGACCCTGCTCGGCCTGCTCGCCTACCTGCTCTATGTGGACTGGAAGCTCACCCTGATCTCCCTCATCATGGTGCCGCCGATCGCGGTCGTGGTGCGCTACTTCAATATCCGGCTGCGCAATATGAGTCGCAGCACCCAGAGCGCGATGGGCGACATGACCCAGGTACTGCAGGAAACCATCGAATGCAACAAGGTGGTGAAGATTTTTGGAGGGCAGGAATACGAAGCGCAACGCTTTGCCGCGAGCAGCAACCGCTTGCGCGGCTTCACCATGAAACAAACCGCGGCGGCTGCCGGCAACGTGCCGATCGTACAAATGCTCGCCGCGCTGGCCGTCGCCGTGGTGGTTTACTACGCCACCATCCAGGCGCAGTCGGACACCACTACGGTCGGGACGTTTGTTTCCTTCCTGGCTGCGATGCTGATGCTGACCGCGCCATTGAAGCGCCTGACCGGCGTTGCCGAACATCTCCAGCGCGGCCTGGCCGCAGCCGAGAGCGTATTTGCCTTGATCGACGAAGAGCCTGAAACCGACAAAGGCGTCGTACCGCTTGAGCGTGCGCGCGGTGACATCCGCTTCGACAACGTCAGCTTTCACTATCCGGCCGCAGAGACGGCCGCGCTACGCAATGTAAGCCTGGAGATTCGAGCCGGGGAGACCATCGCGCTGGTTGGCTCCAGTGGCGGCGGTAAAACCACTTTCGCCAATCTGGTGCCGCGCTTCTACCATCCGGACGCCGGAACCCTGGCGATTGACGGCCACGACATCGAAACCATTTCTCTGGCCGCTTTGCGGCGAAACATCGCACTGGTGAGTCAGGAAGTTGCGTTGTTCAACGACACCGTGGCCGCGAATATCGCCTATGGACAAGCTGCCGGCGCGGACCGATCAGCCATCGAACGCGCCGCCGAAGCCGCGCACGCGCTCGAATTCATCCGCGCCATGCCGCAGGGATTTGACACTTTGATCGGCGAAAATGGCGTCAGACTTTCCGGCGGCCAACGCCAGCGCCTGGCCATTGCGCGCACGCTTCTTAAGGACGCGCCGATCCTGATCCTGGACGAAGCGACCTCGGCGCTGGATTCGGAATCCGAAAAACATGTGCAGGACGCGCTCGAATACCTGATGCGCGGGCGCACCACCATCGTCATTGCCCATCGTTTGTCCACCATCGAAAACGCGGATCGCATCGTCGTGCTCGATCAGGGCCAGATCGCCGAAGTCGGCACCCACGCTGAACTGGTCGCGAAAAACGGAATCTATTCACGCCTGCACGCAATCCAGTATTCCCAGAACTGAATGATGGGCTTGCTCGAACATTTCTCACCCTCGATCCCTGTGCGTCGCTTCAAGTGTGCCTTTGTCTCGGAGAGAGAAGGAGGAAGAGCCCTTCTCCCTCCGGGAGATGGGTGGGTTTGTGGGAAGCGACGTCGAGTAAGAGTTCCGTCATTTATTATGGAAGGCTCAATAACATGTCGTGGCGTTTCTACCCTCGCCCTCGATTCCTCTGCTCTGCTTCAAGTGTGCCCTTGTCCGGGAGAGAAACGGGTGTGTCCTGCTTCCCGTCCGCGCGGAGAGGTTCATCGGTAGGGAACGAAGGCGAGGGAAACTTCGCGGCGCATTTTGCCGGGGCGAGCCTGCTTGCAATGCTGTGCCTGGCTTGTCCCGTTCTCGCCGGCACGCTGGAGGGTTTCGAAAGCGGTATCTCCACCGCGAAAGTCTCCGCGGATGCCGCAAGCGGCGACCATTCTTCTGACGGGACAAACTGGTTCAATGCCCTTCTGAATCTTCTGGTAGTTGGCTTCTCCGAAGCAGAAGCCTATTCCGAAGGTGCCGCGCCTGTTGACACCCTGACATGGTTGCAGCAACGCAAATCCGGCGAAGCGCAGATGAGCGTCATCCGCCTCGACGCTGGTTACCAATACCTCCGCTCCGATGTCACCGGCCGCGACGCCGGCCTCGAAATCGGCCTGCGGCACTATGCGTTGCATCACCGCTCAACGCGGCTCGATGAACGACATCCGGCCGACGTCCTGCGAATGGACCAGACTCACCTGTTGTTGCGAGGGGCAACCCAGCCCGGTGTTGAACTCGCATTTGGTATCGGCGCGCTGGTCATTGAAGGCGATAGCCGAAACTCCGGCCCGTCTCTGACCATTCCCATGAAATGGCGCGTCTTTGATTGGGGCGCTGTGGAATTTCGCCCCGCGTGGGCGGAAATCAATGGTCATCGCGTGTCCGATTACGACCTCGCAATCGGCTGGCTTGGCCGCTTCGCAGGACTGCGCGCGGGTTATCGCCACATTGCCGCACACGACAGCCCCGCACTGCGCGGACCGTATCTGGGCTTGTCACTTTACTACTGACGGCGCGGGAAGACTTCGTCACCGCACTATTCCCGTCGCTCGTCGTGCATGGGCGGTAACCATGCAGTCTCCAAGTGGAGCGGACGGGTAAAAGCGGCCCGTCCGTTCACCAAGACGTTCGTCCGCATAGCCAGCAGCCCGTTACGTTGGAGTTCTTGACATCATAATTCCTCTGTTGGTACTCTCTCCAACATGAAGGCAACGCTGCTGGTCCGAAACCGCATCGTCTATTCCGAGGTCTCGTTCGCCGAACTCGTGCTGTGGCAGCTGCCGGCCCCAGTTGAAGGTTCGAAGCACCGGTTCAAATACCGCTTGGCTTACGTCGTGAACGGCGTCTGCGTCGTACGTTACGACAACGAACGTCGTAAAGGCGATCATCGTCATTTCGGAAGCAAAGAAACTGAATACGGTTTCGTAAACGCAGAGCAGCTGGTCGCCGACTTCCAGAAAGACATTGCGAGGTGGAACCGTGAAAACCGTAATCCTTGATGTCCGGGCACCGGCAGAATCGATGGCCGATTTCGTGCAGGGCTGGAAATCTGGAAAAAGCCGAAAGGTTGCTCGAATCAGCTTCGCCACCCCGGAGTTGTTGTGGGAGGTTCTAACCGCAAAGCGATGGGAGCTTCTCAAAGCGCTGTGTGGTGCGGGTCCAGTATCGATTCGAGAGGCGGCGCGGCGCGTGGGCCGCGACGTGAAAGCAGTTCACGGTGATGTCACCGCTCTACTGAACGCCGGGCTTGTGGAGCGCACCGACAGCGGAGCAATCGAATTTCCGTACGAAGCAGTGAAGGTCGAATTCATGCTGCAAGCCGCGTAGCGGAGCTTGAATTCGGCCTGACACATAAGGATTGAGATGACTCGAAGAGTCGGTTCAATCCGCTGTTCAAGAAGCCCGGAACATGAGAACGGGTCTGTATGGGAAACGCTTTCGCTAGGGATTGTGATTTGCGCCGCAATTGAACGGACAGATCAATGGGCAGAAACTTCATGCCGGTGTCGATTCGCTTGTAGCGGGGCATCGTGCATTTGTTTCCACAACATCTCGATGGACAGATATGGCAGGATGCCAATGACAGGGCCAAGATTGCGGAATGGTTTTTCTACTACTTCGTTATGAGCTTATTTGTCGATCCTAGAATGAATTTGGTGTCATCGCGTTATTGGTAAGAGGTCACCATGAGCGTTTCACTAAAGTCACTTGGTGTCGACAGGCTGCAGCGTTGCAGATCGCCTGATTCTGGTTGAAGAGCTTTGGGATAGTATTGCTGCTGCTACCCCGCTTACAGATGCTCAACGCGCCGAACTCGATCGTCGCCTTGCGGACCACGAAGCTAATCCTGACGATGTCGTTTCTTGGGAAGAAGTTCAGTCCTCTATCACCGCCCGCTTGAATAGATGACCTTGAGGGTCGTCTTTCGCCGCGCATCGCGAGCCGAGTTTGACGCTGCGGCGTTGTGGTACGAAGAACGGCAAATCGGACTTGGCGCCACGTTCACATCGGAGATTAAACGTGCATTGGAGCTTGCGTCTAATCATTCAGAGCAGCAGTCAGGATTTCATTCCTCCAATAGTTGTTGACCGGATCTCGCCAAGGAGAGAACTCGATGGGAGAGGTGATCAACGGAAATCTTTCTGTCCGGGCCGTCGTCGACACGACTCTGATGGAGTGGACGTCGAGTCCGAGCGGGTCGGTCTGGCGAAAGCGAGTCCACCTGGTGGGGCCTTCGGAATCGGGCCAGGTCACCTCTGTCGTGCGCTACGAGCCGGCGTCGAGGTTTCCGATGCACGATCACCCGCAGGGAGAGGAGATTCTGGTGCTCGAAGGCGTGTTCTCCGACGAACACGGGGACTGGCCTGCGGGTACGTTTCTGCTCAATCCAGAGGGCTTTCGCCACGCCCCCTTTTCTGAGTCCGGTTGCGTCCTGTTTGTGAAGCTGCGGCAATTCCCGGGCCGGGACCGGTGCCACGTCGCTGTCGACACCCGCAAGCTGGAGTGGGAGCCCGGCTCGAATCCGGCCGTGGCTCACAAGCCGCTCTACCAGCAAGCCGGCTTCTCGGACCTGATGCGCCTCGAGCGTTGGGGGCCGAAAGCAGACCTTGGAATCATTTCCTATGAGCAAGGCGCCGAGTTGTTCGTGCTCGAGGGTGAGTTTTCCGATGAAGTCCGGGCGTACTCTGCAGGGTGCTGGTTGCGCCTCCCGGCGGGTTCAGGGCATCATCCCCGATCCGCCGCAGGATGCACGCTGTACATCAAAAGGTCTGGGCTGCCCTACCTGAGGTCGGCGGTCTGACCGGCCGGCGCCAGGCGGCACAGTTCAGACAGTGTTTTTATTCAACCGGGAGGTTCGATGAGTGACACCCACGAGGGCGGCTGCGCTTGCGGCGCCGTGCGATACCGCGTACATGGCTCTCCTGCCGTCGGCACGGTATGTCACTGCCGGTTTTGCCAGAAGAGACTCGCCAGTGCGTTTGCGGTACTGGCTTCCTTCAAGGAAGAAGCTGTCGAAATTCTGCAAGGGGAGCTGAAGGAAGTCGAGCACCGCTCGGATGTGTCTGGTCGCTGGCTGCGAATGAGCTTCTGCCCGAAATGCGGCACAACGCTCTCGCATGTTTCAGAGTTGCGGCCCGGCATGCGCGCCGTTGCTGCGGGAACCTTCGACGACCCGGCCTGGTTCAAGATCGATCGGCACATCTGGCTTCAATCCAGGCTGCCATGGGTCGTTGTTCCGGAAAACGTCGCAACCTACGCTCAAGGCGCTGCAGCGCCGCCGCCGTGAACGTCCGTACCCAGTGCCGCCGCACGGGAGCAGGTTGAGCTAACCGGGGTTTTGCGAACACTGTTGGTGAAGGTGAGTGCGTTGGCGGATTGCTGATGACAGTTGAAAGCCATCGGTGTTCTGCCGATGACGGGGATGTCCGGCACGAAGTTGGTGACGAACCCGATCGGGAAAAACAAACACCGATCCGGTGTGGTTGGCAGCCTGTCGCACTCAGGATGATTCGGCTGCAACGGCGGGAGAGCGGTCCATATTTCGCCGCTTTCTCCTTGCACATTCCCGACATCTGCGTCGATATCGTCAATATCCCTTCTCACTGCCCCACCGTTTCGCGATCGAACACCGGAGTCCGACAGGCTGCCAGTAGCTCCGAGGCCGTTGGTTTTGTACTTCAGAAGAAACCACCGACGATGATCCGTGCCCGCTTCGCAGCGGCTGGCGTGAACCCGGAGCCACCCGCCGCACCGGTCTGGTTTGCGGTAATCCCGGCCAATCTGATTGACCGTAGAACAACAGCCTGTCATCAAATTTTCATTTGCCAAGGGAAGAATGCGCCTTCCTCGCGCTTCCCGGCGTCGTCGCACCAGCGCACTGACGGCCGCAGGGATCCCGTTTCCGGATATTTCCAACGGAAATTGGCTGGGGTCGATCAACCGGTATCTCAAGGAGTCATTGTGAACAGATTTGTTTTCATGTTGGCGGCAGCCGCTGCCTTGTTTCCCGCCAGCGTGCTGGCATCCGATCCAGCCGCTCGCGGGATTTCTTTCAGCAAGCTGTGGACCTACAGTCATTCCGTCACCCCCGGTCAAAGTTCGGAGGCAGCTGCATTTGACCGCAGAACCAATACCATTTGGGTTGCAGGCGTGGTTGGCGTAGACGTGCTGGATGCGGCCACCGGAGGACTGGTCGAACACATCGACATTTCTGGTTACGGTGCAATCAATAGCATCGCGATCCACAAGGGACTCGCGGCCTTTGCCATCGAAGCACCGACTGACCGGCGCAATCCGGGCCTGGTCTTGTTTTACGATACCAAGCGGCGATTGCCCAGCGGGCGGGTCAATGCGGTTCCGGTCGGGCCATTGCCGGACATGCTTGCCTTTACCCGCGATGGCCGCAAGCTGCTGGTTGCCAATGAGGGGACTCCCAACGCGATCGCCGACACGCCCTATGTGAGCCCCGATCCGGCGGGCAGCGTGAGCATCATCGACATGGAAACCCGCCGGGTCATTGCCACGGCCACGCTGGCCGGTGTTCCAGTCAGCGGCGACAACGTCCGGGCCAATACCGGAATGGATTTCGAGCCCGAATACATCGCGCTGGATGATGACGGCAAGAGGGCTTACGTAACGCTTCAGGAGGCCAACGCGATCGGCATACTGGATCTCGAGCACAACGAGTTCATCAAGGTTATTGGTCTCGGCGCGAAGGATTTCAGCCTGCCAGGCAACCAGATCGATCCGCTGGACAACGCCAGCGTGAGTTTTGTTTCTCCCGTCGTCAAAGGACTCTACATGCCGGACACGGTTGCTGCCTACAAGTGGCGCGGAGATACCTATCTGGTGATGGCGAACGAAGGCGACTTCCGCGAAGACAATGCCGATCGCGTCGCCGCAAGCACCTTCGGCGCCGTAGCCCCGCTGAACCGTCTGCGCGTAACCAGCACCGATTCTTCCCCCGGCAATCTGTACTCGGCTGGCGCGCGCTCATTCTCCATCCGCAATCACCACGGGGAAATCGTCTACGACAGTGGAGACATCCTCGATAAGAAAGCCGCCGAACTGGGCATTTACGACGACGGCCGCAGCCGCGACAAGGGCGTTGAACCGGAAGGCGTGGCGCTGCTTGATATTGCCGGGCGCACCTATGCTTTCGTCGGCCTCGAGCGCACTACCACGGGCGCGGTGGCCGTATTCGACATCAGCAAGCCGACCGACGTCCGCTTTGTGGACATGATTGTCACCGCCGGTGATGTTTCGCCGGAAGGGTTGGTCGCCTACCGGTACCGGGACAATTTTTACCTGGTGATTGCGAATGAGATCTCGCGCACTACTACTTTGTACAAGATCGAAAGTCTGCACCAGGAGCACGAGGGTGACGACTCCGACGACTGATGAGGTGGGCATGGAATCCATGCCTGAACCTGGTCGACCTTGATGCTTTCCCGTGCAAGTAAGCCATGTTCCCAACAAAGAGCCCCGGCAGCGGGGCTTTTTCTTGGGCGGAAGTGTGGCTTAATGTCATGCCATTCAGGCGCTCGGATCCTGAAGATGTGCAGCCTTCTTGAGAAAACGCGTCATGAACACTACGCAGACAGACTGCAAGCAGCCGCCCGGTGTTATGCGCCCGGTGATCGACAGGAATCGCTGCGAAGGCAAGAAGGCGTGCGTCGCAGTGTGTCCTTACCAGGTCTTCAGCATTGCGACGGTCACACCGGAGCTACGGCGCGGGCTGAGTCTGCGCGGCAAGCTCAAGGGTTTCGCCCACCGCTGGCAGCAGGCCTTCGCCTCCAACGCCGATGCCTGCCATGCTTGCGGGTTGTGTGTAGCCGCGTGCCCGGAAAAAGCCATTACGCTGGTTCGAACAGCCTGACGCTTCAGTGCGCTTTTTCCCAGTTCGGCCCCACGCCGACATCGACGGCAAGCGGCACATCGAGTTTCGCCACACCGTTCATGAGTCTCGGCAGTTCAGTTTTTACCGAATCGATTTCCGAATCCGGAACTTCGAGTACGAGTTCATCATGCACTTGCATGATCAGCCGGGATGCGATTCCCGAGTTTGAAATCCAGGCCTGAACGGCGATCATTGCCAGCTTGATCAGGTCTGCCGCGGTTCCCTGCATCGGCGCATTGATGGCGGCGCGCTCGGCGCCCTGCCGGCGCGGACCGTTGCCACCCCTGATCTCGGGGAGATAGAGCCGGCGTCCGAATACGGTCTCCACGTAGCCCAGACTTCGCGCCGACTCGCGCGTGCGCTCCATATAGTCCTTGACGCCCGGATAACGCAGAAAGTAGCGCTCCATGTACTGCTGCGCGGCGGCGCGTTCGATGCCAAGCTGGGAAGCCAGTCCGAATGCGGACATGCCGTAGATCAAGCCGAAGTTGATGACCTTCGCGTAGCGGCGCTGCTCGCCGGTAACCGATGCCGATTCGACGCCGAAAATCTCCGCCGCGGTATGGCGGTGCACGTCCTCGCCGGCAGCGAAGGCGCGCAGCAACCCCGGATCGCCGGACAGATGCGCCATGATGCGCAACTCGATCTGGGAATAGTCCGCCGACACGATGACTGCGCCTGGCGCAGCGATGAACGCCTCGCGGATGCGGCGGCCTTCGGCGCTGCGCACCGGGATGTTCTGCAGGTTCGGATCGTTGCTGGAGAGCCGACCGGTAATCGCCACAGCTTGCGCGTAATTGGTATGCACGCGCCCGGTTTGCGCATTGACCATGCGCGGCAGCTTGTCGGTGTAAGTCGATTTCAGTTTCGACAGGCTGCGATATTCGAGGATCAGTTTGGGCAGAGGGTGATCAAGCGCCAGCTCCTGCAACACATCTTCATCGGTGGAGGGCTGGCCGCCGGGGGTTTTCTTTTTTACCGGCAGACCCTGGCGCTCGAACAGTATTTCCTGCAATTGCTTGGGTGAGTTCAGATTGAAGGGCTGGCCGGCCTGCTGGTAGACCTGTTGCTCCAGCTCCATCATCTTGGCGCCGAGCTCACCACTTTGCACATCCAGCAACCCGGTATCGAGCAATACGCCGTTGCGTTCCATGGTGAACAGCACGTCCGAAACCGGAATTTCGATATCGCGGTAGACATGCAGCAGCTTGCCATCGCTTTCGACACGCGGAAACAACGTCTGATGCAATTGCAGTGTGATGTCGGCGTCCTCGGCGGCGTATTCGCTGGCGCGCTCGATGGCCACTTGTTCGAAGCCGATGCGGTTCGCACCCTTCCCGGTCACTTCGTCGTAGGTGATGGTCTTGGCGCCGAGATGGCGGCTGGCGAGGCTGTCCATGTCGTGCGAGAGATGACTTTCCAGAACGTAGGACTGCAGCAAGGTGTCGTGCTCGATGCCGGCGAGCAAAATGCCGTGATTGGCAAATATATGCTTGTCGTACTTCAGATTCTGTCCGAGTTTGCGCCGTTGCGGGTCTTGCAGCCAGGCCCTGAGCCGGGACAAAACCCGTTCGAGCGGTAGCTGATCCGGCGCCCCGGCGTAGTTATGCCCGACTGGAATATAGGCGGCGTGGCCAGCCTCGACCGATAGCGATATGCCGACCAGCCGCGCACTCATCGGGTCCAGCCCGGTGGTTTCGGTGTCAATGGAAACCAGGGGTGCGGAGACGATTTTTTCGAGCCAGACGGCCAGCGCGGCGTCGGTGAGTATGGTTTCGTAGTGGCGCTCCATCGGGGGACGAGGAACGACAGTCGAGGAAAGAGCGGTGGAGACGGCTGATTCCTTTTCTCCTGCCTCACCCGCCGCGCCTCGCCCCTGCAGTTCACGCAACCACGACTTGAACTCCAGCCGTTCGAACAACGGCACCAGCTTCGCTTCATCCTGTGGTTTGGGTTTCAGCTCTTCGAGCACGACTGGCAGCTCGACATCGCACTTGATCGTGAGCAGTTTGCGCGCAGTCGGCAACCAGTCGTGGGCCTTGCGCAAGTTCTCGCCGACCACGCCGGTGATTTCCTGCGCATGGGCGATGATTTCATCCAGCGACCCATACTGAACCAGCCATTTCACCGCGGTCTTCGGGCCGACTTTCTCGACCCCGGGCACGTTGTCCACGCTGTCGCCGACCAGGGTGAGATAGTCCACCATCTGCGCGGCTTTAACCCCGAACTTGCGCTCGACCCCCGGTTCATCCAGATTTTCGCTGGACATGGTATTGACCAACTTCACCATCGGGTTGACGAGCTGCGTAATGTCCTTGTCGCCGGTGGAAATGATGGTCAGAACGCCGAGTGCTTCGGCCTGTTTCGCCAGCGTACCGATGACATCGTCGGCTTCCACGCCTTCAATCATAAGCAGCGGCCAGCCCAGCGCGCGGATGCTGTCGTGCAGAGGTTCGATCTGCTTGACCAGATCCTCCGGCATCGACGGCCGATTGGCTTTGTATTGCGGATACCAATCGTCGCGAAAGGTCTTTCCTTTTGCGTCGAATACGCAGGCTATATAATCCGCCGCTGTCTCCTTTCGCAGCTTTTGCAGCATGCCGAGCACGCCCTTGATGGCACCGGTTGGTTCGCCGTGCCGGTTACGCAGGTCAGGCAATGCATGGAAGGCGCGGTACAAGTACGAAGACCCATCAACCAGAACCAATGTTTTCATAGACGATCTGTGCGGAAAATCCAGGCGGAAGATTCCAGAATATGAGCGAAAAACAGAAGGTCCCGGTACCGCTTGCCCCCGAACTGGTCGAGAAAGCCTGGTCGGCAAAGGAATCCTGGCGGGTGTTCGGAATTATGTCAGAGTTTGTCGAGGCGACGGAACGTCTGGCGCATATCCGCCCCGCGGTCAGCATTTTCGGCAGCGCGCGCATTGCCCGCAGCCACCCCTACTATCAACTCACCGAAGATGTCGCGCGACGCTTGTCTGACGCAGGCTTCAGCGTGATCTCGGGCGGCGGGCCTGGCGCCATGGAGGCGGCAAACAAGGGCGCATTCGCGGGCCGCTCTCTCTCCATCGGGCTGAACATCCAATTGCCTCATGAGCAGAGTTCCAATCAATATCAGGACGTGAGCCAGAGTTTTTCGCGTTTCTTCGTGCGCAAGGTCATGTTCGTAAAGTTTGCCTGCGCCTACGTCGTGGTGCCGGGCGGCTTTGGCACCATGGACGAACTGATGGAAGCCCTGACACTGGTGCAAACCGGGAAAATACGTCGATTCCCGATCATTCTCATGCAGTCCTCCTACTGGAAAGGCCTGATCGACTGGATCAAGGACCGTATGGTGAGCGAAGGCATGATCGGCGCGGAGGACGTGGGATTGATTCAACTGATCGACGAGCCGGAGAAAGTCGTCACAGCCATATTCGATCACTACGAAAAACGCGGCTTCGAACCCAGTACCGCCGAGCGCGAAGCCCAACTGAATCTCTGAATTTCTGCGATGTCGGTTTTTACAACGGTCACCCCCGAGCAACTGTCGGCCTGGCTGAAAAACTACTCGATCGGTTTGCCGACGTCGCTGGAGGGGATTCTCTCCGGCATCGAAAACACAAACTATTTTGTGACCACCACGCACGGCCGTTTCGTGCTGACACTGTTTGAAAAACTGACCCGCAAGGAGCTGCCGTTTTATCTGAACCTGATGGCACACCTGTCGAGTCATGGGCTTCCCTGCCCGAAGCCGATCGCGAACCTGCAAAACGAGCTGCTTGGAGAAATCAACGGCAAACCGGCGGCGATTGTCACCTGCCTGTCCGGCCGCCCGGTCTTCGAGCCCGCGCCGGTGCATTGCGCGCGTGTAGGCGAAGTCCTGGCGGAAATGCATCTGGCAGGACGCACTTATCCCGGGCACCTGGACAACCTTCGTGGCGCAACCTGGTGGAGCGCCTGCGCGCCCGAGATCTATGCCTTTCTCAAGGCCGAAGATGCGGCGCTTCTTCAGTCGGAGATCCGCTTTCAGGCGCAGTGCAGTCATGAAGGCTTGCCGCGCGGCGTGGTGCACGCCGACTTGTTTCGCGACAACGTATTGTTCGATGGCGACCGGGTAGGCGGATTCATTGATTTTTATTTTGCCTGCGTCGACTGTTTTGTCTATGACGTGGCAATCACGGTTAACGACTGGTGCATTGATGCCGATGCCCGGCTCGATCCGGTGCGTGCCAACGCGCTGCTCGAGGCTTATTTTTCGGTGCGCCCCTTCACCGATCAGGAACATGCGGCCTGGCCCTGGATGCTACGGGCGGGCGCACTGCGATTCTGGGTGTCGAGGCTGTATGATTTCCATCTGCCGCGCCCCGGAGAACTCACTCACAAGCACGATCCGGAACGTTTTCGGCGGATTCTGTTCAATCACCGCGCCGGCTCAGTCTGAGCGTGGGGCCGCGAAAAAATCCCGACTATTGATCTTTCCTTATTTCATGACACATTCCTTCCCTCATCCCAACCCTTCTGCTCCGCTTCAAGTGTGCCCTTGTCCCAGCGGGAGAAGGGCTTGTCTTCCCTCTCCCTCCGGGATACCCAGGCGCAGCCGGGAGTACCCGTTTGGAGGGACCGAGGGTGAGGGTAACGGGGGAATATGCGTGCTCTGTCATGTTTTTTGGAATGCTCAATAAGATGAATATTGTTTCTCCCGCGCGCGGCTGGCAGTGGATCGTTGGCGCTTTTGCGCTATTCAGAAAGAATCCACTGACTTGGATTGTTCTGCACCTTCTCCTGATGCTCATCGGTTTCGTTCTGGGCATGCTGCCGGTTATCGGCCCCAGCCTGTTCTATTTGCTGACGCCACTGTTTCTCGGCGGCTTGATGTGTGCAGCAAAGGATCTCGAATCCGGGAAGGAAATTCAAATTGCCCACCTGTTTCGCGGCTTTCACCAGAACACCTCCAATCTCATTGCCGTCGGCGGGGTCTACATGGTTGGCGAACTTGTAGTCTCCGGTGTGATGAGAATGCTGGGAGGGGAGGAACTGAACGCCGTCATGGAAGCGGGTATTGGCAGCATTGATCCGGCCAGAGTTACGCCCGAGGTCGCAAGCCGCATGTTGATGGTCATGCTGGTTGGTCTGACCATGTTCGTGCCCCTCATGATGGCCACATGGTTTTCGCCCACCCGGGTGATGCTCGACAACCAGCTGCCTTTCGCCGCAATGGGCGAAAGCTTCCGCGCCTGCCTGCGCAATATGCCGGCTTTCCTGATTTACGGTATCTGGAACGTGCTGCTGCTGATAGCCGCCCTGATGCCCTTCGGCCTCGGAATGGCGCTCTGGATTCCAGTGATGGTGCTCTCTACTTACACCAGCTACCGCGATGTGTTCGCGGCTGCCGCGGCTGCACCGGCGCAGGCGTAGCGCGGACCAGGGTCAGGCCGCCACGAGCTTGGCGTATTCGAGCGCCAGCCACTTCACGCCCGCGTTGCGGAAATTGACCTGAACACGCGCGTCCGCGCCGCGACCCTCGGCGTTGATGATCACGCCGGTGCCGAATTTTGCATGCACCACGTTCTGTCCGACACGCCAGCCGGAAACCGTGGTTTCGATTTTTGGCGGTTTTGCCGTGCTTCCCGCATCGAATTCCGCCGAAAATCCCGCCGAGAAACCCGGGGCGCTGACGAAGCCGGAATACTTGGTTGTGTTGACACGTTTGATCAACTGCTCGGGCAGTTCTTCGAGAAAGCGCGAAGCCACGTTGTAGCGCGTCTGCCCGTGCAGCATGCGCGTTTGCGTGTGGGTGAGATACAGCCGCCGTCGCGCGCGCGTAAGCGCCACATACATCAGTCGACGTTCTTCCTCCAGTCCATCTTCTTCGGATGCGCTGTTCTCGTGGGGGAACAGTCCCTCCTCCAGGCCGGTGATAAACACAGCGTGAAACTCCAGCCCTTTGGCGGAATGTACCGTCATCAGTTGCAATGCATCGGCGCCGGGCCCGGCCTGATGCTCGCCCGCTTCCAGCGACGCGTGCGCCAGAAACGCCGCCAGTGCTGCGTTACCCTGAGCCTGTATCTCACCATCTTCGGTAACCTGCGCGATGGGCCCGTCGGTCGCAACGAAGGCTGCCGCCGCGTTGGTCAGTTCGGCCAGGTTCTCGATCCGGTCTGCGCCTTCACGTTCGTTCTGATAAAACGCAGTCAGCCCGCTGGTTTCAACCACATGGTCGATGATTTCCGGCAGCGGCAAATTTTCACAGGCGCTGCGCATCGATTCGATCAGTCGCACGAAAGCCGCGATGCTGGTGCCGGCCTTTCCGGTCAGCGTATTGGCACAGGCCGCCTGCCAGAGGGATATCCCGCGTCCGGCGGCAACTTCCTGCAACTGCTCGATGCCGCGCGCACCGATGCCGCGCGTCGGGAAATTCACCACCCTTAGAAAGGCGCCGTCATCATCCTGATTTGCATTGAGCCGCAGGTAAGCCAGCGCGTGTTTGATTTCCTGGCGCTCGAAGAAACGCAGGCCGCCGTAAACGCGATAAGACACACCCGCGCTGAACAGCGCATGCTCCAGTACCCGCGACTGCGCGTTGGAACGGTACAGAAGGGCGATATCGGAAAGCGCGGTGCCTTCGTTCTTCAACTGTCTCACTTCTTCAAGAATATAGGCAGCCTCTTCGAAATCGGTCACTGCTTCATATAGCCGAAGCGGCTCGCCGCTGCCTTGCGATGTCCACAGATTCTTGCCGAGCCGGGAGCGATTGTTGCGTATCAGCGCATTGGCGGCATCCAGAATGTTGCCCTGGCTGCGGTAGTTCTGTTCCAGCTTGATGACTCGCTCAATATGGAAGTCCTGCTCGAAATCGAGCATGTTGCCGGCGCGTGCACCGCGAAAGGCATATATGGACTGATCATCGTCGCCGACGGCGAAAATACTGTTGTTCGGCCCAGCCAGCAGCTTGAGCCAGAAGTATTGCAGCCGGTTGGTGTCCTGGAATTCGTCGACCAGAATGTGCTTGAAGCGGGCTCGATAGTGCTCGCGCAGGATCTCGTTCCTTGACAGCAATTCAAAGCAGCGCAACAGGAGTTCCGCGAAGTCCACCACGCCTTCGCGGTTGCACTGCGCATCGTAGGTTTCGTAAACCGCAACCAGCCTGCGCGAAAAATCGTCGAACGCTTCGACTCTCGCGGCTCGCAGCCCCTGTTCCTTGGCATTGTTGATGAAGTACTGCGCCTGCTTCGGAGGATATTTTTCGTCGTCGATGTTCATCGACTTCATCACGCGCTTGACCATCGCCAGCTGGTCGGCCGAATCCAGGATCTGAAAGGTCTGCGGCAAACCGGCGTCGCGGTGGTGTGCGCGCAAAAAACGATTGCACAGTCCGTGAAAAGTGCCGACCCACATACCGCGGGTGTTGATCGGCAGCATTCCGGAAATGCGAATCAGCATCTCGCGCGAGGCCTTGTTGGTAAAGGTCACCGCCAGCAGACTCTGCGGACCGATCTGGCCGGTCTGGATCAGCCAGGCGATACGCGTGGTCAGCACGCGGGTTTTGCCGGATCCGGCGCCGGCGAGGATCAGCGCCGACTGGTGGGGCAGCGTAACGGCTTCGAGCTGCTGCGGATTGAGTCCATCGAGAAGCGACATGCGGAATTTCGGACTGCGGTTGCGATGCGCGATTATAAATGCTGTCGCATCAACGGCCGTGAATTGCTCTGCTGCGTGTCGCCGAGCGCGCCTCCGGCCGTGTTCGAGACCGGCCGGATTACGCCTGTGGGCAAAGTCCCTACTGAATCGATGCCACCGGGTCGAGCCGTGGATCACCCTGCTTCAGGCGCGCGCCCAGCGCATTAGCTTCGGCCTGGGATGAAAATCCCGCGAGGCGCAACCGGTACTGCGTACCGGTTTCGTCCTGCCGGGGCAGAATGCGCACCGGGTATCCTTCGTGGCGCAGGCGGTCGTAAGTGGCGAGAGCTTCTGTTTGCCGATCAAAGCTGCCGAGGTACAGCTTCCACTTTCCGCCGGTGCGCAAGGCTCCGGAACCTTCGGCAATTTCCGTTTCGGCGGCCCAGGCATTGAGTTGTTCAATCGGAACTTCTTCCACGCTCGAGGGCCCGGTTCTGGGGGCCTGGAGATAGGTCAACGGATCTTTCATCTGCAACGGTTTCTCACCGGCGCGAGTCACCGTGATCTTGCCTTCGATCAACACCACCACTTCCTTGTCACCCAGGTTCTTGCCCCAGATGTCGGTGCCGCGGATGCCGGCGGTCAGGGTTGGAAACTGGACAACGATATCCCGGGAGTAGCGATTCTTCAGCACCGCCGCAGTCGTAAAGCGGAAAGCGCCTTCTACCACGTTCAATGTCGCCGCCAGAAAACTCGCCTTGCGCTTCTGTGTAAGGTCGGACAGTTTGAGCGTGCCGTTCTCACCGAGCTTCACCGTGCTGCCATCGCCCAGACGCAGCAGCAGGCGCGAGTTGCCGCCGGTCGCCAATTCGTCGCCGCGCCGCAACTCGGTGCCGATGGCAAGCGGCTGGCGTTTTCCGTCGCGAGACATCCACGCAGGCGATTGCACGCCTTCGACGACGGCATCGGGCGCGGCATGCGCCAGCGCGCCCGCAGTCAATAACAGAACAAAGAGTCCGCTACGCAACAACATTGAGTTATCTCCATGATGGGAACTATCGATATTGATCATACGCGCGAGAACACGCAACGGATGTGACAGCCCGAAGTTATAATTCATGACTTTTCAACGCTTTGTAATGCTCTCATGCAGCCGCAATATCAACCCGCCGAAATCGAACGGACTGTACAAAACGAGTGGGCGGACAAGAAATCCTTCCGCGCGATCGACGCTTCCGACAAGCCCAAGTATTACTGCCTTTCGATGTTTCCCTATCCATCGGGCAAATTGCACATGGGCCATGTGCGTAATTACACCATAGGCGACGTGCTCTCGCGCTATCACCGCGTGCGCGGCTTTAACGTACTGCAACCGATGGGCTGGGATGCATTCGGCTTGCCGGCTGAAAACGCGGCCATGGCCAACAACGTGCCGCCGGCAAAATGGACCACTCAGCGTGCGCTCCGGAAGGAACCTCGACCTCGAATCTCAGTGGCAGTTCTTCTACTCCTACGAGGTCGATTCCATGGAAAAGCTCGCCCTCGTCGGTGATGATCCGTTCCACCTCAAGTTCATCGAGAAATTCATCAAGCCCAACACCTCGAAGCGGTTCGGCATGACCTTCGAGCTCGATCCCTCGCGCGACTTAAAATACTCGTAGCCACTCCTGCAGAGGGGTGCGATAGTTGGTACGATCCGAGCTTGAATACCATCCCGGTTGTGGACAATTTCCGCCGCCGCTCAACCACCAGTGGCTACAGAGAAATGGTCTCC
>JANNTE010000255.1:0-4272 GCA_031403365.1 Betaproteobacteria bacterium | reverse complement strand
CGATGCCGCCGCCGATCAGATGTTCGAAGTCGGCCTGACGCACATGCGCGAAGGGCAGCTGAAACCCGCGGTGGACGCTTTCAGCCGCGTGATCGCTTTGCGGCCGGATTTCGCAGAAGCCTGGAACAAACGTGCCACGGTTTATTTCCTGCTCGGAGAAAACGATTTGTCGCTGCTCGATTGCCATGAAGTGCTCAAGAGAAACCCGCTTCATTTCGGCGTGCTTGCGGGGTACGGACAAATTTATCTGCGCAAAGGCGATTTGCCGGGCGCCCTGAATTCCTTCGAGCAAGCCCTGGCCATCAATCCCAACATGGACGGCGTGAGAGCCTCGATCAGCGCCATTCGCGAGATCCTGAACAGGCGCGACGGCCGATTCATTTGAGCAATATTTTGTTCCGGTTGAACCGGCGAGGTAAGCCAATGCGTGCAGCAATCTTGAGAACTGGTCTGGAATTTTCGGCGCGTGGGCGCGGCTGGCTCAATGCGGGTTTGGTCGCGACGCTTCTCCTGCTGGCGGGAGCTGCCCCGCCCGCAGCGGGCCGTGACTGGACTCCGCTCGATCGCGGGCGGGCACTCGAGCAGACGCGCAGCCCGCAGATCGACCAGCGCCGCCTTGCCTATGGACGTCTGGCGGAGATCGGTACCATGGAAGACGTCCCGGTGCTGCTGGCGGCCTTGTGGGACGAGGAGGAATTGATCCGTGGCATGGCCGAAATCTCCGTCTGGGGAATATGGATGCGCGCCGGGGACTCCAATGTCGATCCGCTGTTCCAGGCCGGCATTGCGCTCATCACCTTGAATGAACCACAAGCGGCAATCGAGAAATTAAATGACGTCATTGCCTTGCGACCGGAGTTCGCGGAGGCCTGGAATCGTCGCGGAGATGCGTGGGATCAGGCTGGCGACGATGCGCGGGCACTGGCTGACTACTTGCGGGCGATCGACCTCAACCCTTATCACTTCGGCGCGCTGGAAAGCTGCGGCCGCATCTGGTTTGAGCGGCGACAGAACCGCAAGGCGGCCGAGTATTTCCGGCGCGCGGTGGAAATCAATCCAAATCTGTGGAACGTCGTGGACGTGCTGCGCAAGTTGGAGAGTGCGCTGGAAAACGATCGAATCTGAGTAAGCCGTGGCCGACGTCATCGCCTTGACGGCGCGAAGACTGAAGAACGAAGACGCTGAACCGCAGCCGGCCGGGCGATAGCCTGCTTTTCATCACCTTCCGATCGACGCGAAATTCAGGACTTGCCGGCTCTTTTTTTTGTCGGCAGCTTGATGCCCGACAAAGCCTGATACACCTTTACCACCGAGATATCGTCCTCGTAGCCCAGCCCGGCACCTGCGGCGGCGAGAAACATCTGGTGGGCGGCGGCGGTGATGGGAAGCGGGAAGGTCATCTTCTTGGCGGAGTCGAGGACGATGCCGAGATCCTTGACGAAAATATTCACGGCGGACAGCGGCGTGTAGTCGCCGTCGAGAATATGCGGTACGCGGTTCTGGAACATCCAGGACGAACCGGCGCTGTTGGAAATGACTTCGTAGATGACTTTCGGATCGGCGCCGGTGCGAATACCGAGCGCGATGGCTTCCGCCGCGGCCGCGATGTGTACGCCGGCGAGAAGCTGGTTGATCATCTTCACTTTCGATCCGGTTCCGGCTGCGTCGCCCAGTTCATACACTTTGATGGCCATGGCTTTGAGAACGGCATCGGCTTTCTTGAACGCAGCTTTTGCGCCCGAACCCATGACGGACAGTTCGCCCTTGGCAGCGCGCGCAGCGCCGCCGGAAACCGGGGCGTCGATGAGCATCAGGTCTTTGGCCGCAAGGCGTTTGCCAAGGTCAACCGCGAACTCGGGTGCGACGGTGCTGCTGGCGATGACCACCGAACCTTTGGCTAGCGTGGAGACGGCGCCATCCTTGCCGAACAGCACTTCGTTGGTCTGATCGGCGTTGACCACCAGAACGATGACAACAGGAACATTACGGCCGACTTCGGCGGGGCTTTTCGCCGCGATGCCGCCTTCTTTGGCGAAGGCCTTGGTGACTTCCGGGCGCACATCGAAGGCATGCACTTCAAAACCTTTTTTGAGCAAAGTGCGGGCAACACCCAGACCCATGGAGCCCAACCCAATCACGCCTGCCTTGTTACGCTTGCCTGCTGCCATTTGCCGCTCCCTGTTTCTGTTTAATTGCGTTAATGTTGCTGCCGGGGCTGCTTTGCATCGCCTGGTGCGGATCGCCACCCTGCCACGACCCTCTTTGAAGTCCCGCCGATGAAATTCAGATTGGTTATTTGTCTTCTTGCCGCGAGCGCACTACTTTTCGTTAACGCCTGTTGCAGCAACTCTCATTATAATCCTGCGAAATCGCACCACACCGAGAGCGGATTTCGCAACAACTATGCGCATGCGCCGAAGCAGAGTTTCTGGAAGTGGCAATGGCAGCGCTGGACCGGGGACGTGGCGCCGGACCCGAAGCCTGGATACGGATTCCCGCTGCTTACCCCGGATGTCGCTTTCCTCAAGAGTAATCGCTCGGACCCCACCCTGACCTGGATCGGGCATGCCTCCTTCCTGCTGCAAGCCGGAGGCGTCAATCTGCTCACCGATCCGCATCTGACCGAGCGCGCCTCGCCGCTGTCCTTTGCCGGCCCGAAACGCCATGTCGCACCCGCGTTCAATTTCGATACTCTGCCGCGAGTCGATGCGGTGGTGATTTCCCACAGCCACTACGATCATCTCGACCTGAAAACGGTGAAACAACTGAACCGGCAAACAGGCGGCGCGCCGATGTTCTTCGTGCCGCTGGGACTCAAGGACTGGTTTGGGTTACAGGGCATAAGCAACGTGACCGAACTGGATTGGTGGGACAGTGTGGATCATATGGGACTGAAGTTGACGCTGGTTCCCATACAGCATTGGAGCGCGCGCACGCCCTGGGATGCCAACCAGACGCTGTGGGGTTCCTGGGTCGTCGAGCATCCACGCCTGCGTTTCTTTTTCGGCGGCGACTTTGGTTACTCGCAGGATCTGGCCGACATCGGCAGGCGCTTCGGCCGCATCGATCTGGCCGCGCTGCCGATTGGCGCCTATGAGCCGCGCTGGTTCATGAGCGTAATGCATGTGAATCCGGAGGAAGCCGTGCGTGCCCGGCAGGATCTCAATGCGCGCTACGCGGTCGCCATGCACTGGGGCACCTTCCGGCATACCGACGAGTTGCTCGATGAACCGCCGCGCAAACTCGCCGCTGCGCTGGAACGAGCCGGTGTGGCGCCGGAGCGTTTTTTCGTCATGCAGCACGGCGAGACGCGTAAACTCGATTTCCTCATGAATGCTTCCGCCGATGACGCCGCCAAGTCGCGAACCGCCGCGCGCTGAACCCGGCGTCGATTCGCGCCGTTTGTCGGCGGACGAGCCGGCCGGTGCTGCCATGGCCGGACCGGCCGCCGCCGAATTGACGGCCCGAATCCGGCAATGGGCGCTGGAACTCGGTTTTCAGCAAGTCGGCATCGCCGACTGCGATTTGAGCGTGGCCGAGGCGCGCTTGCAGGAGTGGCTAGCGCGCGGCTGGCAGGGCGACATGGATTATTTGTCCGAGCACGGCACCCGGCGTACCCGGCCGGCCGAGCTGGTGCCGGGAACGCTGCGCGTTATTACCGCGAGAATGAATTATTTTCCGGAGCAGGCAGCCGACCCCTGGGAAATCCTGCGCGATGGCAGCCGCGCGTACGTGGCGCGTTATGCGCTTGGGCGCGACTATCACAAGGTGTTGCGCGGGCGGCTGCAGAAGCTGTGCGAGCGCATTGCCGCGCACACGCCGTTGCAGTATCGGGTGTTCACCGACAGCGCTCCGGTCATGGAAGTGGAACTGGCGGTGAAATCCGGATTGGGCTGGCGCGGCAAGCACACGCTGGTGCTTAATCGCGAAGCCGGTTCCTGGTTTTTCCTCGGCGAAATTTATACTGATTTGCCGCTACCGGTGGATGTTGCGCAATCCGCGCACTGCGGCACCTGCACGAGCTGCATTGACATCTGTCCGACGCAGGCCATCATTGCTCCATACCAGTTGGATGCGCGACGCTGTATTTCCTACCTGACCATCGAGCACAAGGGCGAGATCCCCGAGGCACTGCGCCCGCTGATGGGCAATCGCATCTATGGCTGCGATGACTGTCAACTGGTCTGCCCGTGGAACCGGTTTGCGCAAAAAGCCGACGCGCCGGATTTCGCCGTTCGCCACGGCCTCGATGCACCTGGACTGGTGGAGTTG
>JANNTE010000254.1:0-23962 GCA_031403365.1 Betaproteobacteria bacterium | reverse complement strand
GAATGGACGGGAGAGGCCTTGCCGCGCGTGAGTGCCATGATTTCCTCGGTGCACATCTTCACCTTCGCCGTACCACGCAGGCGCGCGAATCGGCACACCGGCCATTGCGCTTTGCATTTTCTATGGCGCAGCAATACGTCGCCGATGGGAGTCAGTTCAAATTCCACTGCGGAGCCGACTTTGATGCCGAGCAAGTCCCGAATCTTCTTGGGAATGGTAACCTGACTTTTGGAAGTGACTGTTGTTTTCATCTGAGAGGTGGCAATACATGCGTTGTTGAGGGTATTGCTTCAGCACACTGTCTCACGCTGCATGCTTGTGTCGCACGCATGCAATCCTTGGACCGGACACAGAACAGCGCTTGTATGAATCTTGTGTTTTTCGTTCCGTATTCTTTTGCGTTCCTTAGCGTCCATTGCGTTGAAAGAGGTTTGCTCTCAGTGGATGTCGCGTGAAGCGACCATCAGTTCGCCCAGCAGCGCAGAGTAATCGGTGAGCCGGCCGGCGATCAGGTGCGTGACTTCGCCTTCGCGCTCCAGCCGGCCTTGCACGTCCAGCGGGGTGGTGCCGAGCAGGGGCCGGCGCAGTTTTTCCGAGATTTACGCCTGGTGACAATGGTTAAGTTCGAATCTACCCAGGGTAGCGGCGATTATGCGGCAAGCTTTTGAATGCCTTTGGGCGTTTTTCGCTCCGCGTGCCAGAGATCGTATTGCATCTGCATGCCAAGCCAAAGATCCGGGGACGTGTTGAGTGCGATTGAGAGGCGAAGCGCCATCTCCGCGCTGATGCCGGCCCGCCCATTGAGAACGGCTGATAGCGTTTGCCGGGAGACGCGAAGTTTCTTCGCCGCTTCGGTCACGCTGATTTGCGCGAGATGCTCTTTGAGAAGTTCACCGGGATGCGGCGGGTTGTACATGCGGGCCATGAGTAACCTTTCAGTGATAGTCCATGTATTCCACGAGTTCCGCGTCACCGTCGGTAAATTGAAATATCAACCGCCAGTTTCCGTTGACCGTGACTGACCAGTAGCCATGGAGTTTTCCGGTCAAGCGGTGGAGGCGCCATCCCGGAACGTTCATGTCGCTTTCGGATGTGGCTTGATCCAGGGCGCCCAGCATCAGGCGCAGCTTGTTTGCGTGGTGTGGCTGGATTCCCGACGCGCTGCCTGTCCGAAAAAAAAGTTCGATTCCTTTATGCTGAAAGGAGCGGATCACAAAGTGTATTGTAAAGATAGGCTTTACGGTGGTCAATGAGCCTTTTGATCGGCGCAAAGGGCTGTGCGCGAACGTATCCCCGGGATTGGTCTGTCTGGTGAGGCTGGGTCAATGAAAATCCCGGGATTGGGTGATAAGCTCTCCCAGCAGCACGGAATAGTCGGTGAGCCGGCCGGCGATCAGGTGGGTGACCTCGCCCTCACGCTCCAGTCGGCCCTGCACGCCCAAGAGGCGCGCGGCCAGTAGCGGGCGGCGCTGTTTTTCCGAGATGTCGCGCCAGACCACGACATTGATCTGCCCGGTTTCGTCTTCCAGCGTGACGAAGATCACGCCGCTGGCGGTGCCGGGTCGCTGGCGGCCGGTGACCAATCCAGCCACGGACACGGTTCTGCCGCTTGGCGCGTGCCGCAGGTCTTCGGCAGTGGCCATTTTCAGTTTCGCGAAGCGGGGCCGCAGCAACGCCAATGGATGCCGGCGCAAGCTCAGTCCGAGACTGGCGTAGTCGGCGACGATGTCCTGGCCTTCGGTTGGCGCTTCCAACGTGGCACCGGTTTCGATCATGGGCGTATGCGCAAACAGCGGTGGGTGCGATTCGATGCCCGCGACGCTCCAGGTCGCGCTGCGGCGATGCCCGGCCAGAGATTCGAGCGCGCCGGCTGCGGCAAGGGCCTTCATGTCCTGACGCGAAAGACCGGCGGCGAGAAACAGATCTTCGACGGATTCAATATGCCCCTGCGAGCGTGCCTGAAGCAATTTTCCCGCGCCCGATCCGGAAAATCCCTTGACCATACGCAAGCCCAGACGGATGGCCGCTTGTTCATTCCCCGCCACTCGCTCCTCATCCCTCGCACCTTCAAGCGAGCAATCCCACGCGCTCACCAGCGCATCCACCGGCCGCACTTTTACGCCATGCCGCTGCGCATCCTGCACCAGTTGCGAGGGCGCATAAAAACCCATCGGCTGGCTGTTGAGCAGGGCGCAGGTGAAGGCCGCCGGCTCGTAACATTTGAGCCAGGCCGAGACATACACCAGTAGTGCGAAACTGGCCGAATGGGATTCCGGAAAACCGTATTCGCCGAAGCCCTTGATCTGCTCAAAAATCTGCAACGCGAACGCCCGATCGTAGCCGCGTTCCAGCATGCCGTTGACGAGGTCTTCCCTGAAGGGTTCCAGTCCGCCTTTTCTTTTCCACGCGGCCATCGCGCGGCGCAATTGATCCGCGCGGCCGGCTGAAAAACCGGCGGCGACCATGGAAATCTCCATGACCTGCTCCTGGAATATCGGTACGCCGAGCGTGCGCTTCAGGACTTCCCTGAGCTGGGCGGAAGGGTATTCGATGTGGCCTGGATTTTTTTTTCGATTGTTCAGGTACGGGTGCACCATGCCGCCCTGAATCGGACCGGGGCGCACGATGGCGACTTCGATCACCAGATCGTAGTAGCACCTGGGCCGCAGTCTGGGCAGCATCGACATCTGCGCGCGCGATTCGACCTGGAATACGCCGACGCTGTCTGCCTTGCAAAGCATGTCGTAAACCGGTTTGCCTTCAGCGCTGTTTTCGGTGGCGAGAATACCGGCCATGGACAGTTGGCTGCCGTGGCGCCGGTTGACCATGTCCAGCGCAAGCCGGATGGCGCTCAGCATGCCGAGTGCCAGAATGTCTACTTTGAGCAGGCCGAGTGCATCAAGATCATCCTTGTCCCACTGGATAATGGTCCGGTCGATCATGGCGGCGTTCTCGACCGGCACCAGTCGCGACAATGGCCCGCGTGAAATAACGAAACCGCCCACATGCTGGGACAAATGGCGCGGGAATCCGATCAGGGTATTGGTGAGCGCAATGAGCTTGCCGATCACCGGTGCTTCGGGATCGAATCCGGCTTCGCGCAATCGTTGCGCCCGGTGTTCGGCGCGATCCCACCAGGCGAAGCTGCCGGAAATGCGATCCAACTGGACCGCATCCAGGCCGAGCGCCTTGCCGACATCGCGAAATGCGCTGCGTGTGCGGTAGCTGACCACGGTGGCCGCCAGCGCGGCGCGCTCGCGCGTGTATTTCCGGTAAACGTACTGGATCACTTCCTCGCGGCGCTGATGCTCGAAATCCACATCGATGTCCGGCGGCTCGTTGCGTTCCCTGGACAGGAAACGCCCGAACAACAGTCTGGTGCGGGTGGGGTCAACTTCGGTGATGCCGAGCGCGTAGCAGACCACGGAATTGGCCGCCGAGCCACGGCCCTGGCAGAGAATGTTCTGCGCCCGGGCATACTGAACGATGTCGTAGACCGTCAGAAAATAAGGCTCATAGCGCAGTTCGGCGATCAACCGGAGTTCCTCCTCGGCCTGGTCGCGCACGGCTTGCGGAGCCCCGCCGGGATAGCGCTCTTTCAAGCCCGCTGCGGTTAATTCGCGCAGGTACTGTGGCGGCGTCTTGTCCGCGGGAACAATTTCCTCCGGATATTCGTAGCGCAATTCGTCGAGGGAAAAATTGCAACATGCGGCGATGCGCAGCGATTGCTCCAGCAGCGCTTTCGGGTAAATGCGCTCCAGGGTTTCGCGCCGGCGCAAGTGGCGCTCGCCGCTGGGATAAAGCGCGCACCCGGCTTGCGCCACCGGCACGCCGAGCCGGATCGCGGTAAGCGTGTCCTGCAACGCGCGCCGGCCGCGCGCGTGCATGTGCACGTCGCCGCAGGCGACACACGGCAGCCCGGTACGGCGCGCGAGGTCTTGTAGTACCTCCAGCCGGTCCCAATCTCCGCCGCGCGCCAGCAGCTCGACCGCGATCCAGACGCGGCCGGGGAAACGCTGCGCAAGCCAGTGTGCGTCTTCGATGCGTGGCGTTGCGGGTGGCAGCCACAAGGCCAAGCAGGAATCGAGGCCTGTATCGAGGTCTGCGCGCGACAAGCGGTATTCGCCTTTGCGTGCATTGCGCCGCGAGTGCGTGATGAGTGCCGACAGATTTCCATAACCGTCCCGGTTCTGTGCCAATAGAACGAAGCGCAAATCGTCGTCGAGTCTGAATTCCGCGCCGACGATCAGCTTGATCCCCTGTTCCTTCGCCGCCACATGCGCGCGCACGATGCCGGCCAGCGAACATTCGTCGGTGATCGCCAGCGCGGCATAACCCAGCCGCACCGCACGTTCCACCAATTCCCCGGCGCACGAGGCACCGCGCAGGAAGGAGAAACTGGAGAGGCAGTGCAGCTCGGCGTAAGAGGCAGGCATGCTGGGGATCAGCCCTTGTCAAGGGGCTTTGAGGTGGAATTTCCTGAATTCCATTGCCATCGAGTCAGTACTTTGAAAACCGTGATCGCCATTCCAAAACTCCAGCTTGCTCGCTTGGAAGAACTCGCTGAAGAGGCCGGGCGAGCGCATGGGACGAACTGGTCATCCAAACACACCGTGGATGAACCATTCCTCACCGCTGTTTTTCTCCCTGAAAATCCATAACTTCGCACCCGACTCGTCACGGGCAACGAAGTAATCGCGCTTTACGTCGAAGTCGTCCCACCAGCCCGATTCGATGCGCTCCGGTCCGTCGAGCAGCGTGAGCGGGCCGTTTCGCTGCGGCAGATGTTCACCGACCTTCAGTGGCAACGGTCTGGGCAGGAGCCACAGCGGGCGACAGGCGTCGCCATTCCGATTGCGTTCGCGCTTCTGCGCGGTCTTGCCGGAGAGCCGTGTCCTGCGAAACGCCAGCTCAGGGCGATGGTCGGGAAATGTTTCCAGTCCGTACACCGCCTCCGTGCCCAGGCGTGCGCGCAGATGCTCGATTACGCGCCAGCGCTCTTCGGGATCGGCGTGATTGTCAGGAAACAGCGCATGGTTGCGCCCAATGAGCGGCCGTGTTTCACCGGCGGCGAGCACCAGCGTTTCCATGGCCTCGGGCAGGGCGACGGTGGCGAGTTTTTCCCGCAACAGCATGAGCAGATGATCAGGATCGCGATTGGGCGCGGACATGCCGATTGCAACGCGGGTACCCCGGCCAGACTGATGTCCGAGATCGAGATGCAAACGGGTGGCGCCGAGTTGCCGGAGTTGTAGAAACACCGCCAGATCGAGAATCAGCCGCTTGGCGGCGAACAGCAGCGCTTCGGTTTCATGCACCGGCGCCGGCAGGTCGAGCCTGGCGGCATAATGCGCCGGCAGTTCAAACGGCTGGCGCGGATCGGGCAGATTTCCGAGCGCGCGGTCGATTTCATTGAACAGGCCTTGACCGAAACGGCGCGCCACGCCATCGCGCGGCAACCGCAGGCACTCACCGATCGTGCGCACGCCCATTTCCGCCAGCGTGCTGATCGTATCCGCAGGCTGGTCGAGATGTTGCAGGTGCAGCGGTGCCAGCGCGCGGCGCAATTCGTGACGGTCGTGGATCGCGGTGCGGATGCCGGCACGCGCGAGCAACAGCGCGCCACCCGGCGTGGACGCGGCGGCCACCACGCCCTCGTAACCCAGTTCGCGCAGTCCGGCGCGGATGCGTTGTCCCAGCGCACGCAAGCCGCCGAACAGACGCAGACAGCCCTCGATTTCGATCAACACCTCATGCGTGGACGCAAGGCTCACCGTGGGCGTGAACTGCATCGCCCACAACGCTATGCTTTTCAGCGCGCGGGTTTCCTGGTCGTGCTCGAAGGTGGAGAGCTTAAGTTGCGGTGCCAGCGCAAACGCCGCCGATACCAGCATGCCCGGACGAACGCCCGCTTCCAGCGCGGCTTCGTTGCACGACATTACCTGCGGACGCTTGCCGGCATTTTGTATTGCCAGCGGCCCGGTCGATGCCGCGCCGCGCAGGCGTAACTGCAATGACAGGTCGGGAAGACGGAGTGCGGCCCAAAGCATGAATTGCTCTTTGCGTTGAGGTCTGGAAGGCCGGGATTTTGAATTTTGTCAGCCGTTCGCATGCATCGGCGAAAGCTGCCTGCGGGGAGGCGGCGTGGACGCATCGGCATGAGACGTGTCCACATCCAGCCACAATGTTGGCGTCAGACCACTGCCGCGGCGTTTGAGAATTTTCACCGACAACCGGTTTTGCTCACCTCCCAGCCGGATGCGCAGCGGCGCGGGCGAGGAGGGCGTGGCGCGCGAAGCGTCGCCAAACAGCGCGGCGAAACTGCCGCCGGCCTCAGCGGCCAGTTGCAGACGGCGCAGGCCGCGATCATCGAGCGTATGCGGCCAGACCAGCACTGCGGGGCAGTTGCCGGTGCGCAGACTTTGCTCCGCCGCCCACATCGTGTCCTTGTCGGATTGCGTATTCACCACCACCAGATTCGACAACCGCACGCCACACGCGGCCAGCGCCGGTGCGTAAGGAATCCAGCGCGCAGCGATCAACATCAGCCAGCCGGACTCAGTGGACAACTTCGCCAGCGCGGGCGCGAACAGCGACAACTCGCCGATGCCTGCACGCTCGTTCAATACCTCCATGATCGCGCCGCGCGGCCAGCCGCCGCCAGGCAACTCGCGGTCAAGCGCGGCGAAGCCGGTGGCAATACTCGGAAGCGCCACCCGCGCCGGCTCGCTCCCGCGCCAGATGGCGGGATTTTGCAGAAGCGTTTGCAGAGCGGAGGGCATGAACGAGGGGCGAGGGACGGAAACCGGTGAATGTGTGGAGGGTGGGAAAAGCGAAGACAAAAAATCTCAGCACAAGGCACGCAAAGATAAGCCATGGCTGGCAAGAAAAATCGTGGCGATATCCCGGGTTTCCTTTGCGTGCGTGCCAGGCGTTGTTATTGACTGCGCATGACATGCGCCCCGGCATTCGCCGCCGAATTGCTGATGGAAAGCCTGTCCATTTTTGTCTGTTAACCGGTACGCGTGACTTTCACACTTTGCCTGGTTCACGAAATTGTCCGACCTGGTCGGAACGGGCTGCGTGGGGCGGTCGGGATTCAATCCCCGGTCTTTCTGCTGTGCTTCAAGTGCTCCTTTGTGCTGCGAGAGAAATGGGCATTTCATGTTTCCCCCTTTGCACATTCACAGCGCATTCACGCCCTCACCCAATCTTCCCGTTTCGAATGACCCCTACCGCCAACCCCTCGATCGTGAACTCTTCTTCCTTCGGGTCCACGTCGATCGGGTCGAAGTCCGGGTTTTCGGGCAGCAACTGGATCTGGTTGCCTTGACGCTTGAGGCGCTTGACAGTGACGTCGTTGCCGAGTCTTGCGACAATGATCTGGCCGGAGCGGACCTCGCGGGTGCTGTGTACGGCCAGCAGATCGCCATCGAGGATGCCGGCGTCGCGCATGCTCAGGCCGCGCACCTTTAATAAGTAGTCGGCATGCGGGCTGAACAGGTGCCGGTCTACCTGGTAGCGAGCCTGGACATTGGCTTCGGCGAGGATCGGGCTGCCGGCGGCGACCCGGCCGATCAGGGGCAGGCCGAAGTTCTTTTTCAGCCGGATGCCGCGCGAGGCGCCGGGCAGCAATTCGATGTGGCCTTTCTTTTCCAGGGCCCGGAGGTGGTCTTCCGCGGCGTTGGCGGAGCTGAAGCCGAAGATTTTGGCGATCTCGGCCCGAGTGGGCGGAAAGCCGGTTTTTTTCAGGAAATCATTGATCAGGCGAAGTATTTCAGCCTGACGCTGGGTAAGTTCTTCCATTTTCGTCGACTCCGGTACAGGGTTTTTAGATAGCTGTAACTATATACAGCTATTTTTAATGTGCAAGTGGAATTTTGCCGCTGGTACCTTCGTTTCCGGGTTTGCGTGATCGTGCCGGATTGAGGACCTTGAGAATGGCGCACGTCCGGTTTCCGGACTGGCCCGGGACTTGCCAGCGGGTATGTTTCGGCGCAATCTCACATCTCTCCAGATGTCATGACCGACGCCACAAATTCTGAATAATCAATTTCGTAGCTGTAATTTAAGGAGATATGGAAATGAAAAGCTTGGAAGCAACGGTACGAAACGCACTGGCCGCAAGTCTGGTTTGCGCGGCCATTGCCAGCACGGCATGGGCGCAGGACGCCGCCACATTGATCGATCAGACGCTGGTCGGCAACCACCGTTCGGACGCCAATAAAGCCCGCGACCAGTACCGGCATCCGAAGGAGACCCTGCTATTTTTTGGCCTTAAACCGAATATGACGGTGGTCGAAGTCTGGCCAAGTGCCGGATGGTGGACGGAAATTCTGGCCCCGGTGTTGCAGGACAAGGGAAAGTATTACGCGGCATGGTATGCCACGCAGTTCAAGGGCGCGCCTGCCGTCCTCAAGGAACGGGAAAAGGGTTTCGATGCGATGCTCGCCGGCAATCCCGGCTTGTATGGCAAGGTCGTCAAGACCGCGCTGATGGCACCCGAGTACGTGGACATCGCCCCCAGGGGTTCGGCCGACATGGTTCTGACCTTTCGCAACGTGCACAACTGGGCCAAGGCCGGCAACGCGGATGCCATGTTCAAGGTGTTTTACGACGTGCTCAAACCAGGCGGCGTGCTTGGAGTGAAAGATCATCGTGCCAAACCGGGTACGTCGTTCGAGGATCAGGTCGCGAGCGGCTACATGACCGAAGCCTGGGTGATCGAGGCGGCCCAAAAGGCCGGGTTCAAGCTCGCTGGTCAGTCGGAAATCAACGCCAATCCGAAGGACACCAAGGATCACCCGCTTGGGGTGTGGACGCTGCCGCCGGTATTGCGCCAGGGTGAGACCGACCGCGAGAAATACCTCGCCATCGGCGAGTCGGATCGCATGACGCTGAAGTTCGTGAAGCCCTGATCATGAATGATGCGCTCGACCGCGGCGCGCAAATTGATGCCGGCGCCGTGGCCATCGAATCCAGGGTTATTTCCTGGCGGCGGGATTTCCATGCACATCCGGAGCTGTCCAATCGGGAAGTTCGTACCGCCGCAGTGGTGGCGGCGCATTTGCGTTCGCTGGGGCTGAGTGTTCAGACCGGCGTTGCGCACACCGGCGTGGTCGCCGTGCTGGACTCGGGCAATCCGGGCCCGGTGGTGGCTTTGCGCGCGGACATGGATGCGTTGCCGGTGGCCGAGGAGGTCGATCTGCCTTTCGCCTCGAAGGCGCGCAGCACTTACAACGGCCAGGACGTGGGCGTGATGCATGCCTGCGGCCACGATTGCCATGTCGCGATCCTCATGGGCGTGGCCGAGGTATTATGCGGCTTGAAGAATCGACTCAAGGGCCAGATCAAGTTCATATTTCAGCCCGCCGAGGAGGGCCCGCCGGCCGGAGAAGAAGGCGGCGCCGCGCTGATGATCAAGCAAGGCGTGCTGGAGAACCCGAAGCCGGATGCGATCTTCGGTCTGCATGTATTTGCGGGTATCGAGGCCGGGACGATTGCCTATCGACCCGGGCCGACCATGGCCAGCGCGGATCGCATGAAAATAACCGTCAGCGGCCGCCAGACTCACGCGGCGATGCCGTGGCGCGGCGTGGACCCGATCGTTATTTCGTCGCAGATCATATTGGGCCTGCAAACCATCATCAGCCGGCAGGTGGACTTGTCGCTGGAACCCGCGGTGCTGAGCATTGGCGCCATCAAGGGCGGCATTCGCGACAACATCATCCCGGACTCGGTGGAGATGCTGGGCACGGTGCGCACCTTCGACGAAGGCATGCGTGCGGATATTCGCGAGCGTGTGCGCAATACGGTTGAATTGATCGCAAGAAGCGCCGGGGCCACGGCGCAGGTCCATTTTGACAACGCCTATCCGGTGACGGTAAATGACCTGCCGCTCACCGAGCGCATGTTGCCGACGCTGCAACGCGTCGCCGGAACCGACAAGGTGTTCCTCGGCCAGAAGATCACCGGATATGAAGATTTTTCCCATTACCAGATGCGTATTCCGGGGTTCTTCTATTTCATCGGCATCACTCCGAAGGGCACGCCAAAGGGCCAGAGCGCGCCGAATCACTCGCCACGCTTTTTCGTGGATGAATCGGCACTGATCCTGGGTGTACGTTCGCTCGCGCATCTGGCTTGCGACTACATCGGTTAAAATTCGGCAATTGTTATTTTCCATTGGGAGTTCGTCATGATTCAACTGCGCCAACTGACGGCCACGGTTTTTGTCGCCGCCAGCCTGCTTGTCCCTTCCACCTTGCTGCACGCCGATCTCAAGGTCGATGAAAAAGGTT
This sequence comes from Betaproteobacteria bacterium, assembly GCA_031403365.1. Taxonomy (GTDB): domain Bacteria; phylum Pseudomonadota; class Gammaproteobacteria; order Burkholderiales; family JACQAP01; genus JACQAP01. The sequence continues at coordinate 13,661 of JANNTE010000254.1, read as the reverse complement.
TCACCAGACTGCAACTCGGCCAGGAGGTGTGGGAAGAATATCCCGGCATTCCGGGCGTGAGCCGCATGGTGGTCTACGGCGATCCGTCCAAAACCGGCGCCTATGTGATCCGGGTGCGCTTCGCACCGGGCACCATGAGCATGCCGCACTTTCATCCCGAAGACCGCCTGGCGACCGTGCTCAAAGGCACCTGGTGGACCGGTACCGGGGAGAATTTCGAGCCGGAAAAGACCGAACCGATTCGCGCCGGCGGCTTCATGCTGCATCCGGCGGGCGAAGCCCATTTTGACGGCGCCAAGGACGAAGAAGTCATTCTCCAACTGGCCGGAGTAGGACCCAGCGGCACCACTTTCTTCCGGCCTGAACTGGGGCGCACCGGCAAGTCGCGCTAAGCAGGCAATTCACGCAATACGCGGCAGGGCGTTTCTGCCGCGTTTTTTATTTCACGGCAAGCAGGGCTTCGGAAAGGCAAACGTGCTTTCAGACATCGACATCGCCCAGCAGGCGACACTCAAACGCATCAGCGCACTGGCGCGGGATCGCCTGGGCATTCCGGATGAGCAACTCGAACCCTACGGCCACTATAAGGCCAAGATATCGCTGGAGTATCTGGACAGTCTGAAAGGCCGGCCTGATGGCAAGCTGATCCTCGTCACCGCGATCAGTCCCACTCCGGCTGGCGAAGGCAAGACGACCACAACGGTGGGCTTGGGCGATGCGCTCAATCGCATTGGCAAGAAGGCGATCGTCGCATTGCGAGAACCGAGTCTCGGCCCGGTATTCGGCATGAAGGGCGGCGCCGCCGGCGGCGGCTATGCGCAAGTTGTTCCGATGGAAGACATCAACCTGCATTTCACCGGCGATTTCAACGCCATTCAACTGGCCAACAATCTGCTGGCTGCGATCCTGGACAACCATATCCACCACGGCAACGAACTGGGCATCGACGTGCGCCGGATCGCCTGGAAGCGCGTGCTGGACATGAACGACCGCGCGTTGCGCGACATCGTGGTGTCCTTGGGTGGTCCCGGCAACGGCTATCCGCGGCAGGACGGCTTCGATATCGTGGTGGCGTCCGAAGTCATGGCGATTTTTTGCCTGGCGACCTCGCTGGCGGATCTGAAGGAGCGGCTCGGCAATATCGTGGTGGCTTATACGCGCGATCAGAAACCTGTGCGTGCACGCGATCTCGGCGTGCACGGTGCCATGACCGTGCTGCTCAAGGACGCGCTCAAACCGAATCTGGTGCAGACGCTGGAAAACAATCCAGCCATCCTGCACGGAGGACCGTTCGCCAACATCGCCCACGGCTGCAATTCCGTCATCGCCACCCGCGCCGGCCTGAAACTTGCGGACTACGTTGTCACCGAAGCCGGGTTCGGTGCAGATCTGGGCGCGGAAAAATTCGTGGACATCAAGTGCCGCAAGTCGGGGCTGAAACCGGACGCTTGTGTGATTGTCGCCACGATCCGTGCGCTCAAATATCACGGTGGTGTCGATCTGAAGCAGCTCAGCACGGAAAATCTGCCTGCGCTGGACAAGGGTGTCGCCAATCTCGCCCGCCATGTGCACAACGTGCGCAACCACTTTGGCCTGCCCTGTGTGGTGTCGATAAACCACTTCACCAACGACACCGACGCCGAAGTCGAGTTACTCAGGAAGAAAATTGGCGCGCAGGAAGTGCCGGTGGTGCTTGCAAAGCACTGGGCGAAAGGCGGGGCCGGCGCAGAAGACCTGGCGCGCGCCGTGGTGGCGATGATTGACGCGAACAGATCGGATTTCCGTTTCGTCTACGAGGATTCCGCGACGCTCTGGGACAAGGTCAAAGCCGTCGCCACAAAAATTTATGGTGCGGCCGACATCTCCGCGGATGCGAAGGTCAAAGCACGGATCCAGAAACTGCAGGACGATGGCTACGGTCACTATCCGGTCTGCATCGCCAAGACGCAGTATTCCTTTTCCACCGATGCGGCCGCGCGCGGCGCACCCTCCGGTCACACCATCAATATTCGCGAAGTGCGCCTTGCAGCCGGTGCCCAGTTTGTGGTGATGGTCTGCGGGGACATCATGACCATGCCCGGTTTGCCGAAAGTGCCCGCCGCACTGAAGATCGATCTCACGCCGGACGGGAAAGTCGTGGGGTTGTTTTAAAAAGACACCCCTGCACCCATCGACGGTCATTCATGCGCCTCGACGGGTTCACTCGACCTTTCCGTAAAGATGACTGTTGCCAGGGTATCGGCGCCAAATTTGACGACTGGCCGAATATCCATCGTGCCTGCGGATTGTAGAGCGCAGACCGGTGTGGCGGGTCCATGCATTCATGCCGGGAAACTGCTGCAAAGCTGAAATAGGTCATGCGGGGCAAGAGGCTGGCGCCGTCACAGGAATCAAGTGACTTCCAAAACCGGGATTCTTGCGGCTATACTTTGCCTCATTGCCGAATTGCAGCTCGAAATGCGGTTTTCGGTTGCATAGGCGGCTCAGAGCCGAAGCCTGCTGTTTGCCTGGGTTTCGGCATTTGCGAATCAGGAGAGCGCAGTGGCCCTGGTACTTGCAGTCGACATGGCCGGCGTACCGAGCCGGTGGTTAATGGTAGAGGAAGCGATTTCCTACTATGCGCGGCGCATGGTGGCGTGGTCCTTGGGCGAACCGGTGGCAACGTATCGTGGCGGCATCTGCCGCCTGACCGGCCAGCGGTCACAACTTTCCACCAACAGCATTATCGCCATCAAGGGTGCGGTTAACTTTGTCAAAGACGAATACGCCGAGCCGCACCTGTCCAATGTCTCGCTGTTTTTTCGCGATCGGCACATGTGTGCTTATTGCGGCGGGCAGTACAAGGAACGCGACCTTTCGCGCGACCACATTATTCCCGTCTATTTGAACGGACGCGATCGCTGGATGAACGTTGTGACCGCCTGCCGTTCCTGCAACATCCGCAAAGGCGGGCGCACGCCGGAGGAGGCGCACATGCCGTTGCTTTACACCCCTTACGTGCCGAATCGTTACGAGCACCTGATTTTGCAGAACCGGCGAATCCTGCAGGATCAGATGGAATACCTGATGGCGAAAGTGCCCAGGTACAGCCGGCTCTACGCCTGAGCAGCCGGTATTCCCGTCGCGATGCCGGTATACGGTCCGTTTGGATTCCCTGTCTGTTGATACTTGATGTGGTTGCCATGAGCCGACTGCACTATGCGCCGATAGAACGAATTCGTGCTTTAGCGACTCTAAATTTTCCAAAGGCCAGGCATGCTTAAAGGCCAGACACGCTAAGCGACGGTATCCCAACATGAAAAAATACTTCGTTTTCTTCACCGTGGCAATCCTTGCGCTGGCAGGCTGCAAATCCAATCCGATGACCGGCCGCAAGCAGTTGCTGTTGGTGTCGGAAGATACCGCGATCAGCGAATCCAAGGTGGCCTATGCTGCAATGCTCCAGCCGCTGGAGAAGGATGGCAAGATCAACTCCAATCCGGCGACAGTAGCGCGCGTGCATGAAATCACAGCCCGTGTAATCGCTCAAGCCATCAAGTACCGGCCGGAAACCCAGAACTGGGAATGGAGTATCAAGGTGATCGATGATCCGAAAACAGTCAACGCATGGTGCATGGCTGGGGGCAGAATGGCCATTTATACCGGCCTGATCGAGCAACTCAAGGCAACCGACGATGAACTGGCGCAGGTGATGGGCCACGAAATTGCACATGCGCTGGCCAAACACTCAGCCGAAAGAATGTCGCGCGCAATGGCAATGCAGATTGGTCTTGGCGCGATTGCCCTGACTCAGAAGGACAGCCGCTACGCGAACCTGGCGCTGACCGGAGTGCAGGCCGCTGCCGTCGTCGCACTGGAACTGCCCAACAGCCGCACCGGGGAAACGGAAGCAGACCGCATAGGTATCGAGCTGGCGGCGAAAGCAGGCTATGACCCGCGTGCCGCCGTGACGCTGTGGGACAAAATGGGAAAGGTCGGTGGCGGAGCCGGCAAATCGAGTCCCGATTTTCTGTCAACACATCCCTCTCCGGACCGGCGCAAGGAAACGCTGGCAGCGCTGGTTCCGCAGATGTTGCCTTACTACCAGGACCCATCTGCACGTCCGACCTACCCGCTACGCGCTTCGTCGCGCAATGTGCCTGCCGAGGTGTTCGCCGCAGCCTGGTAAGCGCACTATCAGGGTCGTTTCGGCGCAGCTAATGGTGCTCCGCAAACATCGGCCCCATCCGCCGGTAATTTCTTGCCGGCGATTTTTTGTAACGGCACCCACAGTATTGAGGTGGCAAGCCTGCCCATGGTGCCGATGAGGTCGCCGGGTGACACGCCGACTTTGAAGTCTTTGAACGGCCCGCTGACCCGAATCGGTGTGGCCAGACTCAGAAACTGAGCCTTTTTGGCCTGGGGCCGCATGCGAAGATCGAAATTCTCCTCGGCGAAATCGGCCTTGCCCGTTCCGGTTACCCGCATGCGGCTGGTATCGAGCACGATGGCTTTTTCGACCAGTTTTCCGTCGGTCAGATCGAAGCGCCCGATGGCGCAATTTACCTTTGAGGCCTTGCCGGGATCTACGGCCGGGACGAGGGCGACCAGTACGTTCACCGCCCATAAATCGAAGATGCCAGATTGCATGTTTTGCGGCCACACTGCAAATTCAATGCGTCCGCTGCCGTGACGCAGAATGTCGGACAGGTAGCGGGCACGCGAATCGACATCCATCCTGACACTGAACGTGCCGCTCAGATCGGTTTCCGGTTTGATCCGCCGCGCCAACACGCCGTAATCGAACTTCTGCACGTCGATATGCAGATCCACTTTTACGTCCTGTTCCGTGGGCTCATAGCCCAATTGCAATTTTGCCGAGCCGCCGGGCACCTGCACTTCAATCGGGCCGATGTCGGCGCGGCCGTTCTCCAGTCTGGCTTCGAGTTTTCCGCTGCCCAGTTGATCCTGGCCCGACAAGACCTGGTTGACCACGACTTTGAGCGCAACATCCTGGCGCCGCAACATCTCCGGGCTGAGTAATTTCTGCGCCTTATCGCTTGCCGCAGCTGCTTTGCTGCGCAACTCGTCGGCACTGAGCGTTTCCGGTTTCTCTTCGGGCTTTTTCTCAACCGGTGTCCATTCGCCAAGCTTGAAATCGTCGAGTTGAATGATTGGGGCCGTGAGCCCGATGTCGATGCGCGGGCGTCCGCCTGCAGTGTCGAGCCGGCCTTGCCCGGCCAGCACGCTGGCGCCGACCTGCAGACGCAGATCGTTGACTTCGTAGCCGCGCGGAGACATGCGGAATTGTCCGGTTGCCGACCACGGTCCCCATGGCGGCAGCGATGTACGGGTAATTTTGTCCAGATGGTTGAAGCGAGCGCCGCTGGAATCCAGGGCGAGTTCCACCTCTTGTCCAATCGGTCGCGCTATGCTTCCGGTGAGCTTGACGCGGGTCTGCGCGGCTTGTGCGCCGAGGGTGAAGTGCAGAGGCAGCTTCGGGTTCGCCAGCTCGTCGGCACGCGCCGTCTCCAGCGTGATCTCGACCGGTTCATCGTCAAGCGCTCCCTTGAGCGTCAGGCGCAAGGGCATCCCCGGATCCGCGCGCAGCTCGCCTTTGTCCACTGTGATACGCGCCTCGCCGCCGGTATTCGCGTCACGCAGGACAATACGACCGCCGCCGATCGAGCCGAGCAGTTCGGAGCGTGCCAGCATGTCGCCCAGTCGGCTGGAGCGGGCGACAAGCTTGAGGTCGAACTTGCTGAAAGTTGCATCCAGATTTCGCGCGGCACCTAACTCCCGCATTAATCTTCCGACATCGAGATCGGCCGCGAACAGCGATAAGCCGGCCATGGGCTCGGTGCCACGCAGATCAAGCAGCACGGTACCGCTGAAGCCGGTGTCCGCGACATTCGCGGAAAAAGGGGACGGATTCATGTAACCGGCGCGGATGCGTCCGTCAAACGACACATCGCGCACTGCGACTGGCGTTCCGACGAAGCTCTTGATCCTGACCGCAATATCCGCGTCGCTCAGGTCGATTCCTCGCGGCAACAGCGGAATATCCAGCACTGGCCGCTCCGGCTGCGTCCTGGGTTGCTCCGATTTCGGAATCAATGCTTCCAGCTCCGCGACGTCGATCTGGTCCGCGCCCAGTCGCACGGTCACCAGCGGATTGCCCTTTGCGGTTGTGCGCGTCAGGTCCGCCGTAAGAACGGTGCGGCCGAGCCGGAACAGGAAATCGCGAACTCGCCATTGCGATTCTCGCAGGCTGGCTTTGCCGGACAGCGCGGTGGGCGCCTGGGCGCCGGGTTTGAAACCGAACCAGCTTGCCAGGTCGCCGGCACGCGGGGCGGAAAATTCAAACGCGATATCCGGCCCGTGATCCGCTGCAGGTGTTTCCAGCGTGCCATGAATGCGCGCATGCACCTCACCCGAGCGCAGAACGAAATCCAGTGGGGCGCGGCCTTGCAGCATCATGGGTTCGAGTGCGCCGCCGGACAGTTTTGCCGTAAACGGATGGCCTAGCAGTGCGCCGCGCATGTCCGCGCCGAGTGCCCTGCCCGCGGGTAGCGCCACCGCCAGTTTGTCGAGGGCGAACTCGACCGGACGTCCGCCTTCGATGTTGCCGTAACTGAAGCGGCCGCGATCGATTTCGAGGCGCACATCCAGACTTTGCACCAGCTCGTTTCCCTGATCGCCGCGCGCGGCAATATTGAGCCCAAAGCGCCCGAGATGGCCTTTGACACCCTCTACTCCGAGAAAGAGCGTGGCCAATCCTCCGAGATCGGAATTGCTGGTGCCCAATGCCAGATCGAATTTTGGTGGTGTCGCGGTCGCATCGGCACCGGCATGGCCCGTCAGTGTGACACCTGCCATGGTGGCGGTGACAGGGGCCAGCAGGATGCCGTCCTGAAGTTTGATTTGCAGGGTGACGTCCTTTACGTCTCCGGGCAGGCTTAGCCAGCGCTGCACGCCGAGCGTGATGTTTGCGTCTGCGTCGTTCAATTGCTTCAGATTGAAGGTTGCGGTGGACAGACTTCGATAGACCTCGCCGAAATTGCGCGGCGGTTCCACGCCCTCCGGAGTGGATGTTTCACCGAGAAACGGTCGCAGATCAAGCGACGGCAGGATCAGCGAACCGCTCAATTTTGGTCTGGGTCCTGTTGCGTCCAGATCCAGGTCGCCCACCAGGGTCGTGCCGCCCATCGCTCCGGCCAACTGAGCGATGACCAGACGGTTCGGGGAGAACGTGATTTTCGCGGCAATGCCGCTGGCTCCGACGTCGGGCAGATCGGTTTGCAAAAGCCGTTCAAATTCGAGCAGGTTCTCCGTTCCGAGACCGAATGTCAGCTCGCCGCTGCTGCCACTGACGCGACCATTTACCGCGAGCGTGGAGCTCAGGAAGGTGAGGGTAAACGCGATCGGCCAGGGTTGGTCAGTTGCCAGATCAGCGAGAGTTCCGCCGCTGAAGTCGATCCGGTAGGGAAACTCTTTTTCAACGGTGCCGCTCAGGGTCAGTTTGAACGGCTCGTTGGCTGGTGATTGTGCCGCCAGCGTATCCAGGGAAAAAAAATGGCTCTTGGCGTCGATGCCGATATATTCGATATTGAGTTTTTCCAGCGTTACGCGCTGAATGTCGAGCAGCGCAAATGCCTCGTCCGCGCTGATCGAGGCGCTGCCCGCGGGCCTTGGTGCCGGTTCCGGCCTGGTTCTTGGTGGACGAAAAGTCCAATTGTTGCTGCCATCTGCCTTGACTTGAAGACGGGCGCGAACGTCGCTGCCCGCAAGCTCGTCGATATGCAGGCGCCTCTTGAACAACAATGGCCAGAGGTCAACCGCCAGACGTGCTTCGCCGAGACTGGCAAAGTCGCCTTCGCCAAAACCTGGAGCATTGGCAATGTGCAGGCCACCAATGCGCAACTTTGGCGTGGCGGAAACCTCCATTTCCATCGGACCCTCGAAGCGCACCGGACGACCGATGTTGTCGCCGAAGGTTTGCGCGATGCGCGAACGCAGGAACGACGCATCGACAGTAACGCCGACAAAGGTCACATACACGAAGCCAAGCACCAGGCAGAGCAGCAGAGCGCCAACCGTGCCAGCGGTCCACAGCAAAACTCGGCGCAATACCCGCACTAACGCAGGACCTCCGAAGATTGCGCCTCGCTGACGATTATGTCGACGTCTTCCGGCAGCATCAGGCGCGCGGCTTGCAGCGTTCTTGCGGCTTCTGCAACTTTTGCGACATACGCTGCATGCGATTCGTAAAGCTCCTCCAGCGCAGGCCGCGGATCGCCGTTCGCCAGTGTTTCGGCGCGAGTTTTCGCCAGCGGGATGGTCGAGCCGAGCAGATCGCACAGGTCCGGACCACCGAATTCCCTGGTGCGCGTATTCCAGCCGAGCAGGGTAGCTACCGGGACTTCGACAGACGGATGGCGAATGCCGGCGATATCATTGCCGATCGCATCGACTTGCGGCACCAGCACCTTGTGGACTGCCCTGACCTTGGGAATCAGCAAGTCAATGACTCCGGAGTTGCCCTTGACGCGTGGACCGAAGTCGCGATCGCCGGAAGCGTTGTGCAGACCCTCGAACGTCAATCCGGGAATTGCCGGCAGCTTCAGATCGGCCGGTGCGACCAGCGTGCCATCGGCAATTCTGGGCACGCGCATTTCCGGCGGAGCTACGTTGCGCTTCACCCATTCGTCGAGCGCCACCACCAGCGCGCGCAGCATCGGACCGGGGTGCGTCGGGTTGGTCATCTGTTCGCACTGCCGGTTGGCGAGACCGCGATTCGGCGGGTCGGACTTGAACCCGCCATGTTGCAGACTCGACAGCAGAAAGCGCCGCACCTTTGACGACTCGTTGAAATCCAGGGTGCCGCCTTCGCTGGCGCCGGTAAGTCCGGCCCGGAACTGCCAGTACTCGTTCGAGGTATCGGTGTGAATGATTTTCGGATCGGTCAGCGGCCGCTTGAGAATGCCGTCCGGCACTTTGGTGAAGGGGTTGATGCGCACCGCGTACTGGCGCGGAAAATTGGTATCCGGCACGAAGCGCTCCCGATGCTGCTGGGTAAAAGCGTTGGGTTGGGCGAAGCGATAATTCAGAAACAGTTTCTGCACGCCGGCGACATGGATGTGCATTCCTTCGCAGACCTGGCGTTCCTGTTCGTCGACATTGAAACCGTGATAGAGAAAGTCGCGCAGATACATGCCCGAGGATGAGATACCGAGGCAAAGGGCGGACTTGATGCCGAACACTGGATTTGCGTTGCCGGCGGCGTCCTTTTCGTCGTTGCGCAGGAAGGAAACAAAGTCCCGGGTGGTCAGATAGCCCAGACCCATGACCGGGGAGCCGGTGGCACGGTAAAGCAGATGGTAGTTGCGATCGTTGCGAAATCCATCTTTCAGGCAGATATGACCGGTGCTGGGTTTGCCCGGCCAGCCATCCGGGCAATCGGCGAATGCCCAGCCTTCTTCCGGTACCGGTTCCCCGCGGAGCATGTCCGGTGTACCTGGTTTGGGCGAATCGCTGGATACGGTATAGAGCTCGGCCTGCGCCGATTTCTTGTCACTGGATACCGCGGGGAAGGACTTGAATGCGGGGCCGCCGGACAGCGGCAGGGACCAGGGTTTGCCGCCGTTGAAATTGCGATCGGAAAACTCGGTCAGGATGCGCTCCGTGACTGGCTGCCCGCTGTCGAGTGCCAGCGGGAAGTTGACCGTCAGGCGATGATCGCCTTCCGCGATGTCCGCGCCCCAACCCACCCAAGCCAGTACGTAGCCATGCTTCATCAAGAATCCGTTTCCGAAATCGCGCGGACTCAGCGGATTGTTCATGCTGGCATCGGACGCGGTGTCGTGCAGGCGGCCGAAAGAGACCTTGCGTCCCCGATTGTTGACCTCAAAAAACAGAGTCTTCGCGCCCAAGGCCAGATCGACCGGCTTGAGAATCACAATGTCGGCGGAGAACTCGACTTTGTCGCGCGCGTTGAGCGGCGCGCGGTCGATGTCGAATACCACCTTGTTTCTCTCCAGCGACGGGTCAACTTCGAACCAGGCGCGACCAGTCAGTTTTTCGTATGGCCCGGCGGCACCGAAAGGCTGTCCGTCGGCAACGACTTCGCGCTTTTCAATGTCGAGTCTGACCAGCTTGGCCTGCGCCGCGATGGAGGGCAAAAAAGTGGCGGCGAACAAAATTGCGGATAGGGCGCGAAGTGCTTGCATGAAGTCCTCTTGAGATAAAGCAGCGATGAAAGCGTGCGGCGCTTGCGGCCGGGGCGTTACAATATCGCAGAAAAACGGATCCGGTGAAGCAATGGTTGGCGCAGTGTTCGAAGTAATCGTTCCCGGAAGGCGACAAACCATGCGCACGACGGTGGATAGTACACCCGGTCTTTCTGCGCGTTCGACTACGGGGTCCGCAAAATCTGTTTGATCCGCGCGCAGCATGCAGTCAAGCCAGGTTGTATGGCCCATGCCTCGCCAAGAGCCCGATTCACAAAATTCCAAAATCCGAACTTGAACCCAACATGACAGTACGAAATGTACGGTTTCCAGGCTATTGCTGTGTCGCTTTCTTCATCGTTTGCCCTGCGGTCGGCATGCTCATGCGCGGAGCGCTGTCATGAGCGCCACTCTGATCGACGGTGTCGCCGTCGCCAAAGTCGTGCGCGCGCAATGGAAGGTGCGCGTTGACGCGATGAAGGCGCGTGGCGTTCCACCCGGGCTGGCCGTGATTCTGGTTGGCGAGAATCCGGCGTCGCAGGTTTATGTGCGCAACAAGGTCAAAGCCTGTGCCGAAATGGGCATGCATTCGGAGCTCCATCAGTTTGCGGAGCAGGTTTCCGAGAGCGAGGTATTGAACAGGATCGCGGAGCTCAATGAGCGCGCCGACATCCACGGGATCTTGGTGCAACTTCCTCTGCCCGCGCAGATCGATAACAACAAGGTGCTCGAAGCGATTTCGGTGGAGAAGGATGCCGATGGTTTCCATCTCTACAATCTCGGCGCGCTGGTCACCGGTGGCACAGTGTTTCCTCCTTGCACGCCCTACGGCGTGATGGCATTACTGGACTACTACAAGATCCCGATTGCCGGGCAAAATGCGGTCGTGGTCGGGCGCAGCAATATTGTCGGCAAACCGATGGCCTTGATGCTGCTTGGTCGCGATGCCACGGTCTCGATCTGTACTTCGAAGACACGTGATATCAGGCAATACACCGGCATCGCGGACATCCTTGTGGTCGCAACCGGCAAACCGAAGATGGTGACCGGCGACATGATCAAGAAAGGGGCGACGGTTATCGACGTCGGCATTAACCGCATGCCGGATGGAAAACTGGTCGGGGACGTGGACTTTGACAGCGCGCGATTGAAGGCGTCCTACATCACGCCGGTTCCCGGGGGCGTTGGCCCGATGACCATCAGCATGTTGCTGGCGAATACCGTACAGTCTGCGGAGCGATTCCTTGCCCGCAGTTCAGGCAATGGTACGGCTGGGGTCCAAGTACAGACTTGAGGACCGAAGACGCGAAAATCTGTTGACCTTGAAATTGGCAAGTGTATATTACTGACCGTTCGGTCATTAATTATTCGTAATTGTGAATTCCCAGCCCAAACAGGATCGCCGATGGACCCGGCGCAAAGAGGCGCGCCCCACGGAATTGATGGCGGCCGCGCTGGATCTATTTGTCGAGCGCGGCTTTGCCGCGACGCGGCTTGAAGAGGTTGCCGCTCGTGCGGGCGTGAGCAAAGGCACCCTTTATCTTTATTTCTCCAGCAAGGAGGAGTTGTTCAAAGCGGTCATACGCTCCGGCATCGTGCCTTTGCTCGAACGCGGTGAGCGTCTGCTTGGCGAGCATCGCGGCAGCGCCGCAGGTTTGCTGCGCGACATCCTTTTTGATTGGTGGGCTTCGGTGGGCGCGACCAAACTTGGCGGAATTCCCAAGTTGATGTTCTCCGAATGCCGGAATTTTCCGGAGCTTGGCAAGTTTTACTACGATGAAGTGATTTCGCGCGGTCACCATCTGGTGCAGAGCGTGCTGGAAAGGGGCATGCAGAGCGGTGAATTCCGGCAGATGGATGCGAATTACGCGATGCGCGTGATTGTTGCGCCAATGGTCTATCTGCTGCTCTGGCGCCACTCGTTTGATTTCTGCGACACCAATTGCATTGTTGCGGAAAAATATCTGGATCAGCATCTCGACATGGTCCTCAACGGACTCGGCCCGCATCCCCGCCTCGCGAACCGGGTCGAACGCAGCGCGACCATAATCAAACTGGAAAAAAAAGAGGGAAGAAGTCGATGATACGTCTTGCGTTTCTAGCATTGGGCCTGTTTTCCGGCCAGATTTTCGCCGCGGACCTGCTCTCCATCTACCGCGAAGCGCAACTGGAGGATGCGACTTACGCAAGCGCGAAAGCGCAGTTCATTGCGACCCAGGAGCGCCTGCCGCAGGCGCGCGCGCTGCAGCGTCCGAGTGTCGAATTCAACGCCGGGGCCAACTACAACAGCGTCGACACCCAGTACGACAACGCCCAATTTTCCTCCGGGCAGCGTGACTACCACGACTACAACTTCGGTGTTCGGCTCACCCAGCCGCTGTACCGGCGCTTGAATGCCGCCACCGTTGAACAGGCCAAGGTCCAGGTGCGCCAGGCCGACACTCAACTCGCGGCTGCCGAACAAGATCTTATGACACGGGTTGTGCAGGGCTACTTCGACGTACTGGTGGCGCGGGCCAACCTCGCCACCATTGACTCGCAAAAGGCGGCGGTGGCCCAACAACTCGAGCAAGCCAAGCGCAACTTCATCGTCGGCACCGCCACTATCACCGACTCGCGCGAAGCGCAGGCGCGCTACGACCTGGTCGTGGCCCAGCAACTGGTGGCGGAGAACGACCTCGAGGTCAAAAACCGGGTGCTCGAACAAATCGTTGGCAAACCGGTGGGCCGGCTGGCCGGCCTTGCCCCGGCTACCACCCTGAATGCTCCGCAGCCTGCCGACATGAACGCCTGGGTCGAACAAGCCTACCAATCGGCCCTGCAGGTCAGCATCGCCCAACAGAACGCTGAAATCGCGACCCGGGAAATCCAGCGGGCAGACGCCGGACACTACCCGACCCTGGACGCTGTGGGCTCGCTGAGCCACAATTACTCCGACTCCTCGGCCCAGGGCATTGGCAGCGAAATCACCGCCGCCGTCATCGGATTGCAACTCACAGTGCCGCTCTACCAGGGAGGGGGCGTGAGTTCGCGGGCGCGAGAAGCGGTAGCGGGGCAGGAGCGGGCGCGGCAGGAGCTGTCGCGTGCGCGGCGCGAAGCGGCGCTTCAGACACGGCAGGCTTTCCTGGGCGTGACTTCAGGGCTGGCGCAGATCAAGGCCCTTGAGCAGGCGGTGGGTTCCACCAAGCTCCAACTCGAATCGACCAAACTGGGTCAGGAAGTCGGAGTAAGGACGGCGGTGGACGTTCTTAATGCCGAGCAGCAGCTCGCTTCCGCTCAAAGCGAGCTGGCGCAGGCGGTATACAACACTATCGTGAGCCAGTTGCGGCTGAAGGCGGCGGTGGGGCAAGCTGGCCGAGGCTGATCTCTCAGAGGTCAATCGATTACTCAAGGACGACGCACCATGATTCAGTGGCGTACGACCCCCGGCGCGAGGGTATTGATTGCCATGCT
>JANNTE010000253.1:0-2614 GCA_031403365.1 Betaproteobacteria bacterium | reverse complement strand
TGCCGGGTCCATGCCATGTCAATTTCTTTGCCATGGCAGGATCATTCGACCGGCTGCATAAATACGGCGTTTCGGTTTCGGAGCAGGGGACGCGCGATCTGCGGCTTGACCACGCTCAAGAATACTAGAGGCCGGCGTCCTTGAGCATGCCAGCCAGCGTCGCCTGGTCGTAGCCGTCCATGCGCCGGTTGCCAACGAGAATGATCGGCACGCCGCGGCCTTTAATCCCTTCGTACTCGCGTTTCCCCTGGGGCGAAGTCTCCACATCCAGTTCTTCGAAAGGCGTGCCGCGCGAACGCAGGTAAGCGATCGCTTTCTTGCAGTATCCGCACCAGCTTGTGGTGAACAGGCGCACACGCTGTAGCGATGCGCCCGCGGTCGAGGGTGCGCCACGGATTGCGGAAACTACGGGCGGGCCGGAGATCGAATTGATCTTGAGTTCGATTTTCCGGGCTTTCCTGTCCGGTGGCGGCGCATCGGAGTAGTGCACCTTGCCGTCCGCGTCGATCCATTTGTACGTTTCCGCGTCCGTCAAGACTGGCAGCAACAGAAAAACGGCCGATAGCGCGCCGGCAACCTGGCGTGCTCTTGAGCGGGTGGCTACGTCAGGCTCCGAAGCCATTGGCTACCGGTACTTCAATCAGGCGCGGTGCGCCAGAAGCAACCGCCTGCTTCAGGGCAGCGCCGACATCGCGCGGGTCGCTTATGCGTTGCGCCGAAACGCCCATGGATTGCGCCAGCGCCACGAAGTCGATCGGCGGGTTATTCATATCCATGCCGATGAATTTGTCGGTCTTGCGGAACGACACCAGACGCTCTTTCAGAATGCGGTAACTGCGGTTGTTCGGAATGACGTAAGTGATGGGCAGCTTGAGATGCGCCGCGGTCCATAGTGCCTGGATGCTGTACATCGCACTGCCGTCGCCAACGATGGCGACTACGGGACGATCCGGCAAGGCGATGCTGATGCCAACCGCGCCGGCCATGGCGAATCCAATGCCGCCGGAGGCGAGGCCGTAGAATCCCTGGTGATCGCGCAGCGCCAGAAAGTGGAGCAACTGGAAGGTCGAACTCAGGCCCTCTTCGACGACGACGACATCGCGCGGCACGGCCTCGGCAATGCGCATCATCAATACCTTGGGATCCATCGGCTGCGCGCCTTCGAGTTTCGCGGTTTCGGCGACGGCTCTGGCGCGCTTCGCGCTCCAGTTGCCTTTTTCGATATCGGCGAGCCGCGCGGCGGCCACGGATTTCTGCGCGGCCGACATGCGGCGGCGCAGCAGCGCATTGAGGGCGCGCAGCGTCTCGCCGATATGTGCCTTGATGGCGATCTCGGCCGGATAATTTTTTCCAAGCTCCCAGTCGCGCTCGCCGATCTGAATCAAGGGCATGCCATCGGGCAGCGCATCGACCGGGCTATATACCGACATGCGCAGCACGTCCGCGCCCAGGCAGACCATCAGGTCATGGGGTCGAAGCCATTCGCGCACCTGGGTCTGACTGCGCGTGAGCTGGCCGACAAAGGCGCGATGTTCGGAAGGAAAATGCGCCGCGTATGACACCGTCTGCTGCCACACCGCAGCACCCAGAAGCTCGGCCAGTTCAGCGGCTTCTTCGAGCGCATCGCGCGTGGCCAGTTCATGTCCGGCGATCAATACCGGATTGCGCGCCGCGAGCAACCGGTCGGCCAGTTTTTCCAGCGCGGCGTCCGACGGCCGCACAGTGGCGTCCACGCGCGTGGGCGCACCCAGGTCGAGCGGCGCCTGCGCATCGAGAATATCGCCCGGCAGGCTGATGAACACCGGGCCGGTGGGCGGGGTCAGCGCCACTTTTGCGGCGCGATGCACGATGCGCGGCAAGTCCTGCACGCGGGTGACATCGACGGCCCATTTGACCATCGGTTGCGCGATCGGCACCAGCGGATCGTAAAGCAGCGGCTCCATCAGGCCGTGGCCCTGCTCCTGCTGGCCGGCGGTGATGAGCACCGGCGAGCCGTACCACTTGGCGTTGTAGAGCGCGCCCATGGCGTTGCCCAGTCCGGGCGCAACATGCACATTGCATGCCGCCAGTTTGTTCGACGCGCGCGCGTAGCCATCGGCCATGCCCACTACAATCGATTCCTGCAGGCCCAGAACGTATTGAATGGCGGATTGCTGCGACATCGCCTCCATGATGGCAAGCTCGGTGGTGCCGGGATTGCCGAATAAATGGGAGATGCCTTCCTGGGCGAGCAGTTGGGTGAAGGCGGCGTGGCCGGAAATGAGCGGAGGAAGCGGGGAACGATCCATGTTGTCGAAGGCTTTGGGCTTAGAAATTATTCTGGCGTTGACCGTGTTGTCATTCCTGCGCAGGCAGGAATTCAATGTATCGACAAGCGCGCTTTTCTATCTTATTCGGGTCTTGCTGCCCCGACAAGCTCGATGGATTGGCAGAAGTGTCTCAGTTTGAATGTCCGCTATCGGCCAGAACCAGACATTCGGGCAGCGCGCCAAGAATCTCGGAGAAGCGGCCACGAAACGTAGTCCAGTCCAAAATAACGCACGCCGTCCGAACTATTCAGTATTTGCCGACATAAAGGCCAAGAGCAATGGGCACACCTAATGGCTATTGAGGG
>JANNTE010000252.1:0-2667 GCA_031403365.1 Betaproteobacteria bacterium | reverse complement strand
GAATGGACTCTTGAAGAGGAGCCGGGACGCGAGGACGCGGACGATCGCGCGCCGGAACAACACGGCGTTTCGTCGAGCTGGCGCACCGGGATCAGAATCACGCTGCCCAGGCTCGGAGAAGTAGTCGCCACCCTGTTGTTGGACGCCGACGGCGCGCACTTGCAGCTGCTGGCGGACTCCGACCAGCATGCCGGCCAGTTGCGCGAACACACACCGGACCTGGCTGCGGATTTCGCCGCCCGCGGCATAGGGCTGCATGCACTCGAAGTCAGTCATGGCCCGGCCACTGCCTGAGCGCCGCGCGGTTGCCCTGGCCTATCGCGAAGGCCAGCCGGCTCCGCAAGTCGTGGCCACAGGCAAGGGCCTGATCGCCGATGCCATCATTGCGCGGGCCAGAGAATCCGGCGTCTATGTGCACGAGTCGCCGGACCTGGTCAATCTGTTGATCCGCCTTGATCTCGATCAACGCATACCCCCGCAGCTTTACCTGGCGGTGGCGCAACTGCTGGCCTGGCTGTATCGCATCGAACACGGGCTTGCCGCCGAGCCACCTGAAAACATTTAACCCGTTTCCCCTGGTAATCGATCTTTCCGCCGCATGAAACCACACATCGCAACCCTGCCTGATCCGCCCAGCGCCAATCACGACC
Source organism: Betaproteobacteria bacterium (assembly GCA_031403365.1). GTDB lineage: Bacteria > Pseudomonadota > Gammaproteobacteria > Burkholderiales > JACQAP01 > JACQAP01. Next base: position 2,017 of record JANNTE010000252.1, on the reverse strand, counting down.
CCGGCGACGATGAACGCTATGCCGTGAACGACCCGACGGAGATCGCGTTCATGCTGAAGAAAGTCAGGGACAACGGGCAACTGATTACTGCCTATCTGGACGACAGCGATGATTTTGCCCTGACCGCCCTGCTGGAGCTGATGCCGGACACCGGAGAGATAGTGATTGAGCGCTCCCCCGATGCGTCGGCCAACAGACGGCTGCTGGCGGCGAAGAAGGTGGTGCTGGTGACATCGCACGACCAGGTCAAACTCAAGTTCAAGGCCGTGAATCTGGTTGCGATCGAGTACCGGGGCCGCCCGGCCTTGCGCGCGGCACTGCCCAGGTCCCTGATGCGCATTCAGCGCCGCGACTACTACCGCATTTGCACACCGATTACCAAACCGCTGATCTGCACCCTGCCGATGCCGCAGCGCGGTCCGGGCGCGCAGACCGAAACCATCGTTCTGGATATCAGCATCGGCGGGGTCGCATTGATGGACAATCAGGGCACGACCGGTTTCCAGATCGGCGAAATTCATGAAAACTGCCGCATCGGACTGCCGCAGGTCGGAACACTGAGCGTATCGTTGATCGTGCGCAACTGTTTTGACACGCCACTTCGCAACGGGCGCAGCTTTCGCCGCTGCGGTTGCCAGTTCCTGCATATCGCGCCTTCGACCGAAAGTCTGGTGCAACGCTACATCCTGAGTCTGGAACGATCAAGAAAGTTCAGGCCCTGATTGCCGGCACGGCGAGCACTGCGATGCCGTATTCTTTCGCGCGATCTGTCCTCTGTCTTCTGTCCTCTGTCTTCTGTCCTCTGACTTCTGTCCTCTGTCCTCAGATCTGCATATTCATCATGTCCTGATAAGCCGCCACAACGCGATTGCGCACCTGAACCGCGGTCTGGAAGGAGATATTGGCTTTTTGCATCGAAATCATGACGTCCTGCAAGTTCACATCCGGATCGCCTTTCTCAAATGCACGCGACAGTTCGCTGGCCTTGTGCTCGGAGTTGCTCACCTGATCGAGCGAGCCGCGCAGCAGCTGCGCAAAGTCCGCCTTGCCAGCCGCTTCCGGTGCGGGGGCTTTCTGCACGCCGGCGACCATGTCCTGCATCGCCCGAATCTGACTCAGTACGCTTTCCACTGATATGCGTTCCATGGTGACCGCTCCTTTTTTCAGTTATTTCCGGCGTATCGAAGGCCGGGCCATTCGATTAAGCGACTTCCGGCAGCAACGCCGGGTACGGGTTCAACCCAGCCGGTATTGCTGCAACTTGTTGCGCAGCGTGCGTTCGCTGATGCCCAGACGCTCCACGGTGGCGCGGCGCGAGCCGTTCAGCGTGGCCAGGGTTTGCAGGATAAACATGCGCTCCAGCGAGCGCAGGTCGAGCTTGCCTGCGAGTACATTGATTGCTCCTGCCAGCGCGTCGTCAGTGCGCAATACGCCCTGGGCCTGGATCTCCGGCATCTGTTGATGGTTTTGCGTCATGCGTGCATCTCCCCGGCGCCTTGGCGCCATGACTGTTCAGTGCGACGCCAGCACATTAGCTCAACTCGCGGGCCAATCCGGCATGGATAAGGCCGGCAAACACCCCTCTTTTCACGCGATCGAATTGCCGCCCACCGGCCACAATTGCCGTCATCGAAATCCGCCATGACCGGCACGGTCCGGCGCACGCAACATTCGCAACTTCAGGGGGCATTGATGGCCGCAACCGCCATGCAGACCATGCAACATCTCAACGGCCCGGGCGGCAGACAGATCGTCGCGCTCATGCTGGCCGCCGCCACCGCGGTGGCGCTGGCCGGGGGGGCGTGGACATGGAGCCAGAGCCCGGATTATCGCGTTCTGTTTTCGAATGTGTACGACCGCGACGGCGGCGCAATCATCGCATCGCTGACACAAATGAATGTGCCGTACAAATTCGCCGATGGCGGCGGAGCCATTCTCGTGCCCGCAACGCAGGTGCACGAGGCCAGGCTGCGGCTGGCAAGCCAGGGTCTGCCCAAAGGCAGCCTGGTCGGCTTTG
>JANNTE010000251.1:0-12737 GCA_031403365.1 Betaproteobacteria bacterium | reverse complement strand
TGCGGCGTGACGTTGCGGCTGCGGCACGCTGCGACGAAATCCTGTGTGTCGTAGGCCTTGTCGGCACCGAGGCTCCCGGCCTGTGTGCCTCCGATAGCGTCGAGCATCGCGAGTGCCGCAGCACGCTCACCCGTGCCATCGGCGTGCGTCACCACGGCGCTCACGACCAACCCAGAGCGGTTTTCCAAGAGTACATGGCCCTGGTAACAAAGAATCGAGGCGGTGTTGTGGCTCTTGCGAAACAACCTTGCGTCCGGATCGGTGCAGCTCTCATGCGTGTCGTTGGTGCGCGGCTTGCCTTTCCAGTCGGCCTGCGCGTTGCGTCCCGGGCCCGCGGAGGTCTGATCGCTGGGCCCGTCCTTGGGCCGGAAGCTCTTGTGACTTGCCCACGCCTGGATCAGCGTGCCATCGACCGAGAAGTGCTCCTTGGACAGCAACCCTCGGGCGTCCGCCAGCCGCATCACCTCGCGGAAAAACGCTTCCACCACCGCGTGCTCCATGAGCCGGTACCGGTTCTTGGAGAATACCGAGTGATCCCACACCCCACCGTCGATCGCCACACCTACGAACCACCGAAACAGCAGGTTGTAGCGCAGCTGCTCACACAACTGCCGCTCGCTCCTCACCGAGTAGAACACCTGCAGCAGCAGGGCGCGCATGAGCTTCTCGGGGGCAATACTGGCGCGCCCGGTGTCGGCATAGAGCTCGTTGAACAGTCCATTGAGTCGCCCCAACGCCTCGTTCACCAGACCTTGAATCGCGCGCAGCGGGTGATCCGCGGGAACAAAGTCGTCCAATTTCGCCATCATGAACAAGCTCTCTTGCATCCCGTCCGATCCGCGCATCGCTTTCACTCCGTCGGCATGAACATGAATACGATAATAACCATGACGCTGACTAAACGTGCGAAAACTTTCAGTCAAATTTCAACAGCCTGCTAACGCAAGATGCGCGCCCGGCGCTCGCTCGTCTGCGCCATGACCGCCGATTTCGGATAGACAATAAACTCTTCGCTCTTGATTGGGAACGACTTTATGAGAGCAACCTCATTCGAAAATTCAGCTCGCGCCGACCATTTGACCGTGGATTTTGGTGTCATAAATCCAAGCATCTGCACCACCCGCGTGCGCCTGTGGCATTCAGCGCCTCTTCTCGGGGCAACCTTAAGGACAAGCTCAGAGACCTTCCGCAGTCTCCTATTTATAATCGTTACGCCGAACTGGATCAAGCTCCGCTGCGGCTGTAGCTCGATCATAGCGCACACTCTCGCCCCCACCGGGCACGCAGATCAAAACAAAAAATAGCGCTGCCCCATCGGCAGCGATGTCGCCGGTTCGCAAGTCAGATGCTCGCCATCGGCCCGCACTTCGTAGGTTTCGGGGTTAACCTCGATTTTCGGTGTGTAGTCGTTCAAGCGCATATCTTTCTTGCCGATCGTTCTGGTGCCGCGAACAGCAAACAGCCGCTTGTGCAAGCCAAGCGCCTCACCAATTCCATTCTGGAGTCCCGCCGCCGACACGAAGGTCACCGAGGTTGCCTGACAAGCGGCGCCGTAGGCACCGAACATCGGCCGGTAATGCACCGGTTGCGGGGTTGGGATGGAAGCATTCGGATCGCCCATTGCGGCAGCGGCGATCATGCCACCCTTGAGAATCAAACTCGGCTTGACGCCGAAAAAGGCCGGCCTCCAAAGCGCGATGTCGGCAAGCTTTCCGACTTCGAGCGACCCGACTTCATGTGCGATGCCATGGGTAATGGCCGGATTGATGGTGTATTTGGCAATGTAGCGTTTGGCGCGCAGGTTGTCGCAGCCGGATTTTTCCCCAGGCAGCGCACCGCGCTGCACGCGCATCTTGTGCGCGGTCTGCCAGGTGCGAATCACCACCTCGCCTACCCGACCCATCGCCTGGGAATCGGACGACATCATGCTGATGGCGCCCAGATCGTGAAGAATATCTTCGGCGGCAATGGTTTCCTTGCGAATGCGCGATTCGGCAAATGCCACGTCTTCGGGAATGCCGGGATCCAGGTGATGGCACACCATGAGCATATCGAGATGTTCGTCCAGGGTATTCAAGGTAAAGGGGCGCGTCGGATTGGTCGATGAGGGCAGCACATTGGGTTCGCCGCACACCCGGATGATGTCCGGCGCGTGGCCGCCACCGGCGCCTTCCGAGTGGTAGGTATGAATCGCGCGGCCGCGAAAGGCCGCAATGGTGGTATCGACGAATCCGGATTCGTTCAGCGTGTCGGTGTGGATTGCGACCTGCACATCCATGTCGTCGGCCACGGCCAGGCAATTGTCGATCGCCGCCGGCGTGGTGCCCCAGTCCTCGTGCAGCTTCAGGCCGATGGCGCCCGCGGCAACTTGCTCGATCAGCGGCCCCTTCAGGCTGCTGTTGCCTTTACCCAAAAATCCGAGATTCATCGGGAACGCCTCGGCCGCCTGTAACATGCGCGCGATGTGCCACGGTCCCGGTGTGCAAGTCGTCGCGTTGGTGCCGGTCGCGGGTCCGGTGCCGCCGCCCAGCATCGTGGTAATGCCCGACATCAGCGCCTCTTCAATTTGCTGCGGGCAAATGAAATGGATATGCGAGTCCACGCCACCAGCGGTGGTGATCAGGCCTTCGCCAGCGATAATCTCGGTGGAGGCGCCAATGACGATCGTCACCCCGGGCTGAATGTCCGGGTTTCCGGCCTTGCCGATGCCCGAGATCCGGCCATTCTTGATGCCGATGTCGGCCTTGACGATGCCCCAGTAATCCACGATCAGCGCGTTGGTGATGACCGTGTCCGCGACCTCCGCATGCAGACGCTGGCTCTGCCCCATGCCGTCGCGAATCACCTTGCCGCCGCCGAATTTCACCTCTTCACCGTAAATGGTGTGATCGTGCTCGACTTCGATCCACAGTTCGGTATCGGCAAGCCGCACGCGGTCGCCGACGGTCGGACCATACATGTCGGCATAGGCCGAGCGCTCCAGCCGGGAACTCATTTCAGAGCTCCCATGACTTTGCCCAGAAATCCATACACCGCACGTGCCCCGCCGAGTTCGACCAGTTCGACGCTGCGATTCTGGCCTGGCTCGAAGCGCACCGCGGTACCGGCGGGAATATTGAGCCGAAAGCCGTAGGCGGTTTTGCGCTCGAATTTCAACGCCTCGTTGGTTTCAAAAAAATGGTAATGCGATCCGACCTGCACCGGGCGGTCGCCGCTGTTGACCACCGTGAGCGTAACGATCTTCCGGCCGGCGTTGAGTTCGATGGTGCCGGGCTGCGTCCTCATCTCTCCTGGAATCATTGCTGTTCTCTCGCGTCATTGAATGGCATTACGGGATTGGATGGTGGACCGTCACCAGCTTGGTGCCGTCCGGAAAAGTCGCCTCAACCTGAATGTCTGGAATCATCTCCGGCACGCCTTCCATCACGTCGCCGCGCTTGAGCAACGTCGTTCCAAAACTCATCAGTTCGGAAACACTCTTGCCATCGCGCGCACCTTCGAGAACGCCGGCCGTAATGAAGGCAACCGCCTCCGGGTAATTCAGTTTCAGTCCGCGCGCCTTGCGTCGCTCGGCCAGCAGCGCGGCAGTAAAGATCAGCAACTTGTCTTTCTCTCTGGGCGTCAAATCCATTGTCTCGATGCTCCGCGCATGAATATCCGGCTACGATGTCAAATATCGCAGGCAAGCACAAGTCCGCAACCAAGATTATTGCTCCGCGTTTCAAAATGCGGAATCACGGCTCCTGAGCAGTCATCCGGCCACGCCGGGCTTGCCGGCGTTGCGCCGGAAGTTTTTAAGAAACTCCCAGATCATCCGGCTGGCATCCGGGCCGCCCGGATCGTTAAACGGGTGCGCGCCGTTGCCCCCACTCCAGGCATGGGCCAAACCCTCTACCAGGACTTTGCGCAATACGAGTGTGTCCCCGCAGCGGTATTCGCTCACTTCGTATGGATAACGCCCTGCTCCTGACTCATTGCGTATGGCCTGCGTTACTGTCCTGTCGCCATCGCCGGCCAGGCGGAACATCGAAAGGAACTGGTCAATCACCTGATCGGCATTCACCGGATGAACCGTCTCGTCCGCGCTGCCATGCAGCACCATGGCGGGTACGAAGGTGAAGTCAGGCTGCGCGATAGCCTGTCGTGCGGCGCTTTCTGCTGAAACCCGTGAGCCGTTCTTCATCGCCTTGGTCGCCTGGGAAACCGATTCGGCCGCGCCATACATCAGTCCGGAATGCACCGCACAGGCGGCGAAAATCTTGCCGTAACAACTGGCCAGGATGCTTGTCATTGCGCCGCCCGCGGACAGCCCGGCGATGTATACGCGTTCAGGGTCAACTCCGTATCCGGCGATGACCTCGCGCACCATGCCCGCAATCAACGCCGCTTCGCCTCCGGCCCTTAACGCGACGCGGTCAAACCAGTTCCAGCAACGATATGCGTTGGCAAGCCTTCTTTGTTCCGGATACAGCACCAGAAAACCTTCCTGGTCGGCAATCTGGTTCATGCGCGTGCCGCTGGCAAAGGTAATGGGGTCTTGCTTGCATCCATGCAGCATCACCAGCAGCGGCCAGGACTGTCCGGCCGCATACCTGCCCGGCAGATACAGGTAGTAGTTGCGCTTCGCGTGCGGGGGTGAGAAAAACCAAAACCTGCGGTGTGACTCGGTATGACTGCCTTCCACCCAGCGCCCGCGTGGTCGAAGGCCCAGGCTGCCTGCCAGACGACCGGCGAGCGCGGACACGCTGCTCAGAAAGCGCTTGAATGTATCCCACATGGATCATGACTCCGGGCTAAATCAGTCGGCGGTACGGCACCAGTGCAGCTTACCGGCGTGACATGCAGTTCATGTTACCGCACTGATACCCGGCTGCCCGTTAACCGCGGGATGCCGATTGGCCCGGCCGTGCGCGGGCGGCGTGTGTCAGCGCAAATGCGGGTCGAAGCAGGGGTCAGGGGCGGGTCGCGAGAAACAAATACTGGTTAAGGCAGAAGAAATAGCGGCCCTCATCGTTGAGCGCCTGAAGATCGGCGGCCCATGCGGAAAGGTCTTCCTCCGGCAAAGCCTTCCGCGCACGCGCAAAGTCCTGCATGATCGGGATCATGTGATAGCTGTAGCTGTCCGGATCGCACGCGAGGTTCAGTTGCGGAATCAGGGAAACGGTTTCGATATGGAATCCTGCTTCACGCAACATCGGCGCCAGGGTCCGTGGCAGCGACGTATGGGCGCAGTGCGTCTCGAATGCCCGCAGCACGAGCTTCATGCGTTGCTCGTCACTCGACACCCACACGATGCCGTCCCAATCCGCGGCGACGGCCGCGATGCGTCCCCCGGGACGCAGAGCGCGCCACATTTGCGCAATCGCGGCACCGGCCTCGGGAACATATTCGAGCACCTGAACCGAAATCGCGACATCCGCCTGCCCATCGGGAACCGGCAGTTGCGTCGCATCGGCCTCGTGAAACTCCACCCACGGCGTCCCCGCGCAGCGCGCACGCGCCGCGGCAAGCATGGTCGCGCTGCGATCGATGCCAAGCACTCGACCGTTCGATCCAACTGCTCCGGCGATCTCCTGGGCCAGGAAACCTGCGCCGGTACCGACATCCAGCACCCGTTCACCGGGCTTCAGGCGCAAACCAGCCAGCACCGCCTGACGGCGCTGACGAGCATCCCGGGTGACGTAAAGCGCCTCCAGCCGCCTCAGCGTCTCGGCATCGAATCTTGTGCCCATCGGTATCCCTCACGATCGCGCTGCATATTCCACCCGGTCAGCTCCGAAACCGCTTTCGCTGGTCCCGGCGGGGGTGTTATGCGAGTCAAAAACACGGACAGTTTACAAAATGACGCAGCGATCCACCAATACCGGCCATCGAACCGGAGACCAGAGAGCAAATTCAGAAGTTGATTTCCGAAGATTCCTGCCCGGGTGACGCATGGGTAACAAGCGCGTCAGCAGATGACCTTCCCCTGCATCTTCGCGTTGCCCGGTGGCTTATTTGCGCGCTTCAGGCTGGGTCTATTTCTTTGCGTCTTTTGCGACGTCCTTTACTTTTTCGCCAGCTTCTTCCAGTTTGTCACCGACCGCCTTCGCGGCATCGTCGATTTTTTCACCGGCCTGCTCGGCAGGTCCCTTCTTTTCGCAGGCCGTGAGTCCGGCGAGCGCAAAGCTCAGGGCAATGACCATTGCAATTTCGGATATGCGTTTCATTCTTTCGCTCCTCTGGTTGTGCAGACGCAAAGCCCAAGTCAACCCATCAAGGCGATGACGACCCCTGCGCGAAGTCCTCCGGGTGTATTGACAGCAGTATGGATGAGACGTTCGAATCATGCCAGCGGCGTGAACGGGCATCGGGTCTCTCCCGCCCTCCTTTATCAACTAGAATTGAGCGCAGCATTTTTCAAGCCGAGAAATCCCCATGCGAATGCCCGCACTTCTGTTCTTAGCCACTCTGCTGCCCCCCACTGCGGTTGCCTATGAGCCCGGACTACCCGAGCCGGGCGGCATCAGCCGTTATACTTTTGCCTGGGCTCTGGGCGAAGGCATGCTCAAGCCGCGCGGTGCCAGTACCAAAGGGGCCCCGGTAACGCTGGACCCGGAACCCAGCCCGGAGTGGGCTCGGTTGCGTGCGACAGGCTTGAGCGATTTTGAGCGCGATCGCCGTGCAATCCTGGCGATGGCTGGTCCCTACAGGGTCAGCTTCGATTTTCTTGAAGTGGCGAGGTATGACCCGGTCCTCCAGCCGGACGCGCCTTACCAGAGCTGGGGCACCGAATATGTGTTTGTCGGCGAAGATCGCGGCGAGTTCATCGCCTTGCAACATGTGCTGGTAATGCGCGTGATGCAGCAAGACGGCAGCACCAGCGAGCCTTTCGTCATGCGTCACTGGCGCCAGGAATGGCGTTATCAAGCCGCAAGCGCGCTGGCGTACCAGGGATCGAATACATGGGCCGTATCGAAACTTTCCGAGGACAAGCGCCGCGGCGCGTGGGTACAGTCGGTTTATCAGGTGGACGATTCGCCCCGCTATGCGGCTTCCGGCCGCTGGCAGCACAGCAGCAGTTTCGCGACCTGGGTGAGCGACGAAACATGGCGGCCGCTGCCCAGGCGCGAATGGAGTGTGCGCGACGACTATCACGTGCTGGAAGGCACCAACCGCCATACCATCACGCCAACCGGATGGATGCAGGAGGAAAACAATCTGAAACTGGCGCTGGACTCATCCGGAAAGCCGCGCGCACTGCAGCCCTACCTGGCACGTGAATATGGCGTGGCCCGCTACGAGCGCATCAAGGACTACGATTTTGATCCGGGCAGGAATTACTTCGAAACAACCGAACCGTTCTGGCGCGAAGTGCGCGCCGCGTGGAACAGGATCGGTCTCGCCGGACGGTTCAGTCTGGTGAAGCCTGTGGACCAGGGGCAGTTATTCGTGCCCTTTTTTGAGTACGCGGATAGTCTTGCGCAGGGCAAGTCCTTCGTCATCGAAGAAGCGCGGTTGCTGATCGAGAAAATACTGCGACGGGACTACCTGGCTCCACCCGCTTGAATTCCGGACCACTCGGCTGATCGGTGCGCCAGTCCGGCGCTCACGCTCTTAGCGCGCCATGACCCCGGGCACCATATCATGATCAGGTACAGGTTGCGGTGCCGCCTTGTTGCGCTGTTTTCTCTCCACCACAGCCGCCGGTTTGCGCCGTACGCTGCGAAGTTTCACACCATGCGCGATCGAAGGTTTGACGACATCGAAGTATGGCGATATGTCGAAGTCACGCGGCGAATACAGACTGAAATGTCGAATGGTCAGCAGCTCAAGGTTGTGCGCATCGGCACCAGGATCGTCGCGACGCCGGATCATGTCGGGCAGGATCGGGTATCCGACGGATTGAAAGGCCTGCGCTATGAGGGTCGAGCAGATAGCCTTGGTCGGGTCGCCGCTGCCAAAACTCATCATGCGCCTACGCCAGCGTCGGGGGAGCGGTGGCGTGGGCAACATATAACGCGCGAGATCAATCAGGTTTTTCAGATCGTACCTGTGGCCCAGGCGCGATATCGCGTAGTCAACCACCCGGCAAGCGTCTTCGGCGCTAAGCGCGGCCGGACGGCAGATCCGGGTATGAAATGCAGCATAAGTGCTCACAGGAACCGCCTGCACGCCTTGGACCATGTCAACTTCGATCAGATACGGCTCGATATTGCCGTCATCAGCTTCATTCGGATTCGGACCGACATATAAGGCGGCATGGGACCAGGTGGACTGCGTCAGATACTTGATGGCGCTGCTGATCCGTGTGTTGCCCTCAACGAGCAACACATCCCCAATGCGCAGGGTTGGCGCAAGCTGCTCCGGTGGCGAGGTTGTCAGCGGCCGGTAATTGGCCACCGGCGCGCTGAGGTAACTCGCCAGAGACCTACCAATCACTCTTGAAATAAAGCGCAACATAAGCAGATGTATCGTGAATGTTCTTGCTACAAACAACGCATATCCCGTGCCATTGCAACTGTCTTGAGAATCCACTCGAAATCGCATACTGGGTCCCCGCATGGAGGCAGGGCGGTCGTGCCTTCAAGCGCGCATCGCGGCAATGCGGCGTTCTCGGCACAGTTCATTTGCATTGATCCTATGTGGTGTAACACAGCAGTATCCGGTTAAATTTCGAACAAGCTCTATTCGCTGGTGAGATCTGATGGATTGTCCGGGGTCTTCGTGGGGCTGGACAGCACAAGACATCTGTATTTTCTCGAACACAGAGACCAAGAGTATCTGTAGCAACGTGTATGGCGACGCATCGAGCTGAAGTTCCTTCGTGCCGCGTGCCTAAGAGCCTTTCGGATTGAAGTGCAGCGAATTGCCTCAGAAATAACTCTGGCGTGCGGTTTATCCAATGCTAAATGGAAATGCATTCGCGGTATGTGCTGTACCGCACACGCGCACGCGAACACTTGCCCGCCGCATTCAGAGCGCCGGGCCGGCGCTTGCGTACGTACTCGGGATAGTCCTTCGCCACCCGGGAGCCACTCGGTGCGCTCAATCATCGTGGCGATCGATGATGTACCCGAACGACTTCGACGGAACAAACTCCATGACTTTCGCAAACAGCGTATTGCCTGCGTTCGTGGATCGCTCCCGGTCGCCTGAACCCTGAAGCATCGAGGTGGAACAACCGTTACCCTTTTGACACCCGCGACAGCATTGATTTTCCGCCCTGCTGGCGTCAATTCAACGCGCACTGCCGGGTGTGACTATCGAGTCAATTCTGTCAGAAATGCGATCAGGTGAATGCCGCTATGACCCATCCTGGAACTTCGAACAAGAGTGCATAGATGCTGACTGAACCGGTTACGGGCCAAAAAACAGGAAACAAACCGACCACCAGCATGCCAACACTGCCTAACTTGTAGGAAAGCCACAGCCAGTAGATGTTGGCCAGTAAGGTCAGCTGCAACGTGCCGAATAGCAAATCAGCTTTCGCATTGCGCACGTGCATATCCGGGATGCTCTTCAGATGGCTTTCCATGCTTTCTTGACTCCCTCCCTCGCTGGTAATGCATTGACAATTCCGCAACCTGCCGGCATTTGACCAACCACCGACATCGTCGGAATTTGGTGCGCACGGGGTTTTCCGGTGCCCAGTGAAGTGAACAGTCTCACTCAGCCTCCCCTGCTCTTCGGTTGTCCCCGGCGCGTCTGCCTTGTTGCAATCGACGTGCCAATAGGCAGGTGTCGAAAACGCAGCGCAGCGGAAAAAGCTTGAATGGGCCGGGAAAGTGTCCGGAATGGAAAAGGTGACGGGAATTTGACAGGCAGGCTTGCCGAATCTTCAACACAACTACCGGGCTCGCACCGCCATCATTCCGGCGGCATCGTGCAATTTCCGACGTGTTGTCCGGGGATGGGGGTGAGGCGCCAGCGGCTATCGCGCTCCGGCATGCGCACTGGACAAATCAGGGGCAGACCGAGGCCCGGGTGCCGTTGCAGGCCCGGCTCCGCGAGCCGGATACTCTGGCGTTCAGTGTCTGGCGCAATTGCGTATGCGCCAACTCCCCGGTGCCGACCGCCGAATGTCATTCTTTGGCGGTGTAAGTCGCCAGTCATGCGTTAGCGGCGTCGGCCGCCGGTCATGCGTTAGCGGCGTCGGCCGCCGTCATGTTTTAGCGGCGTCTGCTGCTCGCCAAAAATACCAGCTCGCCACGGTGCGATACGGCTGCCAAGCCAGACCGGCTTGCGCGAGTTCTGCGGGCGAGGGCAACTTGCGCTTGCCAAAGGCCCGCGCGTAACCCTTGCGCACGCCGTAATCGCCCAGCGGCAGAATATCTGGGCGCCCGAGCCGGAACATGAGCAACATTTCCACCGTCCAACGCCCGATGCCGCGCACCCGGGTAAGACATCCTGCGATAGCCTCGTCTTCCATGGCATGCAGCTGCCCCAGCGCGGGAATCTCGCCATCGACACACTTGCGCGCCAGGTCTTTCAACGCCAGTGACTTCGACCCTGACAGCCCGGCCGCGCGCAACCTGGCGTCGGAGATGCGCAAAATTCTCGCCGGCGCCAGGCCTTCGTGGGCGTGCGGAAACAGCGCACACACCCGCGCATAGATCGTCGCAGCGGCCCTGCCCGTCAACTGCTGGTAGACAATCGCACGCGCCAGCACCTGGAAAATATCCGGCGTGCGCGTCAATTGCAGCCGGCAGGGGCCAACCGCATCAATGAGCCGCGCCATGGCCGGGCTGGAGGCGCGCAGATGTTCGACGGCAAGTGCCAGGTCGCAACCCAGCACGCCATCGCCCGCGAACAATGCGCCGGGCGCTCCGGTTGCCGCAGCTTCGATGGCCAGCAGACGTAGCTTGACTACGATGCCCCCGTGCGCGCTGAAGCCACCCACCTTGCCATTGGCTGCGAGCACCCGATGGCAGGGCACGATTAGGGCGAACGGATTTGCCCCAAGCGCCTGCCCCACGGCACGCGCAGAACCGGGCGCGCCCAATTGCCGGGCAATGTCGCCATAGGCGCAAGTCGCTGCGGGCGGAATCGAACGCGCCAGTTCATAGACACGGCGATGAAACGGCGGCAAGCCTTGCATGTCGAGCACCACCGCCGACAGATCGGCGGCTTCGCCATCGAGCAACGCCGTGACGCGTTCTATCGCAAGCCGGATTGCAGGAGCTGGCACAGCTTGCGTGGCGCCGTGATGGCGCCGCAGAAGCAGCGCTCTGGCCTGCGCTGTGCCCGCCTCGGGAAGCTGTAGCCGCACGATACCGTGTTCGCTCCAGACCACGGCGCACTGGCCAATCGCGGTATCGAAAAAAGAAAACCCTGTCGTCATGGTGACGCGATGCTAACACCGGCAGGAATCATCGCGCCGGGCGAACATCGCCTATGCCCGGACGGCACATGTCCCAGGGCGCTCCGACTGCCGGATTCGACCCACGCATGAACATCGCCCCGCTCCGGTGAGGTAAACGGCCGGCCCAAGACCCGCAGTTTTTGATATGGTTGGCGTTCTCAAAACCACTTGCACAGCAACCACAAACACATGACCGACCTTGCCGCATTGCCCGAAAGCGTACTGCCCCCTGGCATACGCACCCGATTCGTGGACAACATCAACGGCCTCAGAATGCATGTTCTGGAAGCAGGCTTCGAGACGCGGGGGCGTCCGCTCGTTCTTTTGCTGCACGGATTTCCGGAGCTGGCGTTTAGCTGGCGCAAACTGATGCTGCCGCTCGCCGCGGCGGGCTATCACGTCGTCGCACCCGACCAGCGCGGCTACGGGCGCACCACGGGATGGGACGGAAACTACGACGGAGATCTGAGCGCCTTTCGCCTCCTCAATCTGGTCAAGGACGCCCTTGCGCTGGTGTTTGCGATGGGTTACCGGCAGGTCCATCTCATCGGACACGACTTCGGCTCGATCGTCGGGGCCTGGTGTTCGCTGGTCCGGCCCGACGTATTCCACACGGTGGCACTGATGAGCGCGCCATTCGGAGGACCGCCATCCCTGCCCTTCGACACCGACCAGCCCGGTGCAAAGACTTACCCACCCGCCGGCAATATTCACGACGAGCTCGCCGCGCTGAAGCGCCCGCGCAAGCATTACCAGTGGTACTACTCGACGCGCGAAGCGAACGACAACATGTTGCATGCGGCACAAGGCCTGCACGCCTTTTTTCGCGCCTATTATCACCACAAAAGCGCGGACTGGAAGCAGAACAAGCCTTTCCCGCTTAAATCCTGGAGCGCGGACGAACTGGAAAAAATGCCCACCTACTACATCATGGATCTGAAAGAAGGCATGGCGGAAACGGTGGCGAAGGAAATGCCCTCCGCTGCCGAAATCGCAACTAATAAATGGTTGCCGGAAAAAGAAATGCGCGTGTACAGCACCGAGTTTGGCCGCACCGGATTTCAGGGCGCCCTGAACTGGTATCGCTGCATGACCAGTCCAAAATACATTGCCGAGTTGCAGGTATTCTCAGGCCGTACCATCGACGTGCCGTCATGCTTCATCGCCGGAAAAAGCGACTGGGGGATTTATCAGAAGCCCGGCGCGGACATGATCAAGATGCGCGACGCGATGCTGACCGACATGCGGGGCTGCCATCTGGTGGATGGCGCGGGACACTGGGTGCAGCAGGAGCAGGCGGAGAAAGTCAGCGCACTGCTGGTAGACTTCTTGAAAAAACAGTCGGGCTGATGCCAATGTGTATTGGAAGCGACGCGAACATTTCTCGTAGGCG
>JANNTE010000250.1:0-37502 GCA_031403365.1 Betaproteobacteria bacterium | reverse complement strand
CACAGAATATGCTTCAACGCGCGCGGAATCTGTTGCAGCGTGATACGGGGAACGTCTGAAAACAATTGCGCATGCTCGTCGTGGCAGGCAACCAGGCAATAGTTGGGAATCTTTGCCGACAAATGATGAACATGGTGGTACGCGATATTCGCGGTGAACCAGTTCAGCCAGCGCGGCAAGACCAGAAAACTGGTGCCCTGAATCGCGGCGGTATCGTAATCCCAGCCCTCATCGCCGCTGGCGTAGGCATGTTCAAAATTGTGCTGCA
The DNA here is from genome assembly GCA_031403365.1 of Betaproteobacteria bacterium. Lineage (GTDB taxonomy): Bacteria > Pseudomonadota > Gammaproteobacteria > Burkholderiales > JACQAP01 > JACQAP01. The sequence continues at coordinate 37,234 of JANNTE010000250.1, read as the reverse complement.
CGGTAAACAGGGCGATGCCCGCGCCTCCGGCCAGGGAAACGCTGGCCACGTACACGGCAAAAAACAACACCGGTCCGATCCAGTACGACATCGACAGCCAGCATGACAACAACACGATGTTGTTCCAGGTCATGTGCCGGCATTCTTCAGCCGATGCCCAATGGCGTGTTTCAAACGTCGCCGCATGCGCCCGGATGGAGATGTCCGGCCTGGCAATTTTTCTGCTGATGACATGGCCGATCAGTGCAATGATTCCCTTCAGCCACGAGATTCTGGGATTGAGGATCAGGTATACGAAGCCGCCAAAAGGCGCCAGCCATACACTTCTGGCGCCTTCATACGCGCGCTGCTTGCGGACAGTCAGTTGTTCAAATTCCCCGACCGTCGCGATGCTTAGCGGTCCCCGGTATTTTTCCCAGTTGCCATTGGTCGAATGATGATACGCATGATGTTTTGACCACACATACTGCGGCATACCGGTTACAACACCGAGAATAAATCCGAACCCTCGGTTGAGTCTCCCGGTGCGAAACAAACTGCCATGGCCGCAATCGTGCATCAACACAAACGCGCGCAACAGAAAAAAACTCATGACCAGCGTGACAGTGGCGGTGAGCCAGTACGAAACTCCGGCGCTCCACGTGGCGATCCACCACAGGACTGCCAGCGGGGCCAGTGTCGCTGCAACCTGGGCGATTCCCTTTCTGTTTTCTGGCCGGGTGTGCGAACCGATGATCTGGCGTTTCTGCCGTTTGATGTTTTCGATTGAGGACACTTACAACATACCTGGAGGAATTTGGCAGGCCCGCTGCCGGAGTAATGCGGCCATGGGCGCTTTTACCGGCACAATAGTACACTTTCCCGGAGAGGCGATGGGAGCACGGGCCGTTTAAAAAGCCCTGGATTGGGCAAAGTCCCGGGCGCGCTGTCCGGTGCGATCTCCGCAGCAACTGCCGGCAACCGTTTCATTCCTGTATGTTCCGTCCGTCGATGGTGGCGCGCAGGATAATGCCACCCTGGTCACAGCCGGTCCGAATGCACAAATGTCGCAATGCTAGAATCGGTTCACATTCGCTCCCGCCACTTCGACGACCGCCAGAGGACATGCGCATGGCAAAGACCATTGACTATTACTTTTCACCAATGTCGCCCTGGACCTATCTCGGACATGCGCGCTTCGCTGAAACCGCCCGCCGGCATGGGGCCACTATCGCGCCAAAGCCCGTCGATTTCGCGCGCATTTTTGCGGTATCCGGAGGTTTGCCGGTTCCCAAGCGCGCGCCGCAGCGGCAGGCCTATCGCCTGGTCGAACTCGCCCGCTGGCGCGATTATCTCGGCATGCCAATGACGATACAGCCGAGGTTTTTTCCTTACGACTCCCGGCTTGCGTGTTTGGTCATTATCGCTGCCGGTTCCGCCGACCAGGCCATGATGCTGGCGGGCGCCCTGATGCGGGCCTGCTGGGCCGACGAAAAGAACATGGCGGATGAATCTGCGCTGGCCGCCGTCATTCAAAGTGTCGCGCTGGACAGCGACGAACTCATCAGGAAAGCCGCCACGCCCGAAATCGCCGCCCGCTACGATGCCTTCACCGATGAAGCCATCGCGCGCCAGGTCTTCGGTGCTCCGACCTATGTCTATCGCAACGAATTGTTCTGGGGTCAAGATCGGATTGAGTTCCTCGACCAGGCACTTGCTAAGGTTCCTTGACTTGCGGCTTGACCAGATTCGCAGCGCCCTGCTCCGGTTCTGGCCACGGCATCTTTCCCGGACTTGCCCGACAGAAGTTACAGTTTCTGCAGGAGAGAATTCAAGACCGGCATCAGTTCTTCCGCAGTCTGGTAACGCGCGTCGGGATTTTTCGCCATCAACCTTTCAACGATGGGTTGAAACTGGGCAAGATAGGCAGGCAAGACCGGAATCGGCGCTTCCTTGTGCTGGCGCAATATCTGGCTGATCGTCTCGCCGTCAAACGGCCTTTTTTTGGTCAACAATTCGAACAGAATAACTCCAAGGGCATAAAGGTCGGTGCGATGGTCAACCTTTGCGTCGGCGATCTGTTCCGGACTGATGTAATAAGGCGTTCCCATGATGCCTCTCGATCGGGAGCGCGTTATCGACCCTCTGGCTGCGCGGGCAATGCCGAAGTCGGCGACGGCGATGGTACCGCCAGCGCGAATCATCAGGTTGGCCGGTTTGAGGTCGCGGTGTACGATACCGTGGCGGTGAATCTCCCTCAGACCGCACGCGACCTGCATGGTAACTTGCAGGGCAAGCGCGGGAGCCAAACCGGCTCGAATGCGTTGACGCAGATCACCGGCGCTGAAATATTCCATCAGGATGAACAGCCCTTTGTCGGTTACTCCCTGATCGTAAATCGCCACCACATTCGGATGAGTGATCAGGTCGATCACCTCATATTCCTGAATGAACATTGCCAGCATTTTCATGTCGTCGTCGCTGGCCGTATCAAGCAGCTTCAGCGCGAGTCTCAAGCCGTCGGTCTGGCGTTCAATCAGATACACCGAGGACATCCCCCCTTGTCCGAGCTTGCGCAGGGCGCGATAGCCTTTTATCGGCAAAGTGATGTCGAGCGCGGGTTGAACCGGGTGCGTGGCCACCGAAGCATCGGTCACGCCCGTACCGTCCGACGCACCCGTGCGGGTCAGGGCGGCAAGTTTGGCATTGGCCTCCACTGCTTTCTGAAATTCTGCCGCAGCCGAAAATCCGTCAATGCCGGTTACCTCCACGGCCTCAATAGCCAGTCCGGAGCCGTCGGATTTCGCACCGACGCTGTGCACCCTGCCGGTCCTGACTTCAGGGCCTGCGTGACGCAGGGATTCTCCGCTCGCAAGCAGCGAACACCCGAAGTTGCGCGCCACGGTTTCAAGTCTCATGGCGACGTTCACGCCTTCGCCGACCAGGTCGGCGCCCGGCTGGGTTTCTCCGGTCAGCGTCAGCCTCTTGTTGCCGGTATGGATGCCAATCGCGAACATCAGGCCGGGCAGGCCACGCTCGCCGAAGCGCAAATTGACCCAGCTGCGATAGCGTTCCGCCGCGACCAGCAGGCCGGCTGCGGCATCAAGAGCCCGACGCGACTGCGCGGTCTCGCCATTACGCGGGCTGAAAGTTGCCACGATGCGGTCACCATCGGCGCGCACGATCTGGCCGCGACAAAAAGCGATCGTTTCCTTTGCCGTGGCGATGAATTTCTCGAGACAGTCGGACACTTCGCCTTTGGTGAGCAATCCAGTGGCCTGGGCCAATGTCCGGACCGCGTTATTCATGCTCAGGAACGCGGTTGCGTCGTTTTGCATCGCGGTGATGCCCACGCCGGATTCAGGAACATCCAGCGGCTGGGTGTCGCTCAGCATCTGGTCACGCGCCATGACGTCGTTGCCTGAAACGCTGGCGCAGCGTGATCTTGAGCAGGATCGGCGCGCGCATGGACGGTTTGGTTAGGGCTTTGCTCACGCGGGTGCTTCGTGCTTAAGTCGCAGGAAGCCCTCGACAAGATCGAGCAATTCCTCTTCGCGGTAGGGTTTTCCCAGGAAATTGTTGACACCGAGCGAGCGTGCATGCTCGCGGTGCTTGGCTGCATCACGCGAGGAAATCATCACGATCGGAATGTGCCGCCATTTTTCATTGGCGCGAATATTCTTGGTCAATTCGAAACCATCCATGCGCGGCATTTCAATGTCCACCAACATGACGTCGGGCACGAAAGCCGACATCTGCTGCAAAGCGTCCATGCCGTCCCTCGCCGTATGCACATCGTATCCTGAACGCAGCAGCAGGCGGCTGGTGACTTTGCGCACTGTCAGCGAATCGTCTACCACAAAAACTGCCGCGGCCCGGCGCTCCTGCGCAGCCACTGGCTTGAGCTCCGGGCCCGGCGCTGCCGCGATCAGCGGGACAGCAGTCGCGCGTGTGGCAAGCCGCACCGGATCGATCAGCAAGACCACTCTCCCGGACGGGAGCACCGAAGCGCCGGAAATTCCCGTGATATGGTCAAGCTGAGGACCAAGGTTCTTTGTAATCAGTCTCTGCAGGCCGATGATTCGATCGACGTGCAATGCAATCCGGTCCGTACCCCCGCGCAACATGATCACTGCCGCGTTGCGTTGCTGCGGTGGCTTGTGCGCGGTGTCGCCGAGCAAGTGTGCCAGATAATGGAACGGGTAATAGCGCCCCTGCCAATCCGCCTCTTTGCTCTGATAGAGGCTGGACATCACGTCAGCCTTGAAATTCATGACGTGCTCGACAATTGAGCCCGGCAGACCGAACAGTCGCGAGTTGACTTCAACCACGAGCGTATCGGACAGCCCTTGTGTGCGCGGCAAACGCAATTCAAAGGTCGAACCCCGGTCGCGCTCAGAATTAATTTCAATGCGCCCGCCCAATGCGCTCACCTCGTTCTTGACCACATCCATGCCCACCCCGCGCCCGGCGGTCAGGGTTACCTGGGCTGCCGTGCTGAAGCCGGGCAGGAAGATCAGATCCGCGAGTTGCTGATCGCTCGGGATTGCATCAGGCTCAATCAGCTTGCCCTCGATGGCGCGCGCGCGGATTGCCTCCATGTTCAGCCCGGCACCATCGTCCTTGACGATGATCACAATTTCGTTGCCTTCGGTGCGTACTTCGATATTGATCTGGCCAAAGTTCTCCTTGCCAAGCGCGGCGCGGCGTTCCTGGGATTCGATACCATGGCTGATGGCGTTTCTGAGCAGGTGCTCAAGCGGAGCCGTCATGCGTTCGAGCACGCTGCGGTCGATCTCGATCCGGGCGCCGAGAAACTCGAGACCGACACGCTTGCCCAGATCCTTGGCAGTCATCCGTACGATGCGGTACAGGCGATCGGCGATGCTCGAAAACGGCACCATGCGCACGGACACCAGACCGTCCTGAAGCTGACGTCCAATCTGCCCCTGCAAAACCAGCGCTTCGTCGGAACCGTCCACCGCCTTCTGCAGGAACTGTTGCACCGTGGCCACATCGTTGACGCTTTCGGCAATGCCGCGGGTCAGCTCCTGAAAACGCGTGAAACGGTCGAATTCCAGCGGGTCGAACAACTGCTCGGCCTCCTGCGACACGCGCGCGGCCAGTTGCGTTTCGGCGTGCAACTCGATGTCGTGCAACTGCGCGCGCAGGCGTGACACGTTCTCACTGAGCTCGGCCATGGCCCCGCGCATCGCCCGCACCTCGCCGCTGATGCGGGCGCGCGCGACATTGAGTTCGCCGGCCTGCATGGCAAGGCGCTCGATTACGTCCGCTCCCACCCGCAGCACCGCGCGTTCGGCAAGTTCGCGATCAAACGAACGGCCAGCCAGGGCGTCGGCATTCTCCGATTTCTTCGTTTCTTTTTGCGCCTCTTTCTTTTTCTCTGCTTCCTGCCCTTGGCCGGACGTGCGATTGCGCAACCTGTCGAGCAGCAGGTTGAAACGATCGAATGAAGTCTGCAATCCGTCGAGCAGCACTCCACTGGGCGTGCCACTGGTGTGCAGGGTTTCCAGGCGCGTTTCCATGCTATGCGCCAATTGCCCGAGCGCCATGGCACCGGCCATGCGCGCGCTGCCTTTCAAGGTATGCAGCGCACGCATCAGGACACTGGACACGTCGCGGCTGGTTGGTGCGGCACGCAAGTCGCGAAAGCTGCGCTCGGCTTCAGGTAACAGCGCGACTGCTTCCTCGAGAAAAATCGGCAGCAATTCTTCATCGATTTCGTCGGCCAGTCGCTCGCGCCGCCGGTCCGGGTTCTCGATTACCCCGGTGGTCAGCGCGCCGGACAGCGTCTTGGCACCAGCCGCGCCCAGGTTCTGGGTGCGGCCAAAATACGACCTCGCGAGCGCGGAACCGGACATCGTCAAGGTGTCAGACAATTGGTTGCCGCCCAGGGTCCGTTCCACCCTGGGCGCCGGATCGGGCGCCATTTCTCGCTGCGTCATGGAAAAGAAAGTGGCTGCGAACGGATCGTCCCGCTCCGGCGCGGACCAGTTCTTGATTGCCAGAGGCTCGGTTGCGGGCGCTTTCGTTTCAGTCGGCTTCGGATTAAGCGCCTTCACAGACGGTTCGCCGCTGACTGGTGACAATGGTTCAGCCGTATCGGGCTGACGCAGTGGATCATATTGCTCCGGCGTCGAGCTGATTCTGACGGTCTCGTCCGCGACCGCGGGCGCCGCAGCCTCGACAGGTGTGCGCTCCCGCAACTCGAAATCCGGACTTGCGCCGGTGACTTCCGGCAATAGAGCAAGCGAATCCGGTGGATCGATAGGCGATCGCGCCCGGACATCGGCCGCGGTCGTAGGCCCCCACAGGCCAACAAGTCCCGTATCGCCCGGCATATTCTGCGTGAGGGCAACAGCCTTGTTCCGGCTGATTTCATCGCGTCCTTGTGCGAGCTCTGCGATCAGCGCTTCCACCGGACGGGGAAATTGCTTGCGGGAAATGTCTTCCACCATCGCGAGAATGGCCGCGGCTGATTTTTTGATGAGTACAGCCATTCCGGCATCGACCGGAATTTGCTCTATCGCCAGTTCGACCAGCAGCAGTTCCAGCGCATGCGCGAGCTCGCTCAGGGGCTGCATACGCGTCGTTCCGGCGCCACCGGCCAGCGAATGCACCGCGCGCACCAACTCCTCCGAAACCGGGCTCTGCGACTCACCAGTCAAGTCAGCCACGCAACGCTCGAGGTCCTTGCATCGCGAGCGGGCTTCATCCACGAATATTCGGTAGAGATCAATCGCGATCGTGACATCGCCGATCGCCAAGCTGGTTGAGGTCTCGCCCGGTGCAGGAACCGGAATCGGCGTCGGGGGCTGAATTTCGGGAACCGGATCCGCAAGACGGTCGCTCGGGGTTTGCGACGCAAGCCCGGCCGGCTCCTGGACTGCTGGCGCGGGCGGTAAGGCCGCCAGTCTGGTCTTGCCCTCGCGCAGATCATCCGCCGCTGCCACCAGCGGCTGCGGATCGACGCTCACATTGCCCGCGGCGATCTCGCTTCGCCACCGGCTGAACAGACTGTGCGCCTGGGTCAGCACGCCGGTCAGCGCGGCGGTGACCGGGCGTGAAGTCGTCAGCCAGCTATTCAGAAGACGTTCGATGGCCCACGCGGTATCCCCCAGGGTTTTCTGGTCCGCCATGCGTCCGCTGCCTTTGAGCGTATGCCAGCAGCGGCGCACCTCGGTCAGCGCGAACTGAGAAGATGGTTCGCTGGCAAGAACCTTCAGGTTCTGGTCCATATGCGCCAGCACTTCACCGACTTCTTCCAGGAATATCTCACGCAACTCCGCATCATCGTCCGACATGGCGGGTGCGGATGCGGAATCTGGAGCCGAACCGGGATCGAAGGCAATCGAGCTGATTGGGCCGGTGGCAGTCGGAATTGTGGCTGCCGCCATGGGGTCAGATGCCATGACCGCGACGGCCTGAACCGCGTCCGGCGCGACAGATCCGTCCCTGACGCTACCACGCCGTTCTCCAATTCGCGGTTCGCCTGCGGTCGCGCCAACATCCGGGAGAAAGTCCGGCGCAAGATCCGGCTCAGCTTCCGGCGTCTCGGCGATCAGGTTGTCCACATCGCTGGATGTCCAATGTGCTACCGGCTCCAGCACCCCGGTGGGAGAAAATTTTTCACCCGACAGCGTAATTTCCGCTGGCAGCAGCGGCCCGTCGGCATCACCGCCGTCAATTTCGTCCAACACAAAGGACGCGGGCATTTCGGGCGCAGGGTCTGGGAGTGCAACGAGCGGGGGTGCATGCACAGCGGGTGCCGTCGATTCTGCCGCAGCCGCAGCGACTGGCACTCGACCGGAAGACCTAAGGGATTTTATCAGCGCAGGAAACACCATCAAGCGCTCGGCAAGCGCGCTCGCCTGCGCCGAATCGATTTCGCCAACGCTGGTCATCAGGGCCTTGGCCTGACGTTCACAGTCGCTCAATTCAACCACTGCCGCATCCGCGCCAAGTACGGTAAGCGCTCCCCGGGCTTGGGCAAACAACAACGAAATATCCTTGCTGGTGCCCGCGCGCACTGACGGATCGTCGAAGGCCGGACCCAGCTTCTGCTCGATGCTCTTGAGATTCTCCTCAACTTCCTGATTGACTGCTTTGGCCAGATCGTCGCCAACCGAGTCCGGCGACACCATGGGCATCGAACTGCCCGGGTCTGCTGTTTGCTGCTGATTGCGTTCACCACTTCGAATCGCGGCCAGCGCGGCAATGGATTCCTGCAGCCGGTCGCCCAGATCGGAAGACACAGCTTTCCAGTTCTTGAGAGCGACTTCGGCCATGACCAGCGAATTGACAACTTCGCCGGCGGGAACATCCTCGTTTTGCCCGGAGCGCTCCGCGAGCCACGTCGCGAAGCGCGACAACTCAAGGCTCAGCATTGATACATCAGCCCGGCCGGCATCACGGGCCGGCTGCTCCAGTTTGGCAATCGACTGCCTGAATTCATCCAACGCACCGGATTCGCCGGCGACGTAACGCTCCCAATGTTGCTGAGCCTCCAATGCGTGGACGTGGGCTGCGGCTGCTTTGCCGGCGGAAGCTTCGTCTGCCAATGCCTTGTCCATCGAGTAGTCCAGCACGGCCTCGATCCGGTACGTCTGGCGAATGCGGCGCACCAGCGCCGATTCGGATTTCGACGCCGCCAGTTGGTAGAGCAGTTCGCGCATCAGCGGCTCCGGCGCGGCGCCGCTGCCTTCATAGAGCCGCCGCATCTCCAGGTCGGCGCGGCCGAGCAGGCGCTTGACCAGGGGTCCTGGCGTGATTCCGCCATCGGCAATCGATTGCACCAGACCCTCCACAATCCACCACAGGCCTTTTTCAACCTGACCCCGTTGCGTCTTCAACACGCCGTGCAGGGCATCGCGGATCCGATCGAGCCCTGCATGGTCACCCTGAATGTAGCGCAACAACCCGCCCTGAAATTTGCTGCGCTGTTCGCGCAGATGCCGAGATTCCTGGTCGGCGGCGATATCAACCGCTGGAAACTCGATGGCGAGCAGCGAAGGATGCAGATCGGGATAGAACAAGTCGCTTTCGGCGCTATCGAAGGTGCGCAGATCGCGCATTTCTCGGTAAAGCGCAAACAGCGTCAGCGGCTCGTAGGGTCCGCCTTCGGCCACGCGTTGCAACACGCGCTGCAAACCCTGGCCGGTTGCGCGCAAGATTTCAGTGACGCGTTCGCGATTCAGATCACGGCCGGCGTTCAGATCGCCGACCATCCCTTCCAGCTCTGAAACCACCCGCGCCAGCCCCGACAGGTTCAATACTTCGAGCGTGTTGGCTGCTTCGTGCAGCCGAGTCCGGCAGTCCTCCGTGCCGCTCGCCGCTGCTTCGGGTGGCTGGTTCAGCGCGGCATCGGCCTGGTCAAACCGGCGCGCAATTTCGCCTTTGACCCAACCAACCGAAACTGCATCTGGTGCCACGCTTGACTCCATCTCGATCTCCCTTGGCGCGGGTTAAACCTTGAAGCCCGCGATCGAAACCTGCAAGTCTTTCGCGAGGTCGGCCAGCCCGCCGATGGTCACCGCCGTGCGACGCGTGCTGTCGCCGGTCTGGTCAGTGATGGTCAGCACCTTGTTCATGTGTTCGGAGACTTCGCCGGCCACGTCCACCTGCTGCTGGGTGGTGACCGACACGCCTTGAATCAGCTCCGCCAGTTCGCTGGAAACCTTTTCAATGTCGCGCAAAGCGATACCCGCAGCATCGGCCAGTTTCGCACCGTCCACCACACCCTGGGTGCTGCGCTCCATGGCGGTAATGGTTTCCTTGGTGTCTGTCTGAATGGTGTTGATGATGGCGCCGATCTGGCGTGTTGCATCGGCGGAGCGCTCTGCCAGGCGCTGCACTTCCTCGGCCACTACCGCGAATCCGCGCCCGGCTTCCCCTGCCGAGGCCGCCTGAATCGCCGCATTCAGCGCAAGCACATTGGTCTGTTCGGTAATGTCGGTCAGCAAGTCCACGATCTCGCCGATTTCCTGCGAGCTCTCACCCAGTCGCTTGATTCGTTTCGATGTATCCTGAATCTGCTCGCGCAGCCCGTTCATGCCTTCAATGGTGCTGCGCACCGCCTTGTCGCCCTGCTCCGCGAATTTCAGCGCTTGCCGTGCAACGTCCGCGGACTTTGCCGCGCTGGTAGACACTTCCTGGATCGAGCGCACCATGAACGAAATCGTTTCGCTGCTGGCCTTGATTTCCCGCACCTGCTCCTCGGCCGCGGAGAGGGTAGACTCGGCGACCTTGCGCGCGTCTTCGCTGGAACTGGCCACACCGAGCGCCGCTTCACCAACTCGCTTGACCAGGGTGTGCAACGACTGCACCGTGGTATTCACCATATCTGCAATGGCGCCGGTCATGTCGGCTTCCACGGTCAGGCGTCTGCGCAGATCGCCGTCCGCCACGTTGGCCACCTCGTCCATGAAACGCATGATGGCTTTCTGGGTGACGGCGTTAATCTCGGCATCTTCGCGGGCGCGCCGCTCGCGCTCGGCGATTGATCGCAGAAGCGCGCGGCCTATCGCGATCAGGCCGAGAACGGCCAGCGCGACAAACAATGCGGAAATCGACAGGGTCAGCATCTGGCCGCGGCGCAAATTGGCCAGCTCGCCTTCGATCAATACGCGCCGTTGCGGCGCGATGATGTCGCCCATCGCATACAAGTTTGTGACCGCGTTGAATACATCCGAGGTCCACTCATCAGCGGTGATCAGCGGAACATCCGTTGCCTGAAATTTTCCCTCCAGCTCGCGCAGGACTTCGCGCACGTCCTTGACCGTCTCCTCGTACTGCTTGCCGAGAACGGCCCGCAATGCCGGATTTTCCTCCAAGGCGAAGTCCATGGAACGCATCAGGTTTTCCATTGCGTCCAGGGCCAGGCCTTCCTCCGCCGCCAGGGTGATCTGGTCTTTGGGAGTCATTTTTCCGGATCGTGCCACGTTGGACCCGTGGTAACCCAATTCGGCCAGGGTAACGGTCAGTCGGGGCAGGAAGAACGTCAGCACTTGCGAAATGTTGCTGATTTCCAGCCGGTGATCTACCAGCAGACCCGAGCGTTCCGCCACCAATTCCTCGATGTGCGAAATGGCAACGATAATCGCGGCATGCTCGGCGTGGTTGCGCTGTTCCTCAATACGGCCCAAAGCGGATGCGAGCGCATTCCATTTCCCCTTGACCTCGTCCCATTCGCGCCTGGTCCTGAATTCGGCGCCATACTGAATGTCGAGACTGCTGAGTTCGTCGATCTTTGCATTGATCTTCTTCTGCAGATCTGCCTGGATCGGCCTTTGCGCCGCATCGCCTTTGAGCACACGGTCGATGGCGCCTCGATGACTCAGGGTCAACTGCTGAAAATCGCGCAAGGCCGCGCTGTAAGCCGCCCCGCGCAATTCGCCCTCGGCGAAGCTGATCCGGCGGTTCTCCTCGCGCACCAGGAAGTAGGACACCAGAACGACCGGTATCATGAACAATGCCCCGATCAGAATCAGGGTTTGCAAGTCGCCGAATACCCGCCGACTCTTGGTCCCCGGGATCTTCGCAAGCACGATGGTCTGATCCATCAAAGCCTTCTCGTCATTGCGTTTGCCAAATAAACCCATCTCTATTCTCCCGATTTCTGAATTCCTGAATGTGCGCCGAATTTCATGTCGCTACAGCGCCACGCGGTAATCCGGACTTGTGAACGCCGCTCACGCACCTGCGATCAAGCTTCGGTACTCGCCGATGCTTCCAACTGCAGAAACTCCGGCGTCCACACCAGCCTGGCAAGATCAATCTCGCCCCATTGCCGCTGCTCGCCATCGGTGTAACGCCCGGCAACGAAGTCCGGGTCGGCATCGGTGGGCATTGTCAGTTGCATTGCCGCCGTGTCGCGCAGGCCCATCACGCGATTCACAATGAGACCCGCGCCGAAGCCGAACCGGTCGGAGAGGACAACAACGCGATTGTCCGGCGATTGCACAGTGGCGCCATCACCCAGAAAATCCGCCATGTCCACCAGGCCCACCATGCGACCGCGCAAATTGGCGAGGCCATGAAACCAGGGCCGTACCAATGGAATGCTGTCGATTTGCGGCACGAAATTGATCTCCGCGATCTGATCCAGACGCAATAACCAATGTCGTGCGCCTGCGCGCACACCAACCCGGCTGGAGGCTGAGGTTACGGTGACCGCTTTGGCGATGCGCTCGGAGAGTGCACGCTGAAAATCGATCAGGCTAACGCGTTTTGCCATTGTGGTAGCTCCTGGCCGGCCAATGCGGGCCGCACGGGTACCCGCTCAGCGCTGGAGGGAAGTTCCGACCCGGCGATGATCAATCAACCCAGCGCGGCGATCTTGCCGAGCAGTTCAGCTTCATTCACTGGTTTGGTGACGAATTCCTTCGCGCCCTGACGCAGACCCCAGATACGGTCGGTCTCCATGTTCTTGGTAGTGCACATAATGACCGGAATATGCTTGGTCGCCTCATCCGTGGTAATCGCGCGCGTGGCCTGAAATCCATTCAATCCCGGCATCACCACGTCCATCAGTATCAGGTCCGGCTTCTCAGTCTTGGACTTGGCCACCCCGTCCTCGCCGTTTTCGGCGATCGAGATCTGGTAACCATTCGCGGTGAGCAGCGTGGTCAGCATATGGCGTTCGGTGGCGGAATCATCCACGATGAGTATCCTGCGAATCGGCATCTCTTCTCCTTGAAGTAAATGATATCGGTCAAACAACCTGGAACCACGACTAATTTTCGACTCGTCGCTTCGCATGCGCGCTCGCGGCACCCAACAAGCTTTCGCGAGTAAACGGTTTGGTGAGATAGTCATTCGCGCCCACCATGCGCCCACGTGCCTTGTCAAAAACCCCGTCCTTGCTGGAAAGCATCACCACCGGGATGGCGTTCAGCCTGGGATTCTTCTTGATCAGCGCGCAGGTCTGGTAACCATCGAGCCGCGGCATCATCACGTCGAGAAAAATAACGTCTGGTTCCCGCTCGACGATTTTCGACAGCGCATCGAATCCGTCTTCAGCGAGGATGACTTCGCATTGCGCCTGCGACAGAAAAATCTGCGCGCTGCGCCGGATCGTGTTGCTGTCGTCGATCACCATGATCTTTAATCCCTTCAGTTCGCCACTCATGGCACTGCCATTGATCGCATTCGAATACCTCTATCCAATCCGCTCCGGCAAACTGAGGAGAAGCCGGCTCCCGGCACCAGAACGTCGCCTTGCGCTATTCCCAGTTGTGGACTGCCGTACACGCGCAAAACAGTTTAGATACCAAGATAACATGAAAATACAATCGGTTGCCGAAGAAAGTTAAGAATTTTGATTTTCTGTCAGAGATATCTGCATGCCTTGATGCTGATTTACCGCTTTTCCTACGCCACTACGACACATCGAACGGGTAACTGAGCCCGAAGGGCCGGCAGTGGTCGAAAAACCGCTCTATGCGCTCTCGAGCCGGGCTGCTTCATGGCCATTCTTTGTAGGTCCCGCCTTCCAATTAGCGCCGCCCTGTGCCGCGATGGATGGCCCCGGTCTCGCCCCGTGTCCGCGAATATCTCTCCAGGCCGAGGACTGGAGTACGTTCAGTGAATGTGTAAGCGCGTTCAGCGCTCTGGTGCGTATGACGCAATTGGCGCGGAGCGCATGCTGAATTACGGCTCGGCGGCGATTCTGGCGCAGCGGGGATATGACAGCACAACCGGGATTGCTGGTATCGCTTTTCGTCTTTTGGTGGCTCTACTGATTGGATGCCGGCGCATCAATAGCGGCGAAATCGGCTTCAGACAAGGCGCAAACCGCAGCCAGGTCGAGCACGTGGCAAGGTTTTGCAAGTCCGAATGCCGCCGATTCCCGGTGTCCATTGAGCCGGCCGGCACGAAGCACCGCGCTAGCGCTCAAGTTTGTGCTCAAGGACGTAGCGTGTCATTTGGGCGTTGGAACTGGCACCGAGCTTGGCCAGAATGCGCGCGCGATAGGTACTGACTGTCTTGACGCTCAGATGCATGGTTTCCGCAATCGCAGTGAGCGAGATGCCCTTGGCAATCGCCAGCAGCACTTCGCGCTCGCGCTGCGAAAGCTGCTCGTGCGGCATCCCGGCTTTCGGCTCCTCTGCTGAGCCCAGCAGAATGTCGGCCATCGCCGCACTGACGTAACGACCTCCGCGCGCTACCCTGCGAATCGCCAGCACCAGCTCTTCCGCCGGATTGTCCTTGTTGAGATAGCCGGAGGCGCCGGCCGCAAACGCGGTACGGGCGTACTCCGCCTCGGAAAACATGGTGTAGACAATGATTGGCAGGCCTGCGGCGTGGCGCTTGATGTGTTCCAGCAGCGCAAGCCCCTTGCCGTCCGGCAGTGACAGGTCCAGCAGGACCACGTCCATTGCGCGACCGGCGATGGCGGCGATCGCCTCCTTGGCGGTGGCCGCCTCGGCACTGACGCGGATGTCCTGGGTCTGTTCGAAAAAGCGCTTCAGACCCTCGCGCAGCATCGGATGATCATCGACGACCAGAACCCGAACTGGCGCGTCGTTCATGGTTCGGCGGGAATCGGAAGGGTAAACATCAGCGTCGCGCCCATGCCGGGCTCGTTATCAATCGTCATTTCGCCGTCAAATTGGGCGCAACGCTCGCGCATGCCCTGAATGCCGAAACCGCCCGATCCGGCAAGCGCTGCTTCGCTGATACCCACTCCGTTATCCTGCACCGTCACATAAAGGTTGGACTCGTCCTGGGAGGCGAGCAGGTGGACCTCGGTCGCCTTGGCATGCCGCGCAACATTGGTCAGCGCTTCCTGCACCAGGCGATAAACCGCCAGGCTTGCATGACTGTCGAGCGCGAGTACTTCTGGCAGCACGACATCAACCTTGATGCCGCTGAACTTGGAGAACTCCTTCGCATACCACAGCAACGTCGGCGCCAGGCCAAGCGTGTTGAGCATATGCGGATGCAATGCGGTTGATACTTTGCGCACGCGCTGGGTCGTGGCATCGGCCAGCTCGCACAAATCGGCCACTCGCCGGGCCACCACCGGGTCCAGTCCCAAACGTGATCGAACTGCCGACAGGCCAAGTTTGATGGCGGTCAGTGCGCCGCCCACTTCGTCGTGCACCTCCCGGGCGACGCGCGCATTCTCCTCCTCCCTGATCGATTCCAAATGCACCGAGAGCGCACGCAGGCGCTCGGATGTCGCACGCAGCCTTTGCTCCTCGGTCCTGCGGCGGGTTACATCGGCCAGCGTGCCCACCAACAGTGGCTCGTCTGACTGCTGGTGCCAGCGCGCGAGCCGCCCCCTGATCGAAAGCCATTTGATTTCATCCTGCGGCCAGAGCACACGAAAATCCATTCCGAAGTGGTCGGCACGCCCGCGGCACACAGCCAGCGTGCGGCGCACCAGGCTATACCGATCATCCGGGTGCACCCGCGCCAGCGCCGAACGCAGGTGAATTAAGTTTTCACCGGAATCCGTATTGGCGCCAGCACGCGCCGCCGCGGCGTCGCTGTCCGCGCGCTCGGCAGCGATGCCAAGCAGTTCCTTCCAGTGCGTGCTCAGATCCAGGATCCCTGTCCGTGAGTCCATGCTCCAGAGTGCAAGGTCCGCGCTTTCGATCGCCATATCGAGGCGATCGAGCGCGCGCCGCAGTTCCCGTTCGGTGCGCATGCGCTGCGAGACATCGTCGATCAAACACACCAATCCCTGCAACTTGCCGGATACATCCAGAAAAGACGCCAATGAAACATCAACCTCACCCGCATCGCCTTCGGCCCGGCGCAGATTCATGCCTTCCATGCGTCTGGTCACCAGGGCTCTGGTTTGGCCAGGATCGCGCTCCCATCGCAGTCCTGGAAGGAAATCGCTAATTGGTCTTCCCAAAGCCTCTTTCTCGGTGATGCCCAAGAGGCACACGCCGGCATTGTTGATGCACTGAATCTCCGCCCGGGGTGAACACACGATCACCGCGTCGCTGACCAGATCGAGCATTTGCTCGATGTCGATTCGCGAAACTCCTGCGCGTTCAAAGGTGTCGGCCATGGTGAAAAACGCCAGTCATGAAATCTGGCCAGGGCCTGTTGGCAGACTTCTCGCGTTCATGAATCGAATGTCAACCGACCCTAGGAGCCTGCCGGACTCAGGATGATTCGGCTGCAACGGCGGGAGAGCGGTCCATATTTCGCCGCGTTCTCCTTACATATTCCCGATATGCACGTCGAAATCGTCAAAATCTGTCCTCGCTCTCCCGCCGTTTCGCTATCGAACACCCAAGTCCGACAGGCTCCTACAGCTTCTGCGCAACCCAGGGCGAAACCGACGCCAGCGCGCCAGCCAGTTTTCCGGGATCGGTACCGCCCGCTTGCGCCATGTCGGGGCGCCCACCACCCTTGCCGCCGACCTGCAACGCAACGAAATTCACGAGTTCTCCAGCCTTGACTCTCGAGGTCAAGTCGCTGGTCACCCCTGCAATGAGCGCCACCTTGCCGTCTTCCACTGCGGCGAGCACCACAACCGCCGACTTGAGTTTGTCCTTGAGCTGATCCAGTGTTTCGCGCAGCGTCTTTGCATCCGCGCCTTCGAGTTTCGCCGCCAGCACTTTCGCCGTCCCGACCAGCGTGGCCCGATCTGCGAGATCATCGCCTTGTGAACTCGCGAGTTTCGATTTGAGTCGAGCCAACTCCTTCTCCAGCGCTTTGCGGTCTTCACGCTCGCTTAAAAGCTTTCCCCTCAGCGCATGGCCGCTGGCCTGAAAGAAATCCTCGACGAAAGCCCTGTCCTCTTCAATTTCCGAAACCCAGGATAGCGCGCCAGACGCGGTGACTGCTTCGATACGGCGGATACCCGAGGCCACCCCCGATTCGGACACGATCTTGAAGAATCCGATGTCTCCGGTGCGATGCACGTGGGTGCCGCCACATAGTTCGGTGGAAAAATCGCCCATGCCGAGCACGCGCACTTCGTCGCCGTACTTCTCGCCAAACAATGCCATCGCGCCGGACTTTATCGCGTTATCGTAGGTCATGCGCTTCACCTCGACAACATGATTATTCCGGATCTCGCGATTGACCAGTCCATCGACTCTGCGAATTTCCTCCGCGCTCAATGGCGCGTTGTGCGCAAAATCGAAGCGCGTGCGATTTGCATCGACCAATGAACCCCTTTGCGTGACATGGGGCCCGAGCACCCGCCTCAATGCGGCATGCATCAGATGGGTGGCGGAATGATTACAGGCTGCGAGCGCGCGCCGCTCGGCATCCACCCTGGCGGTAACGGAATCGCCGATTGAGAGCCGGCCCACTGTCACCGTTCCTTTGTGCCCGAATACTTCCGCCTGGATTTTCTGTGTATCCGTCACCTTGAAACCGCCATTACCGGAGCTGATTTCACCCTGGTCGCCAACCTGGCCTCCAGATTCCGCATAGAACGGGGTGCGATCGAGGACAACGACCGCCTCGTCGCCGGCCCCGACCGACTCCACATGCGCCCCGTCCTCGTACAGCGCGACGATTTCACCATCCAGATTCAAACTGTCGTACCCGTGGAACTCCGTGGCGCGGCCGGAATACTCCACTGCCGAGTGCATGGAAAATTTCGACGCCGCGCGGGCGCGTTCGCGCTGCCGATGCATGGCCGCTTCGAAACCGGCATGGTCGATCATGATGCCGCGTTCGCGCGCAATGTCAGCAGTCAGATCCACCGGAAATCCAAACGTGTCGTAGAGCTGGAACACGGTTTCGCCGTCAAGCATCCGGTCTTCCCGATGCAGCGCGCTTTCCAGCATCTTCATGCCGTTTTCAAGGGTTTCGGCAAAGCGCTCTTCTTCCTGCCTGAGCACATCGGTAACGCGATGCTGCGCCGCCGGCAACTCCGGATAGGCATCGCCCATGACGCGCGCCAGGTCTGCGACCAATTCGTGGAAGAACGTTTTTTTCTGTCCCAGCTTGTATCCATGACGGATGGCACGGCGGATGATCCGCCGCAATACATAGCCCCGGCCTTCGTTGCCGGGGATGACGCCATCAACGATCAGGAAAGAACAGGCTCGTATGTGGTCGGCGATGACGTTCAGCGAATTCGACGCCAGGTCCGTCGCACCGGTGACTCTTGCGGCCGCTGCAATCAGCTCCCGAAACAAGTCGATTTCGTAGTTGCTGTGCACGCCTTGCAGCACGGCCGCGATACGCTCGAGTCCCATGCCGGTATCCACCGAGGGCTTGGGCAGCGGGTGCATGACACCCTTTTCATCGCGGTTGAACTGCATGAACACCAGATTCCAGATTTCAATATAACGGTCGCCGTCGGCGTCCGCGCTGCCCGGCGGGCCGCCTTCGATTCCGGGGCCGTGGTCGTAAAAAATTTCCGTGCAGGGCCCACAGGGACCGGTGTCGCCCATCTGCCAGAAGTTGTCGCTCTGGAATTTATGCCCACCCGGTTTGTCGCCGATACGTGCGATGCGCGCCTTGGGCACTTTGATCTCATTGGCCCAAAGGTCATAGGCCTCGTCATCGGTCTCGTACACGGTGACCCAGAGGCGGGCAGGATCGAGTCCGTATTCCCTGGTCAGCAGTTCCCAGGCAAAACGAATGGCGTCGCGCTTGAAGTAGTCTCCGAAGCTGAAGTTTCCCAGCATCTCGAAGAAAGTGTGGTGGCGCGCGGTATAACCGACATTTTCGAGATCGTTATGCTTGCCGCCGGCGCGCACACAGCGCTGCGAGGTGGTGGCACGCACATAGGGCCGCTTGTCCTGGCCGAGGAACACGTCCTTGAACTGCACCATGCCGGCGTTGGTGAACAGCAGCGTCGGGTCGTTGCCCGGAACGAGCGGGCTGGAGGCGACGACGTGGTGAGCCTGGCGCTTGAAATATTCGAGAAAGCGGCTGCGGATTTCGTTGCTGTTCATGCGTTATTGAACCAATAAAAAATTTCTGCCATCGCGAAATATGCAGCGCATCGCGCTTTACTTCTTGCGCAAAGACTTGAGCACGGCATTTACGGCCTCCGGCGAGAATCCGCGTCCGGCGAGGAAGCGCGCCTGTTTCGCCTTATCCTGCAAACTCGCCGGTGGATTCCCGAACTTTTTCTGCCAAACTGCGCGCGCCGCTTCGGCTTCGCTGTTGCGCAACCCGGGCTGCGCCGCTTCGACTCCCGCCTCGGACACTCCTTTTTCGCGCATTTCGTGCAGGATGCGCGCCGCGCCGAATCTGCTCCGCCGCCTGAGCGTAAGTTGCTCGACGAAGCGCGCTTCGGACAACCAGCCGCGCCGTTCCAAATCATCGAGCAGCGAATCAAGCTGTTCCGCGCTCTCGGCAAATCCGCCCAGCTTGACGCGCAATTCCTGCCGCGTATGCTCGCGCCGCCCCAGGGCTTTCAGCGCGCGCTCGCGCAGTCTAAGTCCGGAAGCCGGCAATTGGCGGTGCTACTCCACTTCGAGAATCTGCGCCAGCGGTTTTTCCGCCACGTGGGCGCGAATCTTTGCTTCGATTTCCCGGGCCATCTCCACGTGTTCTTTCAGGAAATCGCGGGTATTGTCCTTGCCCTGGCCGATGCGGTCCTTGCCGTAGCTGTACCAGGCGCCGGACTTTTCGATAATCTTGTAGAGCACTCCCAGCTCAATGATCTCGCCTTCGAGAGAAATGCCGGAACCATAAAGAATGTCGAATTCGGCCTGACGAAACGGCGGCGCCACCTTGTTCTTGACCACCTTGGCGCGGGTTTCGCTGCCAATCACTTCGTCGCCTTTCTTGATGGCGCCGATACGGCGGATGTCGATGCGCACGGATGCATAGAACTTCAATGCATTGCCGCCGGTCGTGGTTTCCGGATTGCCGAACATGACACCGATTTTCATGCGGATCTGGTTGATGAATATCACCAGGGTGTTGGAGCGTTTGATATTGGCAGTCAGCTTGCGCAGCGCCTGGGACATCAACCGCGCCTGCAAGCCCATCTGCGGTTCGCCCATCTCGCCTTCAATTTCCGCCTTCGGGGTCAGCGCGGCCACTGAATCGATCACCACGACATCTACGGATCCGGAACGCACCAGCATGTCGGCGATTTCCAGCGCCTGCTCGCCGTTGTCCGGCTGCGAGATCAGTAGCTCCGAGACATTACAGCCGAGCTTTTGCGCATACTGCGGATCGAGAGCGTGCTCGGCGTCAATGAAGGCCGCGGTCCCTCCGATTTTCTGCATTTGGGCGATGACTGACAGCGTCAGCGTGGTCTTGCCGGAGGATTCCGGTCCATAAATTTCAACGATGCGCCCACGCGGCAAGCCGCCGATGCCCAGCGCCAGATCCAAACCCAGAGACCCGGTTGAAACCACTTCAATGTCCTTGGCGATGTCTTTTTCGCCAAGACGCATGATCGAGCCCTTGCCGAACTGCTTTTCGATCTGGGACAGGGCGGCCGACAAGGCTTTGCTACGGTTTTCGTCCATGCAGATATCCTTTCAAGTTAGCGGCACATTATTGCATAACAAGCCTGCCCATCGAAGAGCGGATTCCCGCATTTTTTCAGGCACCTGCCTTTGATCGGGCTGTGCCCGTCAGATTAAAGACGCTGGCGGATCAGCCGTAACCGGAACATGCCGGCCAGCCTCGCCATCCGAAAAATCAATCGCTTCGAGATCCAGCGTACGCTGGGTGCCGGCGCCCAGGGCACCGTTTACCTCGCCCTCGACAGCCGCCTCAACCGGCAAGTGGCCATCAAGACGCCGATACTCGGCGGCGAAGCGCAGGAGCACCGGCGCCGCGTCGATACCCTGCTGCGCGAAGCGCAAATGGTGAGCCAGTTGTCGCACCCCAACGTGGTTCCTCTGTTCGATGCCGGCGAGGCAAACGAATTGCCTTTTTTGGTTTTCGAATATGTCGAAGGCACCGTGCTTTCGCAAGTGATCAAGCGCGAACGCCGGCTTTCGACGTCGCGGGCGGCCGCGATCGCGGTCGAAGTGCTCTGCGCCCTGGGCTATGCGCACGGCAAGGGCGTCATGCATCGCGACATCAAACCCGGCAACATCATGCTTACGGCCGAAGGCATCTCCCGGATCATGGACTTCGGCATCGCGCAGCAGATCACCGACAGCGCGCCCGACAAGCCCGACGGGCTTCGAGGCACCCCTTGCTATCTGGCCCCGGAATACGTCAATACCGGGCTGTACACCCCGCAATGCGACATTTATGCGGCAGGCGTCGTACTGTATGAGATGCTCACCGGCCAGCCAGCGGTCGAAGGCGCAAACCTGTACGAGACTCTGCATCGAGCCGCCAACGAGCCAATCACTGTGCCGTCGCGGCTGAATCCGGAAGTCGATGAGAAGCTCGACCTTCTGGTTATGAAGGCACTGGCGCCCAAGCCCGAGCATCGATTCGCCAGCGCCGCGGAAATGCAAGCGGCGCTGACCGCGTGGCTGAAGTCAGATACGGGAGCCGAATCGCCGCCGACGCAGGCGGGCGGCACGCTCGAATACTTGTTGAGGCGCATGCGCCACAAGAGCGATTTCCCGGCGCTGTCCCAGACTATCACCACGATCAACCGCGTCACCGGATCGGTCGACGAGAATTCTTCAGCGCTATCCAATACCATCCTCAAGGACTTTGCACTGACCAACAAGCTGCTGCGACTGGTCAACACGGCCAACTTCGGACAGTACGGCGGCACCATCAGCACCGTCTCGCGGGCCGTCGTCATACTCGGCTTTGACCGCATTCGCGGCGTTGCCATGACGCTGATGCTGATGGAACATCTCCAGGACAAGACCCAGGCCGCACAACTGAAGGAGGATGTCGTGGCCGGCTACTTCAGCGGATTGCTGGCGCGCGAGCTGGTTGCCAAGGTTGACATTCGCGACGGCGAAGAGGCCTTCATCTGCACCATGTTCCACGACCTGGGCCGGCTGCTCGCGCGCTTCTATCTTGGCGAAGAAGCAGCGCAGATCGACCGCCTGATCGAATCGGGCAGCACCGACGAAAAGCAGGCGTCACTGAAAGTGCTCGGCCTGAGTTTCGAGGATCTTGGCATCGGCGTGGCCCGGGCATGGCATTTTCCCGAGCGCTTGGTACAAAGCATGCGCAAACTGCCCGACGAGCAACTGCGCCGCCCGTCGAGCGCCGAGGAACGGCTGCGCGCCATCGCGCAGTTGAGTTCGAATCTTTGCGCCACCGTGCGCGAACCCGACGCACGCATTCGTGACCAGCGCCTGCGTGCCCTGGTGGACAAATTTGGCAAGGGTCTGAATGTCACCGCGCCGATTCTGGAGGCCGCGGTGCGGCAATCGATGCAAGATCTGCGGCGCGATGCAGCCGCGTTGGATCTGCGCGCAGCGGATGGCTTCCTGGCCCGTGTCGCGCTGGCGGTAAGCTCCGTCATGGCGACCGATGGCAAAGCGCAAGCCGACCAACTGCAAAGCGCCATCGAACAGGCGACACTGACGACCCGGATGGCCGCCCTGCCTGAAGCGGGCGCGACGCAGGAAGCAGACCGAAAGGCGCTGCTCAACGCCGGCATTCAGGACATCACCAACGCGCTGGTCAGCGACTATCAGGTGAACGATATCCTGCGTATTATTCTCGAGGCGATGTACCGTGGCATGGGTTTTACCCGCGTTCTGCTGTGCGTGCGTGATGCAAGCTCGAATACCCTCAGGGCCCGTATCGGCTTTGGCGCGAACGTCGACGAAATCATGCGCAAGGGTTTTGGAATTCCGCTCGGCGGCGCCCGGGATGTGTTCCAGGCCGCCATCGCCAACGGCGCCGACATTCTGATAGAAGACACTGAAGCACAGAGCATCCGTGCGCATATACCGGACTGGTATCGCAAACAAATACCGGCCAAATCGTTTGCGCTGTTTCCGATTCATGTCAACAAGAAGCCGATCGGCATGCTCTATGGCGACGCTCTAGCCGCCGGGTGCTTGAAGATCACGGCCGACGAACTGGCGTTACTGAAGACCTTGCGCAATCAGGCGGTGCTGGCGATCCGGCAGCAAGCGATGTAAGTCGCCCCATCCGGCACTCAGGACGCACGGTTCATTGCGGCGAGCAATCCCTCCAGCGCCGCGATCACGCTCTGCCTGCGCACGGCGTCCCGGTCACCTTCAAAATGCATGGATTTTGCTGTGATGGCGCCGCCTTGTTCTCCCCACGCCAGCAGCACCGTACCCACCGGCTTCGCGGACGAACCACCGTCCGGTCCGGCGATTCCGCTGACCGCGACCGCGATCCGTGCGCGGCTGCGCGCGAGCGCGCCCGCCACCATCTCGCGAACGGTTTCCGCCGACACGGCGCCATAGCGCTTGAGGGTTTCAGCGCGCACGCCCAGCATGTCCTGCTTGGCCTCGTTGGTATAGGTCACGAAGCCGCGATCGAACCAGGTTGAACTTCCCGGCACCATGGTCACCACCTGGCCGATCCAGCCCCCGGTGCAGGATTCCGCGGCACTCATCATGAAATTTCGCGCCTTGAGCGCTTCGCCCACCCTGACTGACACTTTGTACAATTCAGCGTCCATGGTTTCTATCCGAATGCGACCTTCCATCCGGCGAGGCAGAGCAGCGTATAAAACGCGGCCAGCAGATCATCGAACATCACTCCGAAGCCATTGCGAATGCTGCGATCGAAATGCCGGATCGGCATCGGCTTGACGATGTCGAACACCCGGAACAGCAGGAAGGCGAACGCCTGCCAAACCAGTGATGCGGGAGTAAAGAACAGCACAATCATGAACGCGACCGTTTCGTCCCAGACCATGCCACCGTGATCGTGCACACCGAGCCGCCGGCCACTGACGTGGCAGGCCCAGGTGCCAGTCAGAAACAGCAGTGGCAGCAGCCCCGCATAAAGTGGCTCACCCAGGCGCGGCAACAGCCAGGCATGCAGCGGAAAAGCCAACAGCGTGCCGAAGGTGCCAGGTGCGAAAGGGATCAGTCCGATGCCGAAACCAAACGCGATGAAGTGAGCCGGTCGCGAGAAAACAAAACGCGCCGACGGCTGCCCGTACGATCGCGTATCAACGGAAATGCTCAAAACCTTTCTCCTTCCAGTGCATTGGCTGGCCATTTGCGTCTATCAGCGCGACACCGCTCCCCTGAACCGTGGACCCGATGCACGTCAGAGCAAGATCCAGACGTTGCGACAGGGACGCGAGTTTTCGCCGGTGTTCCCTGGGCGCGGTGAAGCACAGCTCGTAATCATCCCCGCCCGCGATCAGGCAACGCATGACCAGGCCCGGAGCTGATTCCGGCGGCAATTGCGCTGCGCAAGGCAGCGCCGCGAATTCGAGGGTGGCGCCGACTCCGGATCGCTCGCAGATATGCCCCAAATCGGCCAGCAAGCCGTCGGAAACATCAATGGCGCCGTGGGCCACTCCGAGCAGCGCCCGGCCCAATTCAACTCGCGGCTGCGGCCAATCCAGACGAATCATACATCGGCTCAGAATGGGTTCCGGGAGACGTGTTTCTCCTTTCAGGTGCGCCACCGCCAGCGCCGCTTCGCCAAGCACGCCGGACACCCAGACGTCGTCGCCGATTCTGGCCCCGTCGCGGCGCAAGGCCGACCCGGCCTCGACCTCGCCCATGATCTGAATGCACAGGTTGCGCGGTCCGCGCGTTGTGTCGCCACCAATCAGATCCACGTCGTACCGGGACGCAAGCGCGAAGAATCCGCGCGCAAATTCATCCAGCCAGTCCGGATCGGCTTCCGGCAGCGCCAGGGCCAGCATCGCCCAGCGCGGCTGCGCGCCCATGGCGGCCATATCTGACAAATTCACCGCCAACGCCTTATGCCCGAGCGCTTCAGCGTCCGTGGCAGGGAAAAAATGCGTGCCTTCGACCATCATGTCCGTGGCTGCAACCAGTTCGAACCCGTCGCGCACCTTTAACAGCGCGGCATCGTCGCCGATTCCGAGAACGGTGTGACGCGTCGCGCGGGTGAAATAGCCGGCGATCAATTCAAATTCCGTCACGGATGAAGGGTTCGCGCGAGTCATGATGTGTGAAGTTTAGAACCATGCGCCATAAATGTCTGCCTCGCCCCGATTGCCTGCCGCAGCGAAACCGCGCGCACTCCGACGGGTTGCTGCGATCAACAGCCCGTGGCGTGCCAATGCACACCGAACCGGAGTCCGGATCCTTGCTCTGGTTCCGCTCCGATCCGATTTTCGATCGCATTGGCCCCTCCACTCCCGGGGCAGCAGCCGGGAACTCTGGACAGGCCTGTGAGTACTGGACCATCAATTGAATGCCCGGCGTTCGGTACATGGCGGTATGTCGTGAGCACGGCCGACATCGCTCTCGGTCACGCCATGGCCACCACCGCTCAGGCGCCGATATGCGCCGTCACCGCCAAAGCCGGGAGCCCGGAATCGCGGGCATTTTGAACGCGTCTTCGCCTATTGCTTCCCGAGTTTCCCCAGAAAGGCCTGATACTCGTCTTCCTTCATCGTAAAGCTGTGTTCGGGCAAGGGAAACTGCCCCTTGTGCACGTCTTCCTGAAATTCCGCCAGCGCCTTCCCGATCACGTCCCAGCAATTGGCGTAACGCTTGACGAACTTCGGCGTAAAACGGTCGAACAAGCCCACCATGTCGTGCAGCACGAGATTCTGGCCGTCGCAGTGCGGGCCGGCGCCGATGCCGATGGTGGGAATGGAAAGCCGCTCGGTAATGATCTGGGCGACGCGATCCGGAATGGCTTCGAGCACGATGGCAAAACAGCCGGCTTTTTCCATCGCCAGCGCGTCCTTCAATAGCTGCACGCCGGTCTCGGCGCTCTTGCCCTGTACCTTGAACCCGCCGAGTTTGGACACCAGTTGCGGCGTGAGGCCGATATGCGCCATCACCGGCACGCCGGCTTTGACCACGGCTTCGGCCATGGGCGCGAAGTCCTCGCCGCCTTCGAGCTTGACCACGTCGGTGCCGCCCTCCTTGAGCATGCGCATCGCGTTATTGACCGCATCTGCGGTACAGGCGTGATACGCGCCCAGCGGCAGATCGCCAACCAGGATTGCGCGTTTGGTCGCGCGCGAAATCGCCCTGGCATGATGGATCATTTCGTCCATCGTCACCGGTACCGTGCCGGAATAACCCAGCGCCGTCATGCCCAGAGAATCGCCGATGAGTATGCAGTCGATGCCGGAGCGATCCACCAGCTGCGCGGTTGGATAATCCACCGCCGTGACCTGAAATATTTTCTCCCCACGATCCGCCTTGGCCTGCAAGTCAAAGATCGTCAGTTTTTTTGGTGCCGCTGCTTCAGTCATAAGTTTTCCCTTCGCAAAGAAAAGTCACCACCCCGGCCCTGGATGCACGCAAATCGCGACGCCCTGACAATTAGACGCGCCGCGCGCTTGTTTCGTCCGGCCGAATTCCGGCAACCAGTTTGTCGAGAACTCCGTTGACGTACTTGTGGCCGTCGGTGCCACCAAAACTCTTCGCCAGTTCGATCGATTCGTTGATGATGACTTTGTACGGAGTTTGCGTCTGGTCACGCAACTCGAAAACCGACAGCAGCAGCAAAGCGTGCTCTACCGGAGACAATGCCTTCATTTCCCGGTCGAGGACCGGCGCGATCAGTTGCCGCAGCGCATCGGCGTTTTCAATCACACCGCGCACCAGCGTCTCGAGCAGAGATTGATCCGCCTTGAGGAAGTCTTTTTGCTCACGCAGCTGCGCCAGCAGCGTTTCCGCGGCTGATGCATTCACAAGCCACTGGTAAAGGGCCTGGAGCGCGAACTCGCGGGCGCGCCGTCTACTGTTTTTCATCAATCGCACGCAGCAAATTGGCCATTTCGACGGCTACACGCGCGCAATCCGTGCCTTTCTCCCGCATCCGGGCCTCTGCCTGATTGTCGCTGTCGGTGGTCAGAATGCCGTTGGCGATTGGCAGTCCGCAATCGAGCTGGACGTTCATCAAGCCATCTGCCGACTGGTTTGAGACAACTTCAAAATGATAAGTCTCGCCGCGAATGACCGCGCCGAGGGCCACCAGCGCATCAAAACCATCGGTGCCGGCCAGTTTCTGCAAGGCAAGCGGGATTTCCAGCGCGCCGGGCACGGTCACGATCACGATATCGTCGTGTGCCACACCGAGCTTGACCAGTTCTGCGCTACAAGCCGATAGAAGACCGTCAGCCACATCCTGATTGAACCGGCTGACCACGATGCCGATGCGCAGCGCGCTGCCATCGAGTTCGGTCTTGTACTCGAAAATATCGTCGTATTCAGCCATATTGTTCTCAAATGATGATGTGATGAACGGCAGAAACGCGCCGCTTCACGGCGCCCCTGCCCCGGTACTCTGTCCCTGCGCGCCTCGTCCTTTTCAACCCCCTGGCCTCTTCAGCTCCCGGCCTTTCGGTCCGGCGCATCGGGCCCCTGTGCCTGGACGTAGCCGGTCACTTCGAGATCGAAACCAGCCATGCTCGGCATTTTTCGATTCGCGCCCAAAACTCTCATTCGGGTTACCCCCAGGTCGCGCAAGATCTGGGCGCCGATCCCATAGGTGCGCAAATCCATTTTCTTTTGCACCGGCGCTTGCCTGTTCATCGCCAGACTCTCCAGCAATTCAGCACCGGATTCGGTCCGGTGCAACAAGACCATCACCCCGCATTGCGCTGCCGAAATGGCGCGCAGAGCATCATTGAGATTCCACGAGTGACTGTAGCTGGATGCGTCGAGAAAATCCGCAACCGAAAGCGGTTCATGTACCCGCACCAGCGTTTCCTTGCCTGGCACCACCTCGCCATTGACCAGCGCGAGATGCGTATCGCGAGAACTTTTGTCGCGGTAGGCCACGAGCTTGAATTTTCCGTACGCGGTCTGCACGGGCCGCTCGGCGACACGCTCTACCAGAGATTCGGTTCCGCTGCGGTAGTGAATCAAGTCGGCGATGGTGCCGATTTTAAGTTTATGCCGGGTTGAAAATTCAATTAAATCGGGCAGCCGCGCCATTTCGCCGTCGTCTTTCAGTACTTCGCAGATGACCGCAGCCGGAACCAGTCCGGCGAGTTGGGCGAGGTCGCAGCCGGCCTCGGTGTGGCCGGCGCGCACCAGAACACCGCCCTTTTGCGCCATTAGCGGAAAAATATGCCCCGGCTGCACGATGTCGGACGGACTGGCGTCCTTCCTGACGGCGGCCTGCACGGTGCGCGCCCGATCTGCGGCGGAAATGCCAGTGGTCACCCCGCTTGCGGCTTCGATGGACAGCGTAAAGTTGGTGCCCATGCGCGAGCGGTTGTCGCCCACCATCAGGGGCAGATCCAACTGCCGGCAGCGCTCCTCGGTCAAGGTCAGACAGATCAGTCCACGTCCGTGCTTGGCCATGAAATTCACGGCATCGGGTGTCACGAACTCCGCAGCCATCAGCAGATCGCCCTCGTTCTCGCGGTCTTCTTCGTCCACGAGTATGACCATGCGACCGGCGCGCAGGTCGGCAATGATTTCGGCGGTGGAACTGATGGTGGACATTGCGTATCTTGGGGCTGGTCTGGCGCCGACTGTGCGGCAGATCGGGAACATATCGCATCCACGAACACTTCAGCGCGCTCCGGAAGTTCCGTCTATCTCTGGGTAACTACCCGGACGCGCATCGTTGTTTCGCGGAAACCGGCATTGTGCCAGATCAAAGCCGGGCCCAGTCGAAATCGGCTTCTGCCAGGAGCCTGTCCAACACCTGAATCCGACAGACTCCTAACCGGGCTTACCGGCTTCGAGCATGCGCTCGACATAGCGCGCAATCAGATCGATTTCGAGATTGATCGGGTCGCCCGGATTGAGCTCCTGAAGACTGGTAACCGCCAGCGTATGCGGGATCAGGTTCAGGGAAAAAATGTCGTCCGCCACTGCGTTGACGGTGAGGCTGACACCGTTGACCGCAATCGAGCCCTTGCGCGCGATGTAGCGGCTCAGGGCCGAGGGAAAGCGGATCCGCATTTCCCGGCTGGCATCGATCTGCTTGATCTGCGCGATGATGCCCACGCCATCCACATGACCACTCACCAGGTGCCCGCCGAGCCGGTCCGACAACCGCAGCGATTTTTCCAGATTGACCGAAATGCCGGCTGCAAAACCCGCGCTGACCCGCAACGTCTCCTGCGATACGTCGACCGTGAATCCTTCGGGCAGCACCGACGTGACTGTCAGACACACGCCGTTGCAGGCGATGCTGTCGCCAATCCTCACGTCGCTGATGTCGAGGCCGGCAGCAGCCACCCTCAGTATCACGGATTGCCCTGCCGGCTCGACCTTCGCGACGCGGCCGACTGCGTGAATGATTCCGGTGAACATGGCTCAGGATACGGAATCGATCACGGCAGGGCGCGCAACAATCCGCAAGTCCAGTCCGATCATGCGGGTTTCCAGTATGTTCAACTGCAGGCGCTTGGTCATTTCCGTCAGTTCTCCCAGATCAAGCATGCCACGCGCCGCATCACCCAGCATCAGCGGCGCAAGGTAAACCAGAAACTCGTCCACCACACCGGCGTGCAACAGCGCGGAATCCAGATTCTTGCCCGCCTCGACCAACACTTCATTGATGCCCAGGCCGGCCAGATGCTGCGTGAGTCGCAACAAATCCACTTTGCCTTGCTCATTGGGCAGCAGGACGACAGTCGCGCCCATGGCTTCCAGCGCATCAGCCTTGGCGGCGTCTTGCGTCGCGGTCGCGACCAGCACCGATCCACCGTCGAACAGCCGGGCTTGGGGGGAAACGCGCAGGCGGCTGTCGACGACGATGCGCAACGGCTGCCGCGAAGTTGAAACTTCGCGCACCGTGAGTTGCGGGTCGTCGTCCCTGAGCGTGCCGATACCTGTCATCACTGCGCATGAACGCGCCCGCCAGTGATGGCCATCGCGACGCGCTTCCGGCCCGGTAATCCATTGGCTGACGCCGTTCTTGAGCGCGGTCCTGCCATCGAGGCTGGCGGCAATTTTCAAGCGCAGCCAGGGTCGGGCACGGGTCATGCGGGACACAAAACCGAGATTGAGCTCGCGCGCTTCGGTTTCAAGGATCCCTGCTTCCGTGACGATACCGGCTGCGCGCAGACTTGCCAGTCCGCTGCCCGCGACTCTAGGGTTCGGATCCTGCATCGCCGCCACGACACGTGTAACTTTGGCCGCAATCAAGGCGTCGGTGCAAGGCGCGGTTCGCCCGTGATGGCTGCACGGCTCGAGGCTCACGTAAGCGGTGGCACCCGCCGCCAGTTCACCGGCCCTCTTCAGCGCGGCGACTTCCGCGTGCGCTTCGCCCGCTCGCTCGTGCCAGCCTTCGCCGACTATGCGGCCATCCCGGACCAGAACGCAGCCCACACGCGGATTGGGCGTGGTGGTGTACAGCCCGCGTTCGGCCAGCCGCAGCGCGTGCGCCATATAGCCGGAATCGGCAGTGCTGAAGCTCATGCGCTACTTTGGCTTGCGGCGCAACGCGGGCTTTTGCACTTCCTTCACCGCGTCGCGAAAGTCCTCGACGTCCTGGAAGTCGCGATAGACCGATGCAAACCGGATATAGGCCACCTTGTCGAGCTTGTAGAGTTCGCGCATGACCATCTCGCCCATGCGGCGGGAATCGACTTCGCGTTCACCGAGCGCGAGCAGTTTCTGTTTCACGCGTTCGATGGCATCGTCCACCAGTTCCGCCGACACCGGCCGCTTGTGCAGCGCCCGATTGAAACCGATCCGCAATTTGTCTTCGTCAAACAATTCCCGCAATCCGTTCGACTTTACGATTTGCGGCAGACGCAACTCAGGGTGCTCATAGGTGGTAAAGCGCTTGTCGCACACCGGACAGCGCCGCCGCCGGCGAATACTGTCGCCTTCATCGTTGGCGCGCGAATCGACGACCTGGGTGTCGGCGTGCTTGCAAAAAGGGCATTTCATCGCGAGAGGCGAGGCACTAGGTACGAACGCGAGAAAAGGCGCAAGGCACTGACTCCCGCGCGCCCCTCGCCTCTCGTCCCTCTTCCCTACCTGGCATACACCGGGAACTTCCGGCACAACTCCACCACTGCGGTGCGCACGCGCGCGATGCTTGCCTCATCGTTCGGCGCCTCCAGGACGTCGGCGATCAGATTCGCCAGTTGCACAGCCTGGGCATCCTTGAATCCGCGCGTGGTCATCGCAGGCGAGCCCAGGCGAATGCCGCTGGTGACAAAAGGCTTCTCCGGATCGTTGGGAATGGCATTCTTGTTTACCGTGATATGCGCGCGGCCGAGCGCGATCTCGGCATCCTTTCCGGTAATTTTCTTCGCGCGCAAATCGAGCAAAAACATATGGCAATCGGTGCGCCCGGACACGATGCGCAGACCACGCTGTTGCAATGTGGTCGCCATTTTTCGTGCTCCGGACAGCACCTGAGTCTGGTAGTCGCGGAATGCCGGCTCCATCGCCTCCTTGAGCGCCACTGCCTTGGCCGCGATCACATGCATCAGCGGCCCACCCTGAATGCCGGGAAATATCGCGGAGTTGATGATTTTCTCATGCTCGGCTCTGGCAAATATTATGCCGCCGCGCGGACCGCGCAAAGTCTTGTGCGTGGTCGTGGTCACGAAATCCGCAATGCCGACCGGGCTGGGGTACACCCCCGCGGCGATCAGTCCCGCGTAGTGCGCCATATCCACAAACAACGTCGCGCCAACCGCGTCGGCAATGTTGCGGAATCGCTGCCAGTCGAACGTGAGTGCATAGGCGGAGGCCCCGGCAACGATCATTTTCGGCTGATGCTGTTTCGCCAGCGTTTCAATCTGATCGTAATCGATTTCCTCCCGATCGTTGAGTCCATAGGCCACTGCGTGATACAGCTTGCCGGACAGATTGACCGGCGAGCCGTGCGTAAGATGCCCGCCGGATGCGAGCGCCAGACCGAGGATGGTGTCGCCGGGTTTCAGCGCGGCTGCATACACCGCTTGATTGGCCTGCGAACCCGAATGCGGCTGTACATTGGCGAAATCCGCCTTGAACAAGGCCTTGGCCCGATCGATGGCCAATTGCTCGGCGATGTCCACGAACTCACAGCCGCCGTAATAGCGTTTGCCCGGATAGCCTTCGGCGTACTTGTTCGTGAGCACCGAGCCCTGCGCCTGCAGCACGCGCGGACTGGTGTAATTTTCCGAGGCAATCAGTTCGATATGATCTTCTTGCCGCTGCACTTCCGAACGCATCGCCTGCCACAGCTCGGCGTCGTAATCCTGAATGTTCTGGTCTGCGGAAAACATAAGAAAAGTAGAGTGAGATTCGGGCGGATCAGAGAGCGCCGAATTGTACCATCGCATTCCCGCCGCTCCGCTGCTCATCGGTCCGGTTCATCGGTCCGGGATCACGGCCCGCAGGCCCTTGGCGCTGAGTGCAGTTCTTCTTTTCTTGTCTGCCCGGCTTGCTGCTATGATTCCCGGACAACAGGAATCAGCCCGGCCGCCCCGAAGCGGGATCGCGTCAAGGCAAAATAATGACCTCCGGAGGAGACATGCCAACTACCATTCTAAGCAAGCTGATGTGGCTTGCCATCGCCATCACCGGAGCGTCCGCGATCGGCGGCATCGCCCTGCATCGCGGCGAGACCATCAATGCCATCTGGTTCGTGGTGGCCGCGATCGGCACCTATCTGGTTGCCTATCGTTTCTACAGCGCCTGGATTTGCGCGAAAGTTCTGGTACTCGATGAAACGCGCGCCACTCCAGCGGAACGCTTTAACAACGGCCGCGATTTCATACCCACCAACAAGTGGGTGGTTTTCGGCCATCACTTCGCCGCCATCGCCGGCCCCGGCCCGCTGATCGGGCCGACGCTGGCGATGCAGTTCGGGTATCTTCCCGGCACGCTGTGGATTCTGGTCGGTGCCGTGCTCGGGGGCTGCGTGCAGGACATGATCATCATGTTCTGCTCCGTGCGACGCGATGGTCGCAGCCTCGGACAAATGGCGCGCGACGAACTCGGCCCCATCGGTGGCTGGGCAGCCATGATCGGCACCATGCTCATCATCGTGATTCTGATCGCGGTACTGGGACTGGTGATCGTCAAGGCCATGCAGCACGACCCCTGGGCTACGGCGACGGTCATGGGCACCATACCGGTGGCGATGCTGATCGGCATCTACATGCGCGGCATCCGGCCCGGGCGGGTGCTCGAGGGCACGATGATCGGCATTGCGCTGCTGATCGCCTGCGTGGTCGGCGGGTTCTGGGTGGACCAGAGCGAGTCGATGCGCAGCCTGTTCGACTGGGACGGCAAGACCTGCGCCTGGTTCGTGATGATTTACGGCTTTGCCGCGGCCACGCTGCCTGTCTGGCTGCTGCTGGCGCCGCGCGACTACCTTTCCACCTTCCTCAAATTGGGCGTGGTGTTCATGCTGGCTATTGCCATCGTGGTACTGGCACCAGAGGTCAAGATGCCGGCGATGACTGAATTTGCCCGCACCGGCATGGGGCCAATTTTCAAAGGCGACTTATTCCCCTTCGTTTTCATCACCATCGCCTGCGGCGCGATTTCCGGCTTCCATTCGCTGGTTTCCTCCGGCACCACGCCGAAACTGCTCGCCAACGAGCGTGAAATCCGCATGATCGGTTATGGTTCGATGGCGTTGGAATCTTTCGTGGCCATCATGGCGGTGGTGGCGGCCACCGTGCTCGATCCCGGTGTCTACTTCGCGATCAATATCGACCTTGGCAAGAGTGCCGACGAAACCGTCGCCGTGATCTCCTCCTGGGGGCC
This sequence comes from Betaproteobacteria bacterium, assembly GCA_031403365.1. Taxonomy (GTDB): domain Bacteria; phylum Pseudomonadota; class Gammaproteobacteria; order Burkholderiales; family JACQAP01; genus JACQAP01. The sequence goes on along the minus strand of JANNTE010000250.1, from coordinate 3,560 downwards.
GATGTACCAAGTGGGCATCGACCAGATGAAGTCGCTGGCAACCGAAATGGGCTTGCCCTCGCTGTTCGCGCGCACCGGCGGCGCGCCCTCGCTGGCAGTGGGCATGGCGAGCATATTCAGCGCCACGTTCGGCGGCGGGTTGATGAAGTTCTGGTATCACTTCGCCATCATGTTCGAGGTGTTGTTCATCCTCACCACGCTCGATGCCGGCACGCGTGTGGGCCGCTTTATGTTCCAGGACCTCGGCAAGCATTTCTGGAAACCCTTCGGTAATGTGTCCTCGTATCCCATGACGGTGCTCGCCAGTTTTATTTTTGTCGCCGCATGGGGATATTTCCTGTGGCAGGGCGTGACCGATCCCAAGGGCGGCATCCGCTTCCTCTGGCCGCTGTTCGGGATTTCCAACCAGTTGCTGGCGGGAATCGCACTCACGGTCGCAACCGGCATTCTCATCAAGATGGGCAAACTCAGGTTTGCCTGGGTCACTGGTCTCCCGCTGACCTGGCTTGCGATCATTTGCACCACGGCGGCTGTCACCAAGGTCTTTAGCCCCAATCCGGAGATCGGTTTCTGGTCGGGCGCCAACGCGCTGGCGGACAAGATCGACGCTGGCGCCATTGCGGCCGAAAAGATCGGTGAGACCATGGCGCAGATCATCGCCTTCCGCATCGACGCGGCGCTGGCGTTGTTCTTCGCCATCGTGCTGTGGGTGGTCATCGCAGACATGTTGCGCATGTCCTTGCGCATGCGCGCCGGGAAGAAAGTTCTCCCGCTGTCGGAATCGAACTACGTCAAGACCCAGCTCAGTCCGGGCCTGGCGGGCGCAGCGCATTGAAGCGGCCATGACCAGCGCGACCCTGAAACCGGCACTGAAACAGCTCTGGGGCTACCTGCGTCAGGTCACCGGTGACGACGCCTACGAGCGCTATCTGGAGCATCACGGCAACGCGCATCCGGATGCGTTACCCATGTCCAGGCGCGACTATTTCAAACATCGGCAGGACGAGAAATGGAACAAGATTTCGCGCTGCTGCTGAACAGCGCGGATATCCGATAACCCCGTCAGAAGACCAGCCGACCCAACAGAAATGGCCGCTGGATGGCCTCAGGTCCGGCGGCCATTTTTTTACGGTTTCCGGTCTAGAAACCCTGGGCAAACACATGGGGTCCCGGTTTGCGAATCGCGGCATCCAGACGCGCATCGATGTCCTCAAGCGTGGGCGCATCCCGTTCGATCCACTGCAATACCGGGTGCACTTCTGCCGCTGTCGCAGCGGGCTTCCAGGTCAGGGCATTCGCCGCCACATGGCAGGACCGGAAGCAACTCGATCCGCCGAGCTCCCATCGCCAGCCACCGGCATACACCGTCGCATACAGCACCTTGGCCTGAACTTCAGCCACGCCTTCCGCGATACTCGCGTGATAGAGCATACGATGCACAAGGCGCCAGGGTTCAGTCCGGATGCGGCTGAAATAGTCGTGTACGACAGCGGCCTTTCTGTACTCGACCAGGTAGGGCAGACCCTTGAAGAAGGAGAACTGGCGTGGCACCGTTTCACCGTCGAGTATGCTGCCTTTTCGCGCCAGCCACACCGTTCCGCCCACGTCACTGAACGAAAAATCCTCCAGCAACCGCAGTTTGTGGACGTACTCGATTTCGTCGATCACCTCGACCGCGACCTTGCCGGAGAATCCGGGCTGGTCCGCCACGGCAGCCGAACAAAGCCACGCCGCAATGCTCGCCACCGCAGTCACATGAGCGGCCGTCATTCCTGAAAATGCTCCTTGATCACCTTGCGAACCTCGGTGCTCATGGAGGAATAAATCGAAATCGTCCTCGTTCGGAGCGCCGAAACCAGAGCCTGCGCCCTGACATCCCAGCCCTGATCCTTTGTGCGCCGGGCAATCCCTTCCGCGACCACCGGCTTCCAGCGTGCAATCAACGGATTCAGATTTCTGCTGACGATTTCGAAAACAACGAATCCGATAACGACCGCGACAATCCGTTCGAGCACGTTGAAGGTTTGCTCATCCAGTATGGGCTTGCTGGCCAGAATACCCCACAGATTCGACAATTGCCTGGTTTCAAAGAATTGCGATACCAGCCCTGTCGAGGAGATGCCGACGTAAAATCCGATAAATTGCCCCAGCGCCTGGCCTTTCAGGTACGCGACGGTTTCTTTTCGATTGGGAAATTTCATATCTGAACGAATGGAACTGTAGAGTCTGGAATTGATTGGTCACACCCGGCCATGCATACGGGAGCGCCCGACAGCACGGTCAACTCGCTCCTGACGCATCGCGTCATTGTGTCGCAGCGCCTGCCTGGCGTCACCGGGGGAAAGTCGACGCGGGGAAAAGCCGGCATCGCCCCGCACATCTCGTTGCTGCCGCTAATTTTCCGCCAGGGCATTGACCAATGCTCGCCACGCCTGGAGTTTTTCTGCCAACGACAGCGATGCATGCGCGGGACTCGTCGAGGGCAGGCGCGCGAAGCGCAAACCGCAGGCGCCGAGTCCGGGCAAAACCCTGCGCCGGAAGCAGTCCCAAGCTTTGACGCCATTAAAAAATACATGCCGCACCCGCTGATGCGTGGCAAAGAAGGCGCGAAAATCGTTTGGGACTATTGACGCGTTGTCGATACTTGAATCCAGACTGCCTTTGCGCTCGCAACAGGCCATCACGTCCCACAAGGCAATCCCGGCTCGCTTCAATCGGCGGGTGCGCTGCGCGTAGGAGATCGCAGGTGAAAACGCGAGCAGATCGCCCATGATTGCCCAGAATGCGTTGCAGGGATGCGCGTAATAGCGGCGCGCAAGCAGTGATGCCGTTCCGGGCATGCTGCCCAGGATGAGAACGCGCGCGTTGGCGTCGGCAATCGGCGCGAAGCCGCGTGCGATGGCAGGTGTCACACTGCGCTTCAACATCCTCCGGCACTTCACTATATCCTTTCCTTTTCCCGGGAGTCCTGTTTCTGCTGGTTCATTGCCCGATATACCCGTAAAGCGCCACACCCGTGGCGAGGACTGACAAACCGGCCGCGACAACGCACAACCACTGCAGGCGCTGGAATTTTCTGTCCGAGATCAGCGCGGCGCGTTCCAGCGCGGTCACGGTACTTTGAAGCTGGGCTGCCAGCGCCTTGATGTGGGCTGCATTCTGGGAGGCGGCCGCCTGCAGCTCCTCGATCTGCCCTTGTGGCGCAGACGCCGGATTCGAGGCCACGTCCGCCTTCTTCCTGGTAAACACCGGCGACGCGGCCGAGATGATGGTGCCGACGTGCGGCAGCACAGCCTTCAGTGCCGGAATCAACCATGCGGCCATGTGGGAAGTCCTTGGTCAGGTCAGACCGACGTAGATTCCGCGGAGCGCACAATGTAGCCCCCGGATTTTTCGTCGTGTTCCAGTTTCAGCAAACCTCGGATCGCCGCTTCCTCGAGCAGGCCGTTGAAACTCTTGAAACCGTGGTAAGCCTCGTTGAATCCCGGGTTGCGGCGCTTGAGCGCCTGCTTGATCATCGAGCCCCAGATCTTTTCCTCGCCGCCGCGCTCACTCGCAAG
>JANNTE010000249.1:0-5700 GCA_031403365.1 Betaproteobacteria bacterium | reverse complement strand
GGACGGAAGACAGAGGACAGAGGACGGACGGTGGCGGGTGAAGGGGAGTGCGCGCAGCATCGGGGCGCTGTTTCGCTTGTCCCCTGAGATTCAGCCAATCATGAACGGCAGGTTTTCAAACAGGCGGCGCATGTAGTCGACCATCATCGCAATCATCCATGGACCGGCGACGACCATCATGCCGAGGATGGCGACGAGTTTCGGGATGAACGACAAGGTCATTTCATTGATCTGGGTGGCGGCCTGAAACAGGCTGACCAGCAGGCCCACCGCGAGTGCGGCGAGCAGCAGCGGCGCCGAAACCAGCAAGGTCAGCTCAAGGGCCTGGCGGCCGATGTTCAGAACCGATTCCGGCGTCACGGCGAGAAGCTTCGCACCAGCGATCCGATCAGCAGATTCCAGCCATCGGCCAGCACGAACAGCATGATCTTGAAAGGCAGTGAAATCATGACCGGCGAGAGCATCATCATGCCCATCGACATGAGTACGCTGGAAACCACCATGTCGATGATCAGGAAGGGAATGAAGATCAGGAAGCCGATCTGGAACGCGGTTTTCAGCTCCGAGGTCACGAAGGCCGGAATCAGGGCTTTCATCGGCACGGTTTCCGGAGAAGCGGCATCGCTGCCGGAGAGTTTCAGGAACAATCCCAGGTCCGCTTCGCGCGTTTGCTTCAGCATGAATTGCCGCAACGGCACGCTGGCACGCTCAATGGCGACGGTTGCGTCGATCTTGTTCAGAGAATACGGCTGGTAGGCATCCTTGTAGATCACATCGAGAGTTGGCGCCATGACGAAAAAATTCAGGAACAGCGCGAGCCCGATCAGCACCTGGTTGGGTGGCGCGGTCGGCGTACCGATGGCCTGACGCAGCAGCGAGAGCACGATGATGATGCGGGTGAAGCCGGTCATCATCAGCAACAGTGCCGGCAGAAAGGTGAGCGCTGTCATGAACAGCAGCGTCTGGATTGGCAGCGAATAGGTCTGGCTGCCGCCGGGACCGGGCGTGCTGGTAAAGGCGGGCAGTCCCGCCTGCTGCGCGAGCGCTGGCAGCGCTGCCATCAGCAGGACAAATGCAAACAGCCCGCGCAACGGTTTCATCATGTGGGCGGCGTTCCATGGTTTGCACGGCGCTCGATGGTCTGTTTGAGCCAGCCGGAAAAACCGCCCGGCATTCCGGGCGCGGAGTTTGGCAGTGCCGGGACATTCTCCGGGCGCGGCATGTTGTGAATGCCGCACACCCTCCCGGGTGCCACACCGACGACGATCCAGGTGTCGTTGATTTCGAGTACCAGCACGCGCTCGCGGTTGCCGACCGCCGTGCCGGCCACGATGCGCAGCGCGCTGCCGCCGGTGGCAACATTCGGATTGAACCGGCGCATCGCCCATGCCGCAATGAATACCATGGCCAGCACCACGGCGAGGCCGAGCAGCACCTGCAACACGCTGCCTGCCCCGACTGGCGCGGCCATGGCCTCGGCGGCGTGTCCGATGGCGGGGAATGCAATAAGTCCGACGCCCGAACTCTTGGACGCCTGGAACGCTGCTGCAAGCGACGATGGTTCGCCGCTGCGCTGCCGCGCCTTGCGCGGACTGCTGATTGGGTTGGGCATTGCTGCGTTACTCGCTGTCCTTGTCGTGAGGTTCGCGGTCAGTGATTTAATTAGTGGTTCAGTTGCCGCATGCGCTCTGACGGCGTAACGATGTCGGTGAGGCGGATGCCGAACTTATCGTTGACCACGACAACTTCCCCCTGGGCAATCAGATAGCCGTTGACCAGAACGTCCATCGGTTCTCCGGCCAGTCCGTCGAGTTCGACCACCGACCCTTGCGCGAGCTGCAGCAGATTCTTGATGGCGATCTTGGTGCGCCCGAGTTCCACGGTGAGTTGCACCGGGATGTTCAGAATCAGGTCGATGTCGTTCCTGGCGTCGCCTGCCGCACCGGGCGCGAGCTTCTGGAACACTGGTGCGGCAGGCGCTTCGACTGCGCCTGCCGCGGCCGGACTTTGTCCGGACGCCTCTTGTTCGGACATGGCCGCGGCCCAATCGTCATGGTTCGGTTGTGCGGCAATTGCGTCGGGCATGGCTGCCTCCGTTGGTTTGGCCTGAAATGGCCGGTTGTCAGTGTTGCGGCGTTCCTGATCAGGCATGATCCGTTCCTGATTTGCGCTCGCTCGCGCTGTGGTCGATCATCTGCAGCACGCGTAGCGCGTACTGCCCGTTAAACACACCGTAGTTGCATTCCATCACCGGCACGCCGTCGACTTCCGCGGTCAAGACCGCGGGAATCTCCAGCGAGATGACGTCGCCGGCACTCAGACTGCTGACCTGCTGCAGAGTCAATTTCGCGACGCCGAGATTGGCGACCAGCTCCACTTCGGCGGATTGCACCTGCTTTGACAGCAGTTGCACCCAGCGTTTGTCGGCTTCCATATGGTCGCCTTGCAGGCTCGAGCAGAGGATGTCGCGAATCGGTTCGATCATTGCGTAGGGAATGCAGATGTGAAAATCGCCGCTGACCGTCCCGAGTTCGATGGTGAAGGTGGTCGTGATGACCACTTCATTCGGCGTGGCGATGTTCGCAAACTGCGTATGCATCTCCGAACGCATGTGTTCAAACTTCACCGGATAGATCGGGTTCCAGGATTTCTCATAAGTCTCGAAAATGACTTCAAGCAGTTTTTGAATAATGCGCATTTCCGTCTGCGTGAATTCCCGGCCTTCGACCCGTGTCTGAAAACGTCCGTCTCCGCCAAACAGATTGTCGACCACCAGGAACACCAGGTTGGGGTCGATGACAAACAAGGCAGTGCCGCGCAGCGGTTTGATCTGCACGATGTTCAGATTGGTCGGCACCACCAGATTGCGGATGAATTCGGTGTACTTCACCACCCGTACCGGGCTCACCGAGATCTCCGCGCTGCGGCGCATGAAATTGAACAGGCCCACGCGCATCAGTCTGGCGAATCGTTCATTGATGATTTCGTACGTGGGCATGCGCCCGCGCACAATGCGTTCCTGCGTGGCCAGGTTGTAGGGCCGCACCGCGCCGCTGGCGGGTTCAGCCGCCCCAACGGCATCCGGCTCGCCGCTTACGCCCTTGAGCAGCGCATCGACCTCGTCCTGGGTGAGGAACTCCTTGGTCATGCCGGCGTTGCCTGCGTCACTGGACAATGAATGAGGTAAACAGCACGCTCTTCACTTTGTGCTCGTTGACCCCTGCGGCTTCGCCGCCGTCCGCCTGCTCTTCTGCTCCCGCATCGGTTGTTTCTTCCGGCTCTTCGGCGTCCGCGTCCTCTTCTATCTTTGCTGCTTTTTTTCCTTTTGGATCTGCCGTGGTGGCCTCCTCGTCTTCATCGGCCTTCCCGGTTTCATCGTCCTTCAGTTTCGCGATTTTTGGTTTTTCCGCCGGTTTGATGGAAGCCGGGTCGATGACCCCGGTGATTTCCGTGCGGATGGATTCCGCGAGACTGTCCTTGCCTTCGGTGGTCAGCACATCCTGCGCGGTTTTGGTCGACAGCAGTCTAAGCACGCGACTGCGCACTTCCGGCATGTGCAACTTGACCAGATTGACGACTTCCGGCCCGGCCAGACGGAGGGTCATTTCGGTTTGCAGGAACTGGTCGCTGTTCTGTGGTGTCTGCGCGCGCAAGTTGACGACAAAAGCCTCCAGAGGCAGGAACACCGGTGGTTCATCGTCTTTCGGTTTCTCTGCTTTCTTTGCTTGCTTGGCCGGCGCGTCACCGTCTTCGGCGTGGCCGCTCTTGAGCATGAACCAGGTGCCGCCCGCAGCACCAGCCGCGAACAGAACGCCCGCCAGGGCAATGAGAATCCATTTCTTCTTGCCGCCGGGTTTGGCGGCGGCTGCCTCGGGGGCTGCTTCGGCGGTTTCTTTTTTCGGACTATTGGCCATGACATGCTCTCGCTATTCGATACGCCTATTGTTCGCTGCCGAAGGCCGATGCCATCGCCGGAATAGAGCGGCATATATTGCTTATATTTCGCGCGCCCCGGCTGGCATCTGTGCTTCCCAACCGGTTATGCGAACGTATCCAGCAATCCGCTGCCACCTCGTAGCGGGCTGCGCAGAACCGGCTCGTTCCCAGGCGATGCCGATTCTGCGTGGCCGGTTTCCGATTGTTTGCTGCCCTGAGACGAGCGGCCGGAATGGCCGGATTCATGGGAGTTGCCTGCGTTGCGGGCGTCGACTGTGGTATTGCCCAGCGTAATGCCGTTTTCCGCCAGCATTTCCCGCAGGCGCGGCAGCGCCGATTCGATGGCCTCGCGAGTGGCGGCGTGCGCGGCGCTGAACTGCACCGAGGCGGAGCTCTGCGGCCCGGATGCGGAGCCCGGAGTGCCCGGTTCATTGGTCAGGGAGAGTTTGACTTCGATGGGCCCAAGTTCGGCGGGATTCAGGTGGATCTCTGCGGAGCGCACGCCGTTTTTGGCCATCCAAAGCACCTGGCCGGACAAGCCATCGTCCCAGGCCGGCGAATCAAACGGCTGAAGCAGTTGCTGCACGTGCACGGCGACGTTTGCCGGATTCACGATCTGCGGAGGCGCTGTCGCATGCCCTGGCGCACCGGTTGCGGCGGACAGCGCCGCGGCCAGATGCGTCACGCGCTCCGCGGGTGCTGTTTCGCGTGCCTCGGTGGTCGCAAAGTCCCTGGCAGTGATCAGCTCCCTGGCGGTCATCAACTCCCTGGCGCTGGCGGTTGCGGGATTTTCCCGGGAGCTGCGATGCCGGTCTTGTTTGATATCGGCCGCCTGCAAACCTGCGGGTTTCCGATGGGTGGCATTGTCAGGCAGAATCGAGCCGGCGCGATCATGCCCGCTTGTGCCCGGCGCGCTCCCCTCTTCAGTGACCGGCCATGTCACGGTATCGATCTTGCCTGGCAGCTCCGCTGCCGCGGCCGGCAACAATCCGGCAGGCGCGCGGCCTGGGCCGCTGTCTCCCGGTTGTGCATCGACCTTGTTTTGAACCACGATGCCGGCCCCGATGGATGCGAGCAGCGCACCGGGATCGATCGCAGGGAATTCATCTCCAGGCGGTGTCGCTGCATCGAGCGGGCTGTCTTTCGATTCACCGGCCGGCGCGGTTGAGAGGTCCCGGTCGGCGGTTCCCGGTGCGATCCTGGCTTCGAGCAGACCGGCGAAATCCCCGCCGTCCTCATTGGTAGGCGCGGCGTCGCCCGCGGATGCATTCGTGGCCTGGATCGATGCGACTGTTTTCGGCGCAGGAGTGCTCACAACGGTGTTCATAGGTTTGGGATGATCAGGTTTCGAAGGTCAGGAAACGTTCTGGCGGCGTTGATGGCTTGCGGCGCTGCTTTCGTCCTGCTCGCGCTGTTCCTGCTGTGACGCGCGCCGCGCCTCGCCGTGCAGATGGCGTTCATGGAGCACGCCGAAGGACTTCAGCTTGATGCGCGCCTGTTGCCATTTCTCCAGACTTGCCTGGCATTCGATGCTGCATTTGGCGCACACCTGTTTCTGCTGAGTGAGGGCCAGATCGATCTTGTGCAGGAATTCATGATAGTTGCGCCATTGCTCGTGGCCGATTCCCGACAGACTGCTGTGTTCGAAGCGCGCCTGGTAGTCCTGTCGGCAGGTTTCGAGCATCTTCAGCGTATCGACTGCGGCCTGTTGCCGGGCACGCTTGGCCGCAAGGTCTGCAACCGCTGCGTCCGCCTGCTTGCGCG
>JANNTE010000248.1:0-8140 GCA_031403365.1 Betaproteobacteria bacterium | reverse complement strand
GCCGCCGCAGAGCGTTTTTTTGAGCGCCGCACAAGCGTGATGACGCGCGCTTTCGGATCGCCGAAGACACCGCGCACCGTAGGTTGCGGACGAAATCCGGGGAAGGCGTATGCATCCCACAGACGCCGCTGTCGCTTCGTTAAATTGGCCATGCGCAAATCATCTCAGCTTCGAGACCCGCCGGAAACACCCTTCTTCACTCGGGGTAAGCTTGATTTACTTCCTCAATTCACCCACACGAGTTCCTGAAGAGCCAAAGAAATAATCGATGCGAAGGACGCGAAGGTACGCAAGAGAGTTTCGCGAGAATTTGATGAACCCGAGATCTGATTCGTCAGTTTTCCCTGTGATCTCACTTTCATTGCTATCCTTCGCGTCCCTTTGCGTCCTTCGAGTTGCAACGTCTTTAAGGGTTTGCTCATGAACGTCAAGAAATTATTTGATCTGTCCGGAAAGACGGCGTTGATAACCGGTGGCTCGCGTGGCCTCGGATTGCAGATGGCCGAAGCGCTTGGCGAAATGGGGGCAAGAGTTGCGATAACCGCTCGCAAGGCGGCGGAACTCGACGAGGCAAAGGCTCATCTGAAGAGCCTCGGCATCGATGCATTGACGGTGGTAAACGATCTGCAACAGACCAATTCGGTGCAACCGATGGTCGAGCAGGTACTGAAGAGTCTCGGTCAGATCGATGTGTTGGTGAACAACGCCGGGGCGGCATGGGGCGCGCCGGCAGAAGATCATCCGCTGGAAGCCTGGTACAAAATCATCAATTTGAATCTCACTGCCGTATTCTTGATGAGCCAGGCCGTCGGCAAGCTCAGCATGATTCCGCGCAGGTATGGCCGCATCATCAACCTTGCATCAATCGCCGGTCTCGTCGGTACCGATCCACGCATGATGCCAACCATTGCCTACAACGCGAGCAAAGGCGGCGTCATCAACTTTACCCGTTCTCTGGCCGTGGAATGGGCGCACCATGGCATCACCGTGAATGCCATCGCGCCGGGCGTATTTCCGTCCAAAATGTCCCAGGGCATGATCGACAAGGCAGAGCAGATCATCCTTGACATGACGCCGATGAAACGCCTGGGCAACGACGACGATCTGAAAGGCCTGGCTGTGCTTCTGGCATCGGATGCGTCGGCCTACATTACCGGTCAGACTGTGGCCGTCGATGGCGGTCTGGTGTCAATGTAGCGACATGACGAATGTTGAGCCGTGATCAATGCAGCGCCATGAGCGGTGAAAAACGGGTGGAACCCAAGGCCGGGTTCTATATTAAGGTGCCGTTTGTCGAGCATCTGGGGGTGCAAATCCTCGAAAAAGGCAATGGCCTGGTGCGCCTGAAGCTCGATCCACGGCCGGAATTCGCCAACAGTTGGGGCTCGGTACACGGCGGGGTGCTGATGACTTTGCTCGACGTGGCGCTGGCCAGCGCAGGTCGTTCGCTGGACGATCAATGTAACGGCGCGTTGACCGTGGAAATCAAGGTTAATTTCATTGCCGCCGCGCAAGGAGCGGTGTTTGCCGAGGGTCGCGCGCAACGGGCAGGCCGTTCGTTGATTTTCTCGGAAGGTGAGTTGCGCAACCATGACGAGATATTGCTGGCAAAGGCGACCGGCACGTTCAAATTGCTGTATCCGTCTTCGCCTGGCTTGGAGAAAATGCCCTTGTAGTTCGCAGTGTTCACTTGCCGCCTTCAGTAATTGAATTTGTTCAGAGGGAAATCAAATGCCGCTAGACCCGCAAATCGAATTCATCGTCGAGTTTGTCAAGAAGGCCAAACTGCCGGAAATCTGGCAGCTCACGCCAGATCAGGGGCGCGAACAGTACCAGCTGCGCGTAGACAAGCTGAAATTCAGCGAGCCGATTCTTCGTTCCGAAAACCGGCGTATTCCCGGGCCGGCCAGCGACCTCGCCATCCGCATCTATACGCCTCGTGAAATCAGGACGACAGAGAAGCTACCCGTGTTGATGTGGTTCCACGGTGGCGGTTTCGTAATTGGTTCGATCGACACCCACGATTCCGTATGCCGGATGCTGGCGAACCAGGCGGATTGCATCGTGGTATCGGTCGATTATCGTCTTGCACCCGAATCCAAGTTTCCGGCGGCAGTTGAGGATTGCGAAGCTGCGCTGAAATGGGTTGCGCTGCACGCGGTCGAGTTCGGCGGTGATCCGGCTTGCATTGCGGTCGGAGGGGACAGCGCCGGTGCCAATCTGGCGACCGTAATTGCGATACTGGCACGCGATGCCGCGCATCCGAAGCTGGTGTTCCAGTTGTTGATCTATCCGTGCACGGCGCCGGAACCGGAAACCGCCTCGCACCACAAGTTCAGGGACGGCTATGTCCTGACCCGCAACACCATTACCTGGTTCTATCAACAGTATCTCAAGAGCGACAAGGATGAGAAGGATTTCCGGTTCGCGCCGCTGATTCTGGATGATTTGTCGGGGCTTCCGGAGGCATTCATCCTTGTTGCCGGTTACGATCCTCTGCGCGACGAAGGTGTGGACTACGCGAGGCGATTGATCGAAGCGGGGAACCGTGTGCGGTTGTCCAACTACGACGGTATGATCCACGGTTTCTATCTGATGGGCGGGGCAGTCGACGCGGCCAGACGGGCCGTGTCCGAATCGGCGCAGGTGATGCGCGAAGCGTTCGACGCCGCACGCGGCATCGCGCAAAAGCTGTCCAAATCGGCATGACTAACGGGAGACAACGATGAGCAAGCTAAGGGGAAAAGTAGCCTGGGTGACCGGCGCTGGAAGCGGAATCGGGTTGGCCGGGGCGCTGACTCTGGCGCAGGCGGGGATGACGGTGGTGATGTCCGGCCGGCGCAAGGATGTTCTGGAGGCCGAGTCGCAGAAAATCCGCGACATGAGCGGAAAAACCGAAGTCGAGGCGCTGGATGTTTCCGATGCCGATGCGGTGAAGAAAACCGCCGAAAGCATACTTGCCCGCCATGGACGCATCGATATTCTGGTTAACAGCGCCGGCTTGAATACGCCGAACCGCTATTGGAAGAACCAGACGGTTGCGGGCTGGCAGGAAGTCGTCGACATCAATTTGAACGGATCCTTTTACACCATCCATGCTGTGTTGCCGGCCATGCGCGCAAAGAAAGACGGCCTGATTATCAATATCTCGTCATGGGCCGGCGTTTTTCATCCGAAACTGACGGGCGCGGCTTACAACGGCACCAAACATGCGGTCACGGCCATGACCGAGACGATCAACATGGAGGAATGCGCCAACGGCATTCGGGCCTGCGCCATCTGTCCGGCCGAGGTGGCCACGCCGATCATGGATCGGCGCCCGGTTCCCCCAAGTGCGCAAGATCGCGCGCGCATGCTGCAAGCCGATGATCTCGGCAGCGCCATTCGCTTCGTCGCCGAAATGCCCGCGCACGCCTGCATCAATCAACTCATCATCAGTCCGACCTGGAACCGGATGTATATCGAGAATCTGTAGGCGACATCACATCCGGCGGGGACCGACGCATTGTGGGCGCGACGCTGTTCAAAAACGTACTGATTCTGGATTGCACCGGCGCGCCAGCCTATCCCGGTTCCGTGCTTGTCGAGGGCTCCCGGATTGTCGCGGTGGTTCCGGCACCTTCGCCAATCGCTGCGCCAGAGGCCTTGGTTGTTGACGGAAACGGCGCGACACTGATGCCCGGTTTGATCGAGGCGCACTCCCATCTTTCGTTCACCGACGTCGCCAAGTCGGTTGATCTCGGATTCATTCCGCCGGAAGAGCACATGCTGCGCACCGTGCAGAACGCGCGGCGCATGCTTGATGCCGGATTCACCAGTTGCTTCAGCGCTGCGGCGGCCAAACCCAGGCTGGATATCGTGTTGCGCAATGCGATCGACTGCGGCGACTTTCCCGGGCCGAGGACACTGGCGGCCAGTCCGGAAATGACCGTGTCCGCCGGGCTGGGCGATATGCGCCTGTCGCACATGTACCGGGAAAGTTTTGCTGTGGTGTGTGACGGGGCCGATGCCTTCCGCCGGTTTTCCCGCGAGATGGTGCGCGAGGGCGTGGATACGCTCAAGATCAATGTCTCGGGTGACGCCGGCACGCCCGCATCCCCGGCGGATACCACGGTGATGACCGATGCCGAAGTCGCCGCCGTATGCGATGTCGCACAGGCCCACGGCAAGCGCGTGGCGGCGCATGCGCGCAGCGCGGAGTCGGTGAGAATGTGTCTGCGCCATGGGGTCAATGTCATTTATCACGCGACATTGCTGGATGAAGATGCGCGCGAGCGGTTGGAAGCGGCGCGCGATCGCGTGTTCGTCGCACCGGTCCTGGGCCATCTCTACACGACGCTGAATGAAGCCGGGCCCTGGGGCATTTCACGGGAAATCGCCGAAGCGCGCGGCATTGCGCACGAGCTGGCCTGCGGTATCCAGAACATGAAAGCCCTGCATGCGAGCGGTGTGAGCGTGCTGCCCGGCGGTGACTATGGCTTTGCCTGGAACCCCATCGGTAGCGACGCGCGCGACATCGGCCATTTCGTGAGCCTGCTCAATTTCTCGCCGATGGATGCGATCATCGCTGCCACGCGGCTGGGTGGGGAAATCATGGGCATGGGCGACCGGCTTGGCCAAATCCGCCCCGGTTATCTCGCGGACTTGCTGTTGATTGAAGGTGATCCGCTGCAGGACGTCACCATCCTGCAACGCCCCGATCAATTCAAGGCGATCATGAAGGACGGCGTGTTCTGGAAGTCGCCCGACAATTCTTGCGCCAGGGCATTCAGTTAGGCTTTCATTCTTGCCGAGACATGCGGCGCAACGACTTGCCGCAACTGCTCAAATATCTTGGGGCTGGCCGCAATGATGTGGCCGCGCTCCATGAACTTGTCGTTGCCCTCGAAATCAGTAACCAGTCCGCCCGCCTCGGTGACCATGAGCACACCGGCGGCCATGTCCCAGGGCGAAAGCCCGATTTCCCAGAAGCCATCGAAGCGTCCGGCGGCGACTGCGGCGAGATCCAGAGCTGCGGAACCGGGACGGCGCACGCCGGCGCATTTCGTCATCATGTCTTTGAGCATGGCGTTGTAGGCATCCAGATGCTCGAACATTCGGAAGGGGAAGCCGGTACCGATCAGTCCGTCAATGAGCTTGTCGCGTTTGGATACGCGCAACCGCCTGTCGTTCAGAAACGCGCCGCGGCCGCGCGAGGCGACGTAGAGATCGTTGCGCGTGGGATCGAATATCACCCCGTGGGTCGGCACACCCTTGCAATAAACACCGATCGAGACGCAATACTGCGGAAATCCGTGCAGGAAATTGGTGGTGCCGTCGAGCGGATCGATGATCCAGACGTATTCCGAGTCGCCGGATGCGCCGCTTTCCTCTGCTAGAATCGCGTGCTCCGGGTATGCGGCGTTGATCACTTCGATGATCGCTTCTTCTGCCGCCCGGTCCACTTCAGAAACCAGATCATTGAGACTTTTGTGCCGGATCGTCAGCGCATCGAGATTTTCCGAAGAGCGGCTGATAATGGTGCCGGCGCGGCGCGCGGCCTTCACCGCGATGGTCAGCATCGGATGCATGTGCATTGGTTTGGGGTGCTGATAAAGAACGAAGCCTGCATTCTAAAGATTCCCTGCGCTGGATACCAATGAACCATCCATCCTCTCTGGATCGCATCCGTATCGTGCTGTCGCACACGACCCACCCCGGCAACATCGGCGCGGCGGCGCGGGCCATGAAGACCATGGGCTTGTCGCGTCTGGTTCTGATCAATCCCGACCGCTATCCGCATGCGGACGCGCAAACCTTCGCTGCCGGAGCGAGCGATCTGCTGGACAACGCGCTCATCTGCAATTCGCTTGACGAAGCGCTGGCCGGAACCGTGCTGGCGGTGGCTTCGACGGCACGCCACCGGGATCTTGCGCACGAAGTCACGGATTGCCGCGAAGCTTGCCATCGATTGGTGACCACGGCGTTGAGCGGGGAAGTGGCGCTGGTGTTCGGTACCGAGCGCGCCGGGCTCACCGCCGACGAGGTCAGCCGGTGTCAGTCGATTGCGCTCATTCCCACCAACTGGGCGTACTCGTCCTTGAATCTGGCGCAGGCGGTGCAGGTATTTGCCTATGAACTGCGCATGGCGGCGGTGGGTGCGCAGACTTACGCGCAGCATGTTGAGGACCTGGCGAGCCACGAGGAAGTGGAGGGCTTCTACGGGCAACTGGAAAACGCCTTCTACGACACCGGTTTTCTCGACCCGGCGCAGCCCAAGCGCCTGATGCAGCGAATGCGCCGTTTGTTCGCGCGTGCGCGCGTCGAAAAAAAAGAGATCAACATCCTGCGCGGCTTTCTCGCCGCCATCAAAGCTGGCGTGATCAAATCCAGCGCAAAATCTAAAGTTGAGTAAAATAGTCACCTTCCAACCCACAGTAGTAAAAGGGTTTTTATGTTCAGCCGCATCAAGGAAGAGATCTGTGTCGTATTCGATCGCGACCCTGCCGCACGCTCGGCTTGGGAGGTCATTACCTGCTATCCGGGTTTTCATGCACTTTTGTTTCATCGCCTCGCGCATCAATTTTGGGAATGGGGTCTGAAATGGCTCGGGCGCTTTGTGTCCCATATCGGTCGCTGGCTAACCGGGATCGAAATTCACCCCGGTGCGACTATTGGCCGGCGTTTTTTCATCGACCACGGCATGGGTGTGGTGATTGGTGAAACCGCGCAGATCGGCGACGATTGCACGCTCTACCATGGCGTAACCCTGGGCGGCACCTCTTGGAACAAGGGCAAGCGCCATCCCACGCTGGGCAATGGCGTGGTGGTCGGGGCGGGCGCAAAGATTCTCGGGCCAATCAGCATCGGCAACGGCGCCAAGATCGGGTCCAATGCCGTAGTGGTGAAGGATGTGCCCGAGGGTGCGACCGCAGTTGGCATTCCCGCGCGCATTCTAGATGACGAGACCAAGAGCGTGCGCGAGCAGGGTGCGGCGAACATGGGTTTTTCCGCCTATGGCATTGGCGCTGATGCCAATGATCCGATGGTGCAGGCCATTCACGGCCTCATCGACCACGGCATTGCGGCCGATCGGCGCATTGAATATATCCTCGAACAACTCGCGCGCCTTGGCGTCGAGGTGGACGATGCGCGCGCCAGCGCCGACAAATTTGATCCGAACTTTCGCAGACGTATAGTTGACTAACCTACTCGGGATTAAGTAAACTTGACGTACTTAGTGGGTTTTTATAATTCATTGAAATGATTGCTTATTAACTTAGGTGCGCGCATGAGACTTACGACAAAAGGACGCTTTGCGGTTACCGCCATGATTGATCTGGCGCTCAACAATGCATCGGGCCCGGTCACACTCGCCGATATCAGCGAGCGCCAGAAAATTTCCCTGTCCTATCTGGAGCAGTTGTTCGGCAAATTGCGCCGCCGCGAACTGGTGACCAGTGTTCGCGGCCCGGGCGGTGGCTACAACTTGGCGGGCGCGTCCGATCAGGTTTCGGTGGCCGACATCATCAAGGCGGTGGATGAGCCGATCGACGCCACCCAGTGCGGTGGCAAGGAAAACTGCAAGGACGACAAGAAGTGCATCACACACGATTTGTGGACGGATTTGAACCAGCATATCTTCGGTTATCTGCGCGCCATAACGCTCTCGGAGCTGGTGGCGAAACAGCGTGAAAAATCGAGCGACGTGGCCGTGGTGCAATTGCACGGTCACCGGCCGAAATCGGCCAAAGCCAAGGCGGAAGCAGCGCTCTGAGCGCGGGCACCATGCAAGTCTATTTCGACCATAACGCGACCACACCGCTCGACGAGGCGGTGCTCGATCGCATGCTGCCTTATCTGCGGCAGGAGTATGGCAATGCCTCGAGCCGCCACGATTTGGGCACGCGCGCGCGACTGGCGGTGAACAAGGCGCGCGAACAAGTCGCGAGCCTGGTGAACGTGCAGCCTGCGCAAGTGGTGTTTGTTTCTGGCGGCACGGAAGCGAACAATTTGTTTATGCGCGGCGCGGCGGCTTACTTGAAGCCGAGCCAGATTGTCATCAGCGCCATCGAGCATCCGTGTGTCGTGAAACCGGCACAGGATCTGGCGCGTAGCGGCTGGAAGTTGCGCAAGCTGGCGGTGGACCGCCACGGCCTGA
>JANNTE010000247.1:0-3533 GCA_031403365.1 Betaproteobacteria bacterium | reverse complement strand
CTATGAAGTCCACGATCCGGCGAATTACATCACGCCGGATGTCGTGGTCGATTTCACCACCGCGAAGCTGGAACAGGTTGGCCCCGACCGGGTGCGCATCAGCAATATCTCCGGCAAGCCGCGCACGCCGACACTGAAAGTTTCCATCGGCTGCACCGAAGGTTTCATCGGCGAGGATATGTTTTTCTACGCCGGCACCGGGGCTCTGCGCCGCGCACAGTTGGCAAAGAAGATTCTCGAAGAACGCTTCAAGGTCGTGAAACTCGACGCCGAGGAAATCCGCATCGACTTTCTGGGCCTGAACGCCATCCACGGCGTCATGACGCCGAAGGACGCGCCCGAACCATATGAGATCGCGGTGCGCGTGGCCGCACGCACGAAGACCAGGGAAGAGGCGATCAAGGTTGGCCGCGAAGTCGATGGCATGGCGGTGTCCGGCGTGGGCATGACGGGAAAGCGCGTGCCGCACCAGGATCGCACGCGCGAGATCATCGGCGTGTGGTCTTCTCTGGTGCCGCGCGAGAAGATCACGCCGTTGATCAATTTTTTTCAAAGCTGAGGAGCGCAAGTACAGGGGCTGAGGGCTGTCATTGCGCTCTATCTTTTCTCCTAGAGAATCTCGAACACTTCGTAGCCGGCCCGGTCCGCCTTGCGCCAGCCGAGTCCCACCGCGACGATGCGGTTGAGCCACGCGTACCTGGGCGACGAGGTCTCGAAGCAGGGCGTGCTGCGATGGTAGTACTCGGATGCATCGACGATCTCGCCGGCGGCGATTCTGGCCATTACTTCCGGTGGACCACAGCGAATGCCGGTGTAGTGCATGAAGATGAGCGCATCGTCATCGGTTTTCAGAACCATCCGAACGTTTGGAATGACGGCACCATCGGTCCGAATTGTCTTCATGTCGAGGCCACCGGCAAGCAGCACTCCTCGAAGCCGAGGCCCCTCGAAAGTGCCGGCACCCAGAAGATCAACATGGCGTGTGCCGCACGGCACAGGCCCTACATCGAGCAGCCCGGTGACTGAAGCGCCAAGGGTGAACAAGAACTCGGAATTCAGTGCGCGCATGACCAAGCCTCCATTGCCGTTCGATGCCCCCGCATTAGACCATCGCCGGGGCGCCTGCTGTGGGCAAGGCCCGCCAATTCGCGCCGTCCCTCGCCCCTCGTTTCGAGCCCCTGCCTACTATTGATCGTTCCCTATTTCATGACACATGCTTTCCCTCATCTCAACCCTTCTGCTCCGCTTCAAGTGTGCCCTTGTCCCGGAGGGAGAAGGGCTTGTCTTCCCTCTACCTCCGGGAGAGGGACCGAGGGTGAGGGTAACGGTGGGATATGCGTGCTTTGTCATGTATTTTGGAATGCTCAATAACCAGCCAAGGGCGCAATCGCCACTGCAAAAATCAGCAACGGCGCGACGTAGCGCAGCGCAATGCGCAGCGCGCGCGTCCCGCGCGCTCCCAGTGACAATTCTTCGGCCATCAGAGATGCGGGCAGCACCCAGCCCGCGAACAGCGCGAGGGCCAGTCCGCCGATGGGCAGCAGGATGTTCGAGGTCAGGTGATCGAGCAAGTCGAACACCGTGGCCCGGGAGAAGGCTGGCAGCATGGCGAGCGGATGCCACTGCGACCACAGGTTGAAGGAAAACACGCTTGCCAGACCGCCGCTCGCGCAAGCGGTCGCGGCCACAAGCGCCGCCCGGGCGCGCGACCAGCCGAAAGCGCGCGTGATCAGGGCGACGATCAATTCGAGCATGGCAATCGTGGAGGCCAGCGCAGCGATCAACAGCAGCACGAAGAACGCCACCGCGGCAATCAGGCCGAAGGGCATGTCCGCGAAGGCAAGCGGCAACGTGACGAACACCAGGCCCGGCCCGCTGGCCGGATCAAGGCCATGCGCAAACACCAGCGGAAACACCGCGAAGCCCGCCAGCAGCGAAATCGCGGTGTCACCGCCCAGGGACCAGAGCGCCACCGCGCGCAGGGAAATGTCCGGCTTCGCATAGGCGGCATACGTGATCATCATGCCCATGCCAACGCCGATGGAGAAAAATCCCAGGCCGAGTGCTTCGAGCGCCACGCGCGCGCTGAATGTCGACATGTCGAGCTTGAACAAAAAACGCAGGGTCGCGGAAAGATCGCCGTTGACTGCCGAATACACCGCCATCCCAAGCACCAGCAAAACCAGCGCCGGCAGCAGGATATGGACCGAAGTTTCGATCCCGCCGCGCACGCCGCGCAGCACCACCGCCGCGGCGAGCGCCATGAACAAAAAATGATAAGCACCCATGCGCAGCGGGTCGCCAAGCAACGCCGCGTAGCGCGTCTGCACCTCGCCCGGTTCGCGCGCGAGGCCTTCAAGCGCGGTCTCGACGGCATAGGCAACAGTCCATCCGCCGATCACCGAATAGAAACTGAGGATCAGCGCGCCCGTGACCACGCCCAGAACACCCACCCAGGCCCATTGCGCACGCGCACCGTGCGCCGCCGCCAGCCGCTGGATGCTGCCCGCGGCATCGGCCCCGCCGCGCCGGCCTATGGCGAACTCGGCGAACATCAGCGGCGCGATGGCGAGCACCAGCCCGGCAACATAGAACAACAAGAACGCTGCTCCGCCGTTGGCGCCAAGTTCATAGGGAAATTTCCAGATGCTGCCCAGCCCCACCGCCGAACCGATGGTGGCCAGAATGAAACCGGCGCGCCCTGACCAGGTGTCTTTCATCCTAAATAAAGCAGTTGAAGCGCAGATATCCTCGCGTAGTGTGGAGTACCCCTTCAGGCACCGGGAACGCGCAGGAAAAACAAATTGTTGCCTCCATTCGTGTACTCACCAATAAGGTAAGCGCGGCTGGTGAAGAGAACTGATTGGAATATTGTACTTCTCGGTGTCTCGGTGTCTCGGTGGTGCGGTTTTCAGGTTCACACACCGAAGGCGCGCACCATGCCCAGATAAACCAGCAGACTGAGGATGTCCTGAATCACGGTGGCAAGCGGCCCGCTGCCCAGCGCGGGGTCACGTCCCATGCGCGCAAGGCACCAGGGCAAGAGCAGGCCCAGTCCTGCGGCTATGGTGCCGGCGGCGAAGATGGCACCGGCCACTGCTCCGGCCAGACGCACATCGCCGAAGCCGATCCAGATCGGGCCAAGACTAAGCAGCCCGAGCGTGGCGCCGATCGCCATGCCGGTGCGCAATTCGCCACCGAGAAGATGGCCGATGCCCGAGTGCGTGAGCGAGAGCCCGCGCACTGCCACCGCCTCGCTTTGCGTGCCGATGGCGTCCGCCAGATACACGATGCCCGGCACGAAAAACGTCACCGCAATGTTTGCGCTCAAGGTCGATTCAAATCCCGCCATCGCCGCCGTCGTTCTCGCCCAGCCCACGCGCGCCGCCGCGGTCGCCAGCCCGGCACCGGCAAGGCCGGCGAGCAGCCAGGGCAAGCGGTGGCGCACCTGGCGCATAGGCGGATCTTCGATCGCGTGGCGTGCATCGGAGGATTCGCGCTCGATACCGGCGAGCACATGCAGATCTTCCACG
>JANNTE010000246.1:0-4955 GCA_031403365.1 Betaproteobacteria bacterium | reverse complement strand
GTCAATTATGGCCGACTTGCTGAATCATTGCAGTCGGCTTGCGCTGCGATTGCGGAGGGTTATAGTTATGGTGTTTTCTGCATTGACATTCGTCTGCAACTACAGGAGGCTGATCATGCGCTTTGTTTCACTGAAGTTTCTGGCTGCCGGTCTGCTGGCGGCCGCGCCGGCTTTTGCCCACCACGGCTGGAGCGAATACGACAGCAGCAAAACGGTCACTTTGACCGGCACCGTGACGGAGATTTCATACTCCTATCCGCACGCGACCATCAAACTCGATGTATCCGGAGCCGCCTGGCTGGCCGTGCTGGCGCCGCCTTCGCGCCTGTCCGCGCGCGGCATTGCCGGCGATGACATCAAGGCCGGTGCCACAGCGACGGTGGAAGGTTACGTCAGCCGGGACCATGGCGACGAAATGCGCGCCGAACGCATTACCCTGAACGGCAAGGTATACGAATTGCGCTGATGAACTACGGTGCGTCCTGGCTGGGCGCGCTGCATGAGAGCAGCGCGGCTGCGGCAATGCGCGAGTCGATGTGGCTGTTTCCGCTGGTTGAGACCATTCATATCCTTGGTTTTGCGGTTCTGGTCGGCGCCGTCGTCATGTTTGACCTGCGCGTCCTCGGCGTGACGAAACGCCTGCCGGTACGTGGATTGGCGCAGCATCTGCTGCCCTGGTCGCTGGCCGCGCTGCTGCTCATTGTGCCAACCGGCACGCTCATGTTCATAAGCGATGCGGTGGTCCTGGCGGATAATCCGGCCTTTCAGGTGAAAATGTTGCTTCTGGCGCTGGCCATGACCAATGCGGTCGCATTCCATCTGGGTTCGTTTCGCAGTGCGCGATTGTGGAACCAGGATGCGACCGCCCCATTCGGAGCGCGCATCCACGCCCTGGCCTCGATAGTGATCTGGATCGCGCTCATTGCCTGCGGGCGCGCCATTGCCTATGTCTGAGCAGAGCCAGCGTTATTCACAATCGAATATAATGCTTTCCAATCTGTGAACACGGCACTCGCCCTCCTGCCGCCAGCCTGAACAAGATGACGATACGCTCCCTCGCAACAACCGATCCGCAATCCGACACGGCTCCGCTCGTTGATACGCGCCGGCGGCCGTTGCGCGACCTGCGGATCTCGGTAACCGACCGCTGCAATTTCCGCTGCACCTACTGCATGCCCAAGGAAGTCTACGGCCGCGACTTCCAGTTTCTGGAACGCTCGCAATTGCTGAGTTTCGACGAAATTCACCGGCTCGTGAAAGTGTTCATCGGCCACGGCATCGAGAAAGTGCGTATTACCGGTGGCGAGCCGCTGGTGCGCAGGCAACTGGAAAAACTCATCGCGCTGCTTGCCCAGGAACCCGGCCTCGACCTGACGTTGACCACCAACGGCTCGCTGCTCAAGCAAAAAGCGCAGGCCCTCAAGGATGCGGGCCTCAAGCGTGTGACGGTCAGCCTGGATTCGCTCGATGACGCGGTATTCCGTGGCATGAACGACGTCGATTTTCCGGTCGCCAAGGTGCTCGAAGGCATCGAAGAAGCGGATCGCGTCGGTCTCAAACCAGTCAAGGTCAACATGGTGGTCAAACGCGGCACCAACGATCAGAGCGTGGTGGACATGGCGCGCTTCTTCAAGGGCAGCGGCCACATTTTGCGTTTCATCGAGTTCATGGACGTGGGCCACACCAACGGCTGGAAAATGGAGCATGTGGTGCCTTCGCGCGAACTCGCCGCAAGCATCAATGCGCAACTGCCGATCGAGCCGGTCGATCCGAATTACATCGGGGAAGTCGCCGAGCGCTGGCGCTACAAGGATGGCTCCGGTGAAGTCGGTTTTATTTCTTCCGTAACCCAGGCCTTCTGCAAGGATTGCACGCGTGCACGTCTGTCGGCCGAAGGTTCGCTATATACATGCCTGTTCGCCACCCAGGGCACGGATTTGCGCAGCCTCATGCGCGGAGGTTCCAGCGACGAAGAGCTTGGCTCGGCAATAGCCAATGTCTGGCGCGCGCGCAGCGACCGTTACTCCGAAGTCCGCACCGCGGACACGGCCAGGCTGCGCAAGGTGGAAATGTCTTATATCGGAGGTTAGCGCCTTGAAAAGAACCGAGCTGGCAAAAGGTGCCGGAAAAAAAATTGAAAGTCAGATCAGCAAATCCCCGATTCCCGGACGCCCGGGCATTGGAGCAGTCCCTGAACTGGACCGGCGCGAACAGCGCAAACGCGATCAGGTTCTGGGCCTCGTTGCCTTTGCGGTCAAACTCAATGGCGAATTGGTCAAGCAACTGCACGCCCTCGCCCAAGAGCGCGGCATCGGCCTGAACGAACTAACCGCCGACTTGCTCAACAAGGGCCTGAAAGCCAAATAGTTGTTTGGTTTTCGCGCCCGTCGCCCCTCGTCTCTAGTCCCAACATTCAGATGGCCTCACTGCGCGACCTGACCACCACGTCCGACTACGACCCGGATTCCATGCCAGTGGAAAAAGCGCGCGCCCATATTCGCGCCTTTCTGTCACCAGTCACCGCGGTCGAACGCCTGCATATCCGGGCGTCCCTCGGGCGCGTGCTGGCTGAAGACGTAATCTCGCCGATCAACGTGCCACAGCACGACAACTCGGCCATGGATGGTTATGCGGTGCGCTTCGCCGACTTGAAGTCCGACGGCGAAACCGCACTGAAAATCATCGGCTCAGCATTCGCCGGCAAACCATTCGACGGCACGCTCGGGCCGGGCCAGGCGGTACGCATCATGACCGGCGCGGTAATCCCGGTGGGCGCGGACACGGTAATTCAGAAAGAGCGCGCCAGGTCATCTCGCGATACGTCATCCGGCGACCAGGTGGCCGTCATGCCTGTGCCAGCCAAGGGGACCAATGCGCGTCGCGCTGGCGAGGATCTGCGCGCGGGTGAAGCCGCGCTCAAATGTGGCCAACTGGTTCGACCTGCCGAGGTCGGCATGATGGCGTCTCTGGGCATCGGCGAAGTCACGGTCTATCGCCGTTTGCGGGTGGCTTTCTTTTCCACCGGTGACGAACTGGTTGCAATCGGCACGCCGTTGGGCGCCGGACAAATTTACGACAGCAACCGCTACACGATCCACGGTCTGCTCACGCGCCTGGGCTGCGAAGTGCTGGACATGGGTGTCATTCGCGATACTCCTGAGGATGTCGAACGCGCGTTCAACAATGCGGCTCAAGTTGCCGACGTTGTCATCACCAGCGGTGGTGTCTCGGTCGGTGAAGCCGATTACGTCAAACAAATACTGGATCGCCTGGGAGAAGTGCTGTTCTGGAAGATCGCGATGAAGCCTGGCCGGCCGCTGGCCTACGGAAAAATCGGCGGTGCGCATTTCTTCGGATTGCCGGGCAATCCGGTCGCGGTCATGGTGACGTTCTACCAGTTCGTTCGCGAAGCCTTGCTGCATTTGCAAGGCCAGACCCGGATCACGCCGATGCCAACGCTTAAAGTCACCTGCACGTCACCAATCAAGAAAGCCCCCGGACGAACGGAATTTCAGCGCGGCATCCTGTCACAGGACGCAAGCGGCCAATGGAGCGTGCGCACCACGGGAGACCAGGGTTCCGGCATCCTCTCGTCGATGAGTCAGGCGGATTGCTTTATCGTCCTGCCCACCGATCTGGGCAATGTGCCGGCCGGATCCAGCGTGGATGTGCAATTGCTCGAAGGTTTGATTTGAGCACAGGACAACCTCCGATCATCGGACGTTGATTTCTACTCGTCGATTCCGCGGTTCCACGGTATCGTCCGCCGTACCTACCAGCAACTCGCGCTCGCCTCGTCCCACGACCGAAATCTGATCCTTTGCGATTCCGCGCTGAATCATCTCGGTTCGCACACGCGCGGCACGTTGCAGAGACAGCTTGTCGTTGTATTCCTTTGTACCGGCGGTGTCTGTATGACCGATCACGCGTATCTCCGGAGCGGGTCGCGTCGTCAGATCAGTAAAAATATGACCGATCTCGGTTTCCGAATCCCGGGTCAATTCATCGGTATCCTCGAGAAAGTATAGAAAATAACTTGTCGGTTCGGCAGGCAGCGCAGCAAGCACGCCCCCAAAGTACTGGCCGACCATCTCGGCATGGTAGGTCGAGGTTGTGACTTGGCCCAGACCCTCGATCAGCGCGCCCGCATAGGCCGACTCGAGCAATACGACAGCTCCATCGGTTCGCACCACGACGCCACCAATGGTTCCGGATTTTTTCGGCACGAGGATGACTTGCTCACGCGTAGGGGGTTTCTGGATGCCTGGCGGAACCGGCGAGACGGGCGGGATCGATTCCGGTTCGGCGATGGTTTCTGACTGAACCACTGGGAGCGAAGCATCACTGAGTTGCACCGACTCCGTCTGCGCAGGCGCCTGCGCCGCGATGGGTGGTGACGTTGAGCACGCAGCGCTTGAAATCAGTACCGTTACGACAATACCGCGCGGCAGCCAGCGGTGCACATCGCACCGGCGTACCCTCGGGAATGCAATGCATGGCAACATGGAATTCCTCCGGTTCTTGATGGACAGTTCCCGCCGCACGGCTTTTGACTATAGTAGCGTACTCAGTTCGTTCAAACGAGAGCGGACGCATTACACCCCTGACAGCAGTTCAGCGCGCCAGTAAACTGACAAATGTCTGACAACGCGTTTTCGAGGATCAGTATGAAACACGTCGATAAACCGGACCAACAATGGCGCAGCGATCTGACGCCGGAACAATATGAGGTATTGCGCGAGGAAGGCACCGAAAGGCGCTTCACCAGCGCGCTCAATTCCGAATATCGCCAGGGCCGGTTCATATGCGCAGGCTGCGGCGCACCGCTGTTCGATTCCAGCATGAAATTCGACAGCAAGACCGGGTGGCCGAGTTTTTTCGATGCCATTCCCGGAGCACTCGAAACCCGGGTTGATCGCAAGTTCTTCATGGAACGCACCGAGTATCACTGCGCG
>JANNTE010000245.1:0-1930 GCA_031403365.1 Betaproteobacteria bacterium | reverse complement strand
ATACGCCTTGCTTCAGACTGGCATTTATGAAATCGTCCAGGTCGCCGTCGAGCACCGATTGGGTATCGCCGCGTTCCACGTTGGTGCGCAAATCCTTGATGCGTGACTGGTCGAGCACGTAGGAACGAATCTGGTGTCCCCAGCCGATGTCGGTCTTGGAGTCTTCCATGGCCTGTTTCTCTTCGTTGCGCTTGCGCATTTCGAGTTCATACAGACGTGACTTGAGCATGGCCATGGCCTCGGCGCGATTGCGGTGCTGGGAGCGATCACTCTGGCACTGAACGACGATGCCGGTCGGGTTGTGGGTGATGCGGATGGCGGAGTCGGTCTTGTTGATGTGCTGGCCACCGGCGCCGCTGGCGCGAAAGGTATCGACGCGCAGATCCGCCGGATTGATGGCGATTTCGATGGTGTCGTCCACTTCGGGATAGACGAAAACGCTGGCGAAAGAAGTGTGGCGCCGGGCATTGGAGTCGAAAGGCGATTTGCGCACCAGCCGGTGCACGCCGCTTTCGGTGCGCAGGGTGCCGAATGCATAGTCGCCGGTGATCTTGAGCGCCGCGCTCTTGAGTCCCGCCACTTCACCAGGAGACTCTTCCAGCACCTCGACCTGAAAACCGCGCCGGTCGCAGAACTTCAGATACATGCGCTCAATCATCGAGGCCCAGTCCTGCGCCTCGGTACCGCCGGAGCCGGACTGGATGTCGAGGAAGCAGTTGTTCGGATCCATCGGGTTGTTGAACATGCGGCGGAACTCGAGACCCGCCACGATTTTTTCCATTCCCGCGATGTCCGCTCCGACCGAGGCCAGCGTGGCGTCGTCGTTTTCGCTCTTCGCCATGTCGAACAGATCGCGGCCATCGCGCAAGCCTTGGTCGAGCTTTTCCAGCGTGTTTACCACGCCTTCGAGTTGCTTGCGTTCACGGCCCAGGTCCTGGGCGCGTTGGGCGTCGTTCCACATCGCCGGGTCTTCGGCGAGCCGCACGACTTCGATCAGGCGGTTGCGCTTGTTTTCGTAGTCAAAGATACCTCCGCAACTCTTTGCCACGGGCATCGAGATCGTCGAGTTGATTTGCAAGCGCGTTGAGTTTTTCTGCTTCCATGGGGAAATCTGATCCGTTTGATTCAGTCCGGCTGAGCCGAAAGACGGGCATTTTAGCCGATGTCGCCTGCAAAACCGGCTAGTTCATGAGCGCGAGGGCGCCCACCAGTCCGAGTACCACCGCCGCCAGGGTTCCCGCACAGCGGCCGAACAGCGGCCGGCCGCCGACTGCCAGGATCAGGCCAAGCTTGAAGACGGTGTTGGCAATGATGGCGAGAACAATGGCGGTTGTGACCTGTGCGCTCGCCAGGTCCCCGAGATTGAACATCCGCAGACTCGAAAGAGTAATGGCATCGACGTCGGTCAGGCCCGAAGCCAGAGCCACGGCGTAAAGGCCGGCGGTGCCGGCGATATCGGTGAGCCAGGCTGTTGTCAGCAGGACCACGGCGTAGATCGCGGCAAATGTCAATGCGGTGCGAAGCTCGGTTGGGTTCTTGAGGTCGGGCATCGGCGATGCCCCGCCTTGCGCAGGCCATGTCCTGCCGAACGCAAGAGCGATCAATCCGGCCAGCAGACCGGCGCCGAGAATCGGCAGTAACGCAGCCAGCATGCCCGGAGCGATGATCGCCGTGGCCACGGCAAGGCGTGCCAGCAGCATGAGGTTGGCGATGGTAATTACGGTGATGGCCGTGCGCTGCATGTCCGGATGCTCGCGCCCGTGACGCGCATAGACCAGTGTGGTGGCGGTGCTCGATACCAGGCCGCCGAAGACGCCAAGCAGCGGGGTGCCGTAGCGCAGACCAATGGTACGAATGGCGAGATATCCGGCCAGGCTCATTCCGGAGACCAGTACCACGATGGTCCAGATTTCGTAGGGATTCAGTGCGT
>JANNTE010000244.1:0-26465 GCA_031403365.1 Betaproteobacteria bacterium | reverse complement strand
CCCAGTGTGGTGAGATCCGGAGAGATTCCGAAAATTCCTTGCGCTCCCTGCGCGCCAACGCGGAATCCGGTCATCACTTCATCGAAAATCAACAGCGCTCCGTAACGCGTACATAGTTCTCGCAATGCGTTGAGAAACTCCATGGTGGGTTTCACCAGGTTCATGTTTCCGGCAACAGGCTCGACGATGACGGCCGCGATGCGATCGCCTGACGCCTTGAAGGTGCTCTCCAGCTTCGCGGGATTGTTGTAGTCGAGCACAATGGTGTGCGCTGCCAGTTCCGGCGGCACGCCGGCCGAATCCGGTTGGCCCAGAGTCAACGCTCCGGAACCCGCCTTCACCAGCAGCGAGTCGGCATGTCCATGGTAGCAACCCTCGAACTTGACGATTGCCGATCTTCCCGTAAACCCCCGCGCGAGCCGGATTGCCGTCATCGTTGCTTCGGTACCTGAACTCACCAGCCTGACTTGCTGCATGGACGGCAGGCATTGCGTCAGCAATTCTGCCATCTCCAGCTCCGACTCGGTGGGTGCCCCGAAACTTAATCCACGTGCCGCCGACTCCTGGACAGCCTTGACAACATCCGGGTGCGCATGGCCCAGCACGAGCGGTCCCCAGGATCCCACATAGTCGATGTACCGCCGGCCATCGGCGTCCCACAGATAGGGCCCGCTGCCGCGGGAAAAAAACACCGGGGTACCTCCGACCGAACGAAAGGCCCGCACTGGCGAATTCACCCCACCGGGAATAACCCGCAGAGACCTCTCAAAAAGATTTTCATTAGTTGACTTCATAAGTACATCTCACCAAGGTACTGGCTTCTAAAATAATCGTGAGAATCGGCGCGCCTTCGCTTCCACGTCGGGCGCACCGAACAAATCGCTGAGCACCGCAACCGCATCCGCACCGGCAGCGATCAGGCCGGGCGCATTGTCCTCTGTAATTCCGCCAATCGCCACAACCGGTCGCCCTATTTCCGAAGATGCCAGTTGCAGGAGTTGGATTGGTGCCGGCACCGCCTCTGGTTTGGTCGGGGACACAAAGAAACTGCCGAACGCGACATAATCCGCTCCTTGTGCAACGCCTTCGCGCGCGCGGAAGATCTCGTTGTAGCACGATACGCCGATCAGCTTTCCCGGTCCGAGCAGGGACCGTGCGTTCGCCACGCCACTATCATCCATTCCCAGATGAACGCCATCGGCGCCAACCTCGCGGGCCAGCGCAGCGCTGTCGTTCACGATAAACAACGCTGCCGAGTCACGGCACAACAACGCTATTTCGCCTGCCTGCAACCGACGTAGCGCATCCGATCCTGACTTGTTTCGGTATTGCACCACGCGAGCTCCACCTCGCAGAGCCGCCTCAACCATGCCGAGCAACGCCGTCAAATCGGTCATTTCCGGCGTAACTGCATACAGTCCACTAACTGACCTGATCATTCTCCGGTTCCCGTCCGCGCGCCCAGAATAGCCGGTCTGGCATTAACTGGCCGACTCCGGCACGGTAAGCGTGCTTGAGCGTTTGCCAGGTAAATTCCTGTGCATCGCGTACCGCCTCGGGAATCGGAAGTCCGTTGGCGATGGTTGCGGCGATGGCCGAAGCGAGCGTGCATCCGGAGCCGTGGTAAATCCCGGGCAACCGCTCCCAGGAGTCCGTTCTTATCAGTCCCTGCTCACTGTAGAGCGTGTTGGACACTTGCGGCGTATTCTCGTGAGTCCCGGTGATCAGCACATATTCGCAGCCCAGGGCTAGCAATCTGCGCGCGCATCCGCCAAGGTCAGCATCGTCGATCCCATCCGCGTCCGAACCGCTGACCAGACGGCGCGCTTCGATGCTGTTGGGCGTAATCAGCGTCGTGCGCGGCATCAACAGTTCGCACATTGCCTCGATGACTTCCTCAGTTGCCATCTCGTCTCCGCGTCCGGAGGCGAGAACCGGATCGAAAACCAACGGTATTTCAGGATAGTCGGATACCACTTCCGCAATCGCGGCCACAATTTCGGCGCTGCCCAGCAATCCGATTTTGAATACCGTCACCCGCACGTCTTCGAGGACACAGCGCGCCTGATCCGCTACCCACCGGGCATCAATTGGCAGCAAGTCCCTTACCCCTGCCGTGTCCTGCACGGTTACCGCCGTCAACACTGGCAAGGGATGGCATCCCATGCTCGATAGCGTCAGGATGTCGGCCTGAACTCCAGCTCCGCCACTGGGATCAATGCCGGCAAACACGAGCACGGTGGGAGGCGTGACGGGCACGGCAATGTATGTCGCGGAAGGATTTCGAACTAAAATGCGAGTTTAACCGAAAGCCTCTCAGACCATGGCCGCGAACAACGACCAAGCCTACAAAACCTATATGTGTTTAATCTGCGGTTTCATCTACGATGAGGCCTCCGGACTCCCCGAGGAAGGGATTCCTTCAGGCACCCGCTGGGACGATGTCCCGATCAATTGGGTTTGTCCGGAATGTGGTGCCAGAAAGGATGATTTTGAGTTGGTCGAAATCTAACAGGGCGGAAATATGCGCATACTCCACACCATGCTGAGGGTCACAGACCTTAAACGCTCGATCGATTTCTACACCGGCGTGCTCGGCATGCAGGTGCTGCGCCAGAAAGATTATCCCGACGGCCGCTTTACACTGGCCTTCGTTGGATATGGCAGCGAGGACAAGGAAGCGGTACTTGAGCTGACTCACAACTGGGATATCTCGCGATACGATCTCGGAACCGGTTACGGCCACATCGCACTGGAAGTTGAAGATGCCTACAAGGCCTGTGAGGATGCAAAAAACCGCGGTGGCCGGGTCACCCGCGAAGCCGGGCCCATGAAACATGGAACAACGGTGATCGCGTTCGTGGAAGATCCGGATGGATACAAGATAGAGTTCATCCAGCGCAAAGCCTCTTGATGCCGGAGTTCATTGCCTGCCTGTGGCAATGAAATTGGAGAGGCGAACGAAATCGGCAACGCCAAGCGTCTCGGCTCGCGCCATCGAATCGATGCCGAGAATTCCGAAATCTTCCAGCGCCAGCAATTCGCGCAATGCGTTTCGCAGCGTCTTGCGGCGCTGACCGAATGCGCGCATAACAACCTCTACCAACACCTTTTCGTCGTTGGCACGATACGGCAAAGTTGGATGCGGAACCATCCGTGCGACCGACGACCAGACTTTTGGCGCTGGACGAAAAGCGTCGGGCGCAACTTCGAACAATGTCTCGATGCGCCAACGATACTGCAACATCACCGACAGGCGCCCGTACTGCCTGGTCCCGGGCAACGCGCACATCCGTTCCACAACTTCACGTTGCAGCATGAAATGCGCATCGCGCACACAGTGCGCCATGGTGGTCAGATGAAACAGCAGGGGGGTGGAAATGTTGTAAGGCAGGTTACCAACCACGCGCAGCGACTGTCCAAGCGCTGCGAAGTCGAACTCAAGGGCGTCACCTTCGTGAATCGTCAGCCGATCCGCTGCGGGGCACATCCGCAAGTGCGCAACGATGTCGCGATCGATTTCAACCACATCCATGTAATCGAGCCGCCGCAATAGCGGTAACGTCAGCGCGCCCAGGCCAGGTCCGATTTCGACAAAGCGCTCGCCGGACTTCGGATTGATCGACGCGACAATACGTTCGACTACGCTCGTGTCTTGCAGAAAATTCTGCCCGAATCGCTTGCGTGGCGCGTGCACGGTTGCCGGCTTTGTCTGCATATCTACTTCATGCAACTAAGACGACAGAACCGTCTTGCGCGGCCTGTCGATGTCGCAACAATCGCCGCGGCGACTTAACGTGGTTGTTGGTGCGCGCGGGAAATCAACGCTCTTCCAGGTGCAGTTCGACGTAAGCGCGATCACGCTGCTGGCGCACCCACTCCTGATAGGCCTCATCCGCTTTGCGCGAACGGATCGCCTGACGAGCCAGCACCCGTTGGCGTTCTTTCGACATGTCTTCGCTGCGTCGTTCTACAACCTGAATCAGGTGCCAGCCGAATGGCGACTGCACGGGATCACTCACCTGGCCCGGCTCGAGCACCATCATTGCGCGCTCGAATTCCGGCACGGTATCTCCTGGATTCAGCCATCCCAGATCGCCGCCGCGCGAAGCGCTGGCGTCTTCGGATTGAAGACGCGCCAGTTCGATGAAACTGGCGCCATTGTCGATGCGTTCCTTGATATTGGTCAGGCGTTGTTTCGCTTCGGTCTCTGACACGACCTCGCTGAGCCGGATCAGGATATGGCGGGCACGCGTCTGCGAAATGATAACGGGTGATTCATTTCCCCGTTTATCGAGCAGTTTGATGATGTGAAACCCGTTGGCGCTGCGCAATACGGTGCTTACCTCCCCGACTTTCATGGACAAGGCTGATTCGACAAAAATCTGCGGGAGGCGCGCGGCGGACCGCCAGCCCAGCGGTCCACCATCAAGCGCATTTGGTGCATCCGATACTCCTGCCGAAATCTGGCGGAAATCCGCACCCGCCTTGATTTGCTCATGCGCCTTTTCGGCAATGATGCGCTTTGCCTTGATCTGCTCCGGACTGGCCTGCTCGGGAACCAGAATCAGGATATGGGAAAGACTGTATTCGTCGTCCTTTCCCTCCCGGCTCTGCTGAGTCCTCAAATAGTTGTCTATTTCCGCATCTGTTATCAGTATCTTGCTGTCAACTTCGCGTTCTCGCAAACGGGAAATCAGTATCTCATTGCGTAATTCCTCCCGAAAGCGGCTGAAATCGATGCCATCGGCTTCCAGCATCTTGCGGAAAGCTTCCGGCGCCACCTTGTTCTCCTGAGCGATGCGCTCCATTGAAAGCTGCAACTGGGTGTCGTCCACGCGCAGCCCGGTTTCCCTGGCGCTCTGCACCAGCAGCGTTACCGTAATCAGCCGATCGAGCAGTTGGCGTTCAAGAACATCGGCAGCCGGCAATGGCGTGCCCTGGCGCTTGAGCTGCTTCAGCGCGACTTTAACTTGTTCATCAAGATCCAGCCGGGTAACAACCTCGCTGTTCACGACGGCGACCACCCGATCCAGCAACAAACCGTCGTCGCGGTTGCGGCTCTCCTCCGCTGCCGATGCGATGCAAGCAACCATCGACAGCAGGATGCCACGGAGCACGTGCGTTCTGATCGTCATACTGATTTTTGGTAAGGCGCCCATCGTTGCCTGGACGGACAGCGGAAATGTGCTTGCGTTCCAGGTTCAGAACGAAGGAAAAGGATTGAAGTCCACCTGGCGTTGTTCATTGGTCTTGGAATAACCAGTAACATTCTGACGCAGTGTCTCCATCGGGCTCGATCCTATACTCGACAATCCCGTCAACTCGAGCTGGAAAAAGGTTGCGTTGACGTATTCCTGGGTTGCGCTTGCGAACCGGTGCAGCACCACTCGTGCCGCCCAGCAGCCGGCATTGTACTCGAGTCCCAGCAGCCCCTCGAGAAGAGCTCTGTCGCGCAACGTGTAGTTGTAGCGCGCGAGCCCGGCCCAGCGACCTCCGATCGGCCACTGCACCGACCAGTCGACCTGTTCCAGGATATCCCGGGTAAAACGGTAACCAAAGTTCATGACCTTGCCGACCTCGGGCTGATAGCGCAAAGTCGCATTGCCGCGCTCGAAACGCGATTCGTTGGTGCTGTATTGAGTTCCCAGGTCGGCGAACCACCGGCTGGTAATCTGGCCAGTGGCGATAGCCAATAAATCAGAGCGATCCGAAATCCGTCGCTCCGGCGTCAGCGAGACCCGTTGTTGGGTAAAGTAGTAACGCTGGCCCAGAGTAAACCGCAGCTGCTCGCCGCCGCTGTCGGCATTGATCAAGCGGCTGGTAATGGCAGCCGTCAGCTGATTGGCATCGTTGATGCGGTCGCCGCCACCGAACTGATTCTCGGTGAAAATCTGCGCCAGACTGAAATCCGTGGGCGCGGTGTCGAAGTTCGGCAATTGATCCTGCTCCCGGAATGGAATGTAGACATAGTAAAGACGCGGCTCGAGCGTCTGCAGAAAACGGTTCGACCACAAACTGATTTCGCGTTCGTACGTAAGCGCACTGTCCACGCTGTAAATCGGCAGGCTGCGGGACGCACCGGCCAGATTCGAGTCCTTGAACGAGTAATTCGTCGTGTGATAGCCGACCTTCGGTGTCAGGTAGAAGTATGAGGTGCGCAGAGGGACGCTGACCGACGGATACAGAGTTTCGCGCGTACCGTTGAGCAAATTCGGATGGGAGAATTCCACATATTCGCCCTGCAAACCGAACTCCAGATTGGCTTTCGTTGGGCGCATCATGCTCAAGGTGATCTGCGGCACGCGCGCGTATGGGGGTACTACCGGCGCCAGCGGATCCTGCAGCGTTTGAAATCTCTGGACGCGTGTATTCAGGGTCCACCAATCCCCGTCGTAAATCAGGCTGCCTTCCCGGTTCAGATTGGTCTGCGATGTGGCGGCGATCTTGTCGCTCAGGTCCGTAAAGTAGGTGTCGTCGGAAACACCTTGCGCATCCAGTGCGCCGTAGAATCCATTGCCGAAGCTTTGCTGGTGTTTCCAGGTGTAGCCGTAGCGCGATTTGTCCGTCTGACGATCATCGTTGAGGTATTCGCCGCGAAACTCGCCACCAAGCTCGGGTTCCAGATAACGGAAATCCCCGTTTAACAGAACCCCGCGCTTGGCAAGAATCCTCGGTGCTATGGTGGCATCCCGGTTCGGTGCGATGTTCCAGTAGAACGGCTGGGTGTACTCGAAACCGCTTTGTCCTGAAGTGCCCACGGTAGGCGGCAACAGCCCTGTCTTGCGGCGCCCGCTTAGCGAGAAATCCAGGTAGGGCGAATAGAGAATGGGGACATCCTTGAATACAATGGTCGCATTTCGAGCCACGCCGATATCGCGCACCCGATCGAGCTCCAGCCGGTCGATGCGCAAATACCAGTCGTCGTCTCCAAGGTCACAGCTGGTGTAGCGAGCCTTGTCGATCTTGTAAGTGTCGCGGTTTTCCATGACCAGTCGACGGGCATCCCCGCGCGCTCCATAGCGGCGAAGTTGGTAGGTCGGTTGATCGATGAAACCACTGTCGTCGTCGAGATCGTAAAACAGCTGCTCTCCTCTCACGATGTCGCCCTCTCGCTCCAATCGCACGTTGCCCGTCGCCGTGAACTGCTGATCCGGTATCGACAGGTTGATTTGATCGGTGAACACGGCAGCACCGCGCTTACGCAGCCGTACGCTGCCCGAGGCCTGAAGATCCCGCTCCTGATGCCCCTCTATGAGATCGGCATCGATAAACAGGTCAGTCTGATCATCGCGGCCGAGCGCATACGGAATTAACTCCGGTTGCATCCGCAGTTTCAGACCGGGTTCTCCGGCATACACGCCGCCAGCTAAACACAGAGTCAACGACAGGGCTGCCGACGGGACATGGAAACGATGCATTCGGAAGATAAGTTGGGGCGAGGTGCTAAAATCTCACAATTCACTCCGCAAGGCAACGAAGCCGCTTGGATCGCTACGCGCTTGTCAATGATTGGCTGACCCGGCAGCTTTCCGGCCAAAGTTTTTCACTCGCGCCGGCCTCGGCGGACGCCAGCTTCAGGCGCTATTTCCGCGTTAGCCTGCCGGATACAACCCTCATTGTCATGGACGCCCCGCCTGAGCATGAAGACTGCGCGCCTTTCGTGCGCATCGCGGGGTTGATGGCCGCGGCGGGGTTGAATGTTCCTAAAGTTCTTGCGCAAGACCTGGCGCAAGGCCTGCTGCTGTTGTCGGACCTGGGTTCGACGACTTATCTGACCGCGCTAAATGACGGCAACGCCGATCGCCTGTTCGGCGATGCGATTGACACACTGATCCGCTGGCAGCTCGCCAGCCGCGAAGGCTTGCTGCCGGAATATGGCGAGGCCTTGCTGCAACGTGAACTTGATCTGTTCCCCGAATGGTACCTGCGCCGTCATCTGGGCATTGAACTCGATGCCGCGCAAGTACAGTCGCTGGGCAACGTGTTTCGCCTGGTCATCGCCAGCAACCTGGCACAACCCAGAACTTTCGTCCATCGCGATTTCATGCCGCGCAATCTGATGGTGACGCAGCCCAATCCCGGTGTGCTCGACTTTCAGGATGCCGTTTACGGGCCGATCAGCTACGACATTGCCTCGTTGTTCAAGGATGCCTTCGTGAGCTGGGAAGAGCCACGCGTGCTTGATTGGACCATACGCTATTGGGAGAAAGCCCGCCTGGCAGGGTTACCCGTCAACGCCGACTTCGGCGCCTTCTATCGCGACTTCGAATGGATGGGGCTGCAGCGCCACCTGAAGATTCTCGGCATCTTTGCGCGCATCTGCCATCGCGACGGCAAACCGGCTTATGTCAAGGATACGCCGCGCTTTTTGGGTTATGTGCGCGCCGTTTGCGAACGCTATGCATCGCTATCGCCTTTGCTGCGCCTGCTTGACCAGATCGCCGAGCGCAAGCCGGTCATCGGTTACACCTTCTAGGGCAGCGTGCCTGCGCGTTCTTTTCCCGTAGCGATGATTCTCGCCGCCGGTCGCGGCGAGCGCATGCGTCCGTTGACCGACCGCGTACCCAAGTCCATGCTGCCAGTCGATGGAAAGCCTCTGATCTTCCGGCATCTGGACAAGCTCGCCCGGGCCGGATTCGGCACAGTGGTCATCAACCATGCGCATCTGGGCGGGCAGATCGAAACGGCCATCGGCAATGGCGCTCGCTGGAATCTCACGGTTCGTTATTCGCCGGAAGCGCAGGCGCTGGAGACCGCCGGGGGCATCCGCAAGGCGCTGCCATTGATGGGCGAGGAGGTTTTCGCGGTCGTCAATGCGGATGTCTACAGCGACTTTGACTATGGCCATCTCGTCCGCAAGGTTCGGGAAATGCAGGTCACAACGCTTGCGCATCTGGTGCTGGTAGGCAATCCACCGCACCACCCACAAGGTGATTTTTCGCTCGAAGGCGATCTGGTGCGCAACGCGGCCGGAGAAAAACTTACATTCAGCGGCATTGGCGTGTATCGTGCGGCGCTGTTTGACCCAGTCACTCCCGGCGTTAAATGTCCGCTTGCGCCGCTGCTGTGCGCGCAAATGGCGCCCGGCAGGATTACCGGCGAGCATTTTCGGGGCGAGTGGGATGATATCGGCACGCCGCAACGTCTTGCCGAACTGGAAGCTCGTCTTAAAGCTTTCCGCAGCGACTGACCTGTACCGCAGACGATGGTGGCTCAGGCCGTATAATTCTTCTACTGATCTGCCACGGATTCTTGCCACATGATTGATGCCGCCATTTATGCCCGACGCCGCGCGGATTTGGCGGCGCGGATGGAAGAAGGTGTCGCGGTAATACGCACCGCGCCGGAGCGGCTGCGCAATCGCGATTCGTCCTATCCGTTTCGCTTCGATAGCTATTTTCATTACCTGACCGGTTTTCCCGAACCGGAAGCAGTGCTGGTGCTGATCGCCGGAAACACCCCGAAAAGCATCCTGTTCTGCCGCGAAAAAAATATGGAACGCGAGATCTGGGATGGCTTTCGCTATGGCCCTGACCAGGCCCGGGAGTCTTTCGGCATCGACGAGACGCATCCGATCGGCAAACTCGATGAATCGCTGCCGCAATTACTCGCCGATCAACCTGCGCTGTTCTGCGATGTCGGCGCCGACTCGGAGTGGGACCGCCAGGTCATCGGATGGATCAACAAGGTGCGCACACAGGTCAGATCCGGCGTCAGTGCTCCGGGCGAAATCCGCGACGTCCGGCGCTTGCTCGACGATATGCGCCTGATCAAGGACGAAGTTGAAATCGTCACCATGAGACGCGCCGCGGAGATTTCTTCGCAAGCCCACATCCGCGCCATGCGCGCGGCCCGGCCCGGCATTCACGAATATGAGCTCGAGGCGGAACTGATCCACGAATTTCGCCGGCAAGGGGCCCAGGCGCCCGCCTACACCCCGATCGTGGCTGCGGGAGAGAACTCCTGCGTTCTGCACTACGTGCGCAACGATGCCGCGCTCAAAGATGGCGAAGTCGTGCTCATTGACGCGGGTTGCGAACTCGACGGCTACGCCTCGGACATTACGCGCACATTCCCGGTGAGTGGAAAATTCTCCGGCCCGCAACGCGACGTTTACGAACTGGTGCTGGCTGCCCAAGCGGCGGCCATCGCGCAGGTGAAGCCCGGCAACGCGTGGGAAGCGCCTCATGACGCGGCCGTGAATGTGCTTGCGCAAGGCATGGTGGACCTCGGCCTTTGCCAAGGCAGTGCCCAGAGCGTGATCGAGTCCGGCGACTATCGACGCTTTTACATGCACCGTACCGGACACTGGCTGGGCTTGGACGTGCATGACGCCGGTGACTACAAGCGCAACGGCACTTGGCTCACGCTCAGGCCCGGAATGATGCTCACGGTTGAACCGGGCTGCTACATCCGGCCCGCCGCCGGTGTGCCGGAAGTTTTCTGGAACATCGGCGTGCGCATTGAGGACGATGCCCTGGTGACGGGCTCCGGCTGCGAAATCATTACTGAGGCGGCGCCCAAAAAGATCGACGACATCGAATTGCTGATGCGTCGCTAGGAATTTGCAGCGCCACATGCGACCCCTACGCTTTCCTGCAGTCGCCAAATGCCGGCCATGAGCAATCCTGAGTTCGACGTTGCGATCGTTGGCGGCGGGCCGGTTGGCGCCGCGCTGGCCATAGCGCTGCGTGACACCAGACTGTCTGTCGTGGTGCTCGAAGCGCGTACCGAGGCACGTGCCAGCAACGATTTGCGCACCCTGGCAATGTCCCATGGCAGTCGTCTGATACTTGAACGGCTCGGCATTTGGTCGCGACTGGAACCGGTAACGCCGATCGAATGGATCCATGTTTCGCAACAAGGCGGTTTCGGCCGTGCGCTCCTGAGCGCGGAAGAAGCCGGCGTGCCTGCGCTGGGTTATGTCGTGCGTTATGTGCAATTGCAACAGGCCTTCGGTAACGCCCTTCAATCAGGTAACACGACTTTGACCGCCGGGGCCGAAGTAACTGGCATGCGCAGCACCGACAAGGGCGTCTGTATCGACTTCCTCCGGCAGGGAGCAGCGCAGACAATCAATGCACGACTGCTGGTCATCGCCGATGGCGGGGCCAGCGCGTCACTGCGTGCCGATGCAAAAATACGCACCCGCGACTATGGCCAGGACGCGGTCGTCGGCCTTGTCGAAACCTCGCGGGAACATCAGCGCAAGGCTTACGAGCGATTCACTCCGGATGGTCCGATCGCGCTGCTGCCGTTCGAGAACCGCTACGCATTGGTATGGACTGCGCCTCCCTTAGCCGCGGCCAGGCTCGAGACCTTGCGCGAGACTGATTTTCTGGACCAATTGCAGCGTCAGTTCGGCGATCGCGCCGGACGCTTCACCTCGATTGAAGCCCGTGCCCGCTTCCCTTTGACATTGCGCTACGTGATTGATCCGGTGCTGTCGCGCGCCGTCATGCTCGGCAATGCGGCGCAGGCACTGCACCCGATTGCCGGCCAGGGATTCAATCTCGGCTTACGCGATGCCTGGGAACTGGGCGAAATTCTCCAACAGCCTCTGGCAGGGGATCCGGGTGCCGATGACTGCCTGGCGCAATATCGCGCTACGCGTCGCGGCGATCGTCGGCACGGCATCGCGCTCACTCATTCGCTGGTCAGGATTTTCTCCAACGACCATGCGCCTCTGCGCGCCACGCGCGGAGCAGCGCTGGGTCTGCTCGATGTCATGCCCGCGGTCAAGCACGCCTTCGTTCAACGCATGATGTTCGGCGCATCGCTCTGGTAGGCTTTATCACATTGCGTCGAGCATTCTTTGCGCTAGAATGGCGGTCCGCTTTTTCGCCACGCACATATTTCGCCCAGCGACGAAATGCAAATCGGTCCGCACACTCTCAAGAACAATCTGATTGTCGCACCCATGGCCGGCGTGACCGATCGTCCATTCCGGCAGTTGTGCAAGGCAATGGGCGCAGGGATGGCGGTATCAGAGATGCTGTCGTCGAATGCACTACTTCGGAACACGGTGAAGTCCCGGCGGCGGGCCGATCATCAGGGCGAAGTCGATCCCATATCGGTGCAGATCGCCGGCGCCGATCCGGCGGGAATGGCGGATGCCGCACGCTACAACGCGGATCGTGGCGCGCAAATCATCGACATCAATATGGGCTGCCCGGCCAGGAAGGTCTGCAATGTCGCAGCCGGATCGGCACTGCTTCAGAACGAACCGCTGGTCGGCAGGATTCTCGATGCAGTGGTGGCAGCGGTCGACATTCCGGTCACCCTGAAAATCCGAACCGGCTGGAATCCGGGCAACCGCAACGCGCTGCGCGTGGCGCAGATCGCCCAATCCGCCGGCGTCAAAGCGCTGACAATTCATGGACGCACACGTGCCTGTGCCTTTGTCGGCGCGGTGGAGTACGAGACCATCGCACACGTAAAGTCTCGCACAAGCATTCCGGTTATCGCCAATGGCGACATCGACACCCCGGAGAAGGCCCGCGAGGTGCTGCGTCTCACCGGCGCCGACGCCATCATGATCGGTCGCGCGGCTCAGGGTCGGCCTTGGATTTTTCGTGAAATCCAGCACTTTCTGACCAGCGGCGAGTATCTTCCTGCGCCGCGGATCGCGGAGATTTGCAGCGTGCTGGTACAGCATTTAGAGGAGTTATACGCGCTCTATGGCGAACAGGCTGGCGTTCGGGTTGCGCGCAAGCATGTCGGCTGGTACGTCAGGGGGCTGACTGGTGCGATTGAATTCCGCCACGCCATGAACAAGCTGGAAACTGCGAAAACCCAGGTTGCCGCCGTGGAAGATTTCCTTGCCGGTCTGGCGGCACGCGGAGAGAATCTGATCTATGCCGAAGCCGTAACTTATCCCGAGGAGTTGGCGGCATGATTGACGAAAATGAAATTGCCCGCTGCGTGCGCAAGGCCATGGATGGCTACTTCAAGGATTTGGAAGGAGAACGTCCATGCGCGATCTACGACATGGTGATGAACTCGGTCGAGAAGCCTCTGCTGGCCATTGTTCTGCACCGGGTTGCGGGCAATCAGACCCAGGCAGCGGAGTTGCTGGGTATGAACCGCAATACGCTGCGCAAGAAGATGAAGGATTACGGCATCAAGTAAGCGGACGATGCCTCATCACACCGTCGCCCGTCCTTTGCGGACGGGCGATTTATTTCCGGAAATTGTTAGATGACAATACGACAAGCCCTGATCAGCGTTTCCGACAAAAGCGCTGTCGTCGAACTGGCGCGGGCCGTGCAGTCTTTCGGATTCAACATTCTCTCCACCGGCGGTACCGCGAAACTGCTGCTCGAAGCGGGCGTCGCAGTTGTTGAGATCGGCGACTACACTGGTTTTCCGGAAATGCTGGACGGCCGCGTCAAGACCCTGCACCCCAAGGTACACGCCGGCATCCTGGCCCGCCGCGATTTGCCGGCGCATGCTCAGGCCATGCGTCAGGCAGACATTCCGACCATTGATTTGGTAGTCGTGAATCTCTATCCATTCGAGCAGGCCATTTCGCGCGCCGACTGTACTCTTGAAGAAGCCATCGAGAATATCGATGTCGGCGGACCGACGATGGTGCGTGCGGCGGCGAAAAACTGGCAGCATGTCGCGGTGGTAACCGATCCTTCCGACTACCCGGCACTGATCGCCGAAATGCGATCAGCTCATGGCTCGATCGGCATTGAAACCCGTTACCGTCTGGCCAGGAAGGCTTTCTCCCATACGGCCGCCTACGACGGCGCCATCAGCAACTATTTGACAGCGACAGATATCAATGGCGCGCCCGGAAAGTTTCCTGGTCAGATAAACCTGAATTTCGCCAAGGTTCAGGATCTGCGCTACGGCGAGAATCCTCATCAGGAGGCGGCTTTCTATCGCGATCTGAAACCGGTGCCGGGCGCGATCAGCAACTACCGGCAGTTGCAGGGCAAGGAACTGTCCTACAACAACATCGCCGACGCGGATGCCGCTTGGGAATGCGTGAAGACGTTTGAACAACCGGCCTGCGTCATCGTCAAGCATGCCAATCCCTGCGGGGTTGCAGTTGCCAAATCGGCGGCGCAAGCCTATCGCGCGGCATTCAAGACCGATCCGACCTCCGCATTCGGCGGTATTATCGCTTTTAACCGCGACGTCGATCTGGAAACAGCCGAAGCAGTGGCACAGCAGTTCATGGAAGTTCTGATCGCGCCGCACATCGCCGTAGATGCGGCGGCGGTGCTGGCCACGAAAACCAACGTGCGCGTTCTGCAGGTGCCGATCGAAGATGGCGCGAATCGCCACGACAGTAAACGCGTCGGCGGTGGATTGCTGGTACAGACACCCGATGCCAAAAACGTGCGCGGTTCGGACTTGCGCGTGGTGACACGCAAGCAACCAAGCGCGCAGCAATTGGTGGACCTGCTGTTTGCCTGGCGAGTGGCGAAATTCGTCAAATCCAACGCCATCGTGTTTTGCGGCGAGGGCGCAACGCTCGGTGTCGGCGCGGGACAAATGAGCCGCGTTGACAGCGCGCGCATTGCGGCCATCAAAGCAGAAAACGCCGGGCTTTCGCTTGCGAATTCGGTGGTCGCCTCCGATGCGTTCTTTCCCTTCCGCGACGGAATCGACGTCGTCGCGAAGGCAGGCGCGATTGCGGTCATTCAACCCGGTGGCAGCATGCGCGACAACGAGGTCATCGCTGCGGCCGATGAGCTGGGCATCGCCATGGTTCTGACTGGCGTGCGCCATTTCCGCCACTGAAACAGTGATGCGTCAGTCTCCGCCTGCGGTGCCGTCATGAACCTGCTGGTCATTGGTAGCGGCGGCCGCGAGCACGCGCTGGCCTGGCGGCTCGCAAAATCTCCGCGGGTAGGCCGTATTTATGTGGCGCCGGGAAACGCCGGTACCGCCAATGAAGACGGTTTGGTCAATCTGCCACTGACCGCCATTGCGGATCTGGCGGACTTCGCGCGCAAGGAATCGATTGCGCTCACTGTCGTCGGCCCGGAGGCGCCGTTGTCGGCGGGCATCGTCGATGCGTTTCGTGCCGAAGGCCTGAGAATCTTCGGGCCGACGCGCGCTGCGGCACAACTCGAAGCCTCGAAGGATTTCGCCAAGGCTTTCATGATGAGACACGGTATTCCGACCGCCGCGTATGCCAGCTTCACCGATGCAAGCATGGCCCACGCGTATATCGCCAGGCAGGGTACGCCGATTGTAATCAAGGCTGATGGACTGGCCGCCGGCAAAGGCGTGGTGGTGGCGACGACGCCGGAGGAAGCGCATGCCGCGGTGGAAATGATGCTGGTGGACAACAAGATGGGAAGCGCGGGCGCCCGCGTGGTTATCGAAGAATTCCTGCAAGGCGAAGAGGCCAGCTTCATCGTCATGGTCGATGGTGAGCACGCGCTGGCGCTGGCCACCAGTCAGGATCACAAACGCCTCAACGATGGCGACCAAGGCCCGAACACCGGCGGCATGGGCGCCTACTCGCCGGCTCCGGTGCTGACGCCAGCCATACATGCCCGCGTGATGCGCGAAGTGATCCAGCCGGTGATTCGCGGCATGAAGAACGAGGGCAATACTTACACCGGTTTTCTGTATGCGGGACTGATGATCCAGCCCGATGGCACAACCCGGACGCTGGAGTTCAATTGCCGCATGGGCGACCCTGAGACGCAGCCGATCATGATGCGATTGAAGAGCGATCTTTTCACTCTGCTTGACCATGCGATCAATGGCACGCTTAACACCGTTGATGCCGAGTGGGACCGCCGCGTCGCTCTCGGCGCGGTTATGGCGGCCGCAGGTTATCCCGAGAATCCCCGAAAAGGCGACGAAATCACCGGGCTGCCGCGCAATGCGGATGACTTTCATGTGTTTCATGCCGGAACGGCGCTGGACCAGGGCAAGGTGCTGACCAGCGGCGGGCGCGTACTGTGCGTGACCGCGCTCGGCGACACGGTGCGCGTCGCGCAACGGCGAGCCTACGAAATCGCCGCAGGTATCCAGTTCGCAGGCTGCCAGATGCGGCGCGACATCGGATTTCGTGCCATTGGCGCGAAGAAGAGCACCTTGTAGCAGCATGGACTCCGGACTGGTCAAGGAATACCTGACGGATTTACAGGGCTGGGTCGTGGACCGGCTCGAAGCACTGGACGGCAGCAAATTCCGCCGTGACGCCTGGGTGCGCCCGGAAGGTGGAGGCGGGGTCAGTTGCCTGGTCGAAGATGGTGGCGTCTTTGAGCGCGGTGGAGTGAATTTTTCCCATGTGACCGGGAGCGCCCTGCCGGCTTCGGCCACGGCAAACCGGCCGGAACTGGCCGGGCGTTCGTTTCAGGCCATGGGTGTATCGCTGGTTCTTCATCCGCGTAATCCCTATGTACCCACGGTGCACATGAACGTGCGTTTTTTCGTAGCGGAGAAAGCCGGCACCGTGCCGGTCTCCTGGTTCGGCGGCGGCATGGACCTCACTCCTTACTACGGCTTCGAAGAGGACGTCGTGCATTTTCATGGCATTTGTCGCGAAGCATTGGGCGCGTTTGGCTCCGATACCCACGCCAGGTTCAAAAAATGGTGCGACAATTATTTTTATCTGAAGCATCGCAAGGAACCGCGTGGCGTCGGCGGTATATTTTTTGACGATCTGTCGGAGCCCGATATCGAGACCTCTTTCGATCTCACTCGTAGCGTGGGCAATCATTTCGTGGATGCCTATGTTCCCATTGTGGAACGCCGTATCGATCTGCCATTTGGCGAAGCCGAGCGCGATTTCCAGGCTTA
Organism: Betaproteobacteria bacterium; assembly: GCA_031403365.1. Lineage (GTDB taxonomy): Bacteria > Pseudomonadota > Gammaproteobacteria > Burkholderiales > JACQAP01 > JACQAP01. The sequence goes on along the minus strand of JANNTE010000244.1, from coordinate 9,680 downwards.
CCGGCGCGGCCGATATGTGGAATTCAACCTGGTCTATGATCGCGGCACGCTGTTCGGGTTGCAGTCCGGCGGTCGTACCGAATCCATCCTGATGTCGCTGCCTCCGATCGTGAAGTGGCGCTACGACTGGAAGCCCGAGCCTGGCACGCCGGAAGCCCGGCTCTACACCGATTTTCTCATCGCGCGCGACTGGGTATGACATCCGTCACCAAAAGTTCGCACCGCATCATTGTCACTGTAATCGGGAAGGACCGGGTCGGCATCATTGCCACGGTTTCCGCTGTGCTGGCCGAGGCCGGCGCCAACATCCTCGACATCTCGCAATCCCTGATGGACGAGTTTTTCGTGATGATCATGATGGTGGATGTGGAGCACGCAGGCGTTTCCTTCGCCGAGCTCAAGTTGAGGCTCAATGCCAGGGGCGAGGCAATGGGACTGCGCATCGATGCCCAACACGAAGACGTGTTCAAATTCATGCATCGCATCTGACGCCATCTTCCGGCATGAGCGTCAGCCGTTATTCCCCGCAGGAGATTGTCGAAACCATCCGCATGGTGCAGATGGAGAATCTCGACATTCGCACCATCACCATGGGCATCAGCCTGCGCGACTGCGCCCATCCTGATCTGGCAGTCGCGGCAACCAAAGCTTACGACAAGGTCTGCCGACTCGCCGAAAACCTGGTTCGTAGCGGCGATGAGATCGCCGCCCAGTACGGCATTCCCGTGGTTAACAAGCGCATATCGGTGACGCCTGTCGCGCTGGTCGCGGAAAGCTCCGCCGCGGACTCATATGTGTTGATGGCCGAATACCTGGACCGCGCCGCCAGGGAGGTGGGAGTGAATTTTCTCGGCGGTTTTTCCGCGCTGGTTCAGAAGGGCATGACTCGCGGCGATGCGGCTCTGATCGCGTCGATCCCTCAGGCACTCGCGACTACCGAGCGCGTCTGCGCTTCGGTCAACATCGGCACCACCAAGGCCGGCATCAACATGGACGCCGTGGCAATGATGGGACGCATAATCGTTGAAACCGCGCAATTGACGGCCTCGCGCGATGGTCTGGGCTGCGCCAAGCTGGTCGTGTTTTGCAACGCGGTGGACGATAACCCGTTCATGGCCGGAGCCTTCCATGGCATTGGCGAGCCGGAGTGCGTGATCAATGTCGGAGTATCCGGCCCGGGGGCGGTGTTGCGCGCCATCGAGAAAGAGGGGCAAACCGATTTCGGCACGCTGGCGGCGACGATCAAGCGCACGGCTTTCAAGATCACGCGCATGGGCGAGCTGGTCGGCAGGGCAGCCTCGGACAAACTCGGAGTACCGTTCGGCATCGTCGATTTGTCGCTTGCACCGACACCGGCGCCCGGCGATTCGGTGGCGCGCATATTGGAAGCCATGGGGTTGGAGCGCATCGGCACGCACGGATCCACCGCCGCGCTGGCACTGCTCAATGATGCAGTCAAGAAAGGCGGCGCGATGGCATCAAACTACGTGGGCGGACTGTCCGGCGCATTCATACCGGTTTCCGAAGACATCGGGATGATTGAGGCCGCCGGCATGGGCGCGCTGACTTTCGACAAGCTCGAGGCAATGACCTGCGTATGTTCCGTCGGGCTCGACATGATCGCCATACCCGGCGACACACCGGCGGAAACCATCGCCGCCATCATCGCTGACGAGGCCGCCATTGGCATGATCAACCGCAAGACCACGGCGGTGCGCGTCATTCCCGCGCCGGGGAAAAAGGTGGGCGACATGGTTGAATTTGGTGGTTTGCTCGGACGCGCGCCAGTCATGGCGGTGCACCGCGAGTCGAGCGTCGAATTTATCCGCCGCGGCGGACGCATTCCCGCACCGCTGCAGGGTCTCAACAACTAGGTACGGATCATTTGCGCAGTACGCACTTGTCGTACAAGCCGGGCAGACGACCATTCGGATCGTATCTGGCCTTCAATTGCCGGTACGCGGCCGCGCCATAGAGACCATCGAATTTTTCGTGGGTGTAGAAGCTCTCCGAGTACAGGGACTTGATGCCGCCGAGCTCCTCGACTTTGCGCTCGATAAGCCGGTTGTAGTGCCCGGCGAACTGCGTCGACTTCAGTCTGATGGCGTCCCAGAATCCGAAATTCACATAGATCGTCGATGAACTCAGCGGATACAGGGGATAAATGGCCTGCTTATCCGGACTGCGCAGGGGGCAGATCCAGATGGGCAGGATGCCGATCTCGCGCCGGAAGAAATCCAGAAACTCGGCCGCCCGCTCAATGGGGATATCGACATCCTGGATCACCGTTTCGCTGCGTCGACCGGCTATGGCGCCCAGCCGGCGCGTCAATTGCAGGCGGCTGTTCCAGCGCATCAACCGGGTATAGGTTCGCGAATTCAGGCGCTTTTTCCCGGCCAGCCGGCGGACGAGCGCGTTCTGCACGCCAAAATTCTTCGAGCACCAGAACCAGTCGGTGTCCCAACGCCATAGAAAATCGTGCGTGGTGAGATAGTCCGTATCGCGCTCGCGCATGGAACGGTAGTAAATGTGTTCGAACGTATAGTCGCTCAAGTACGGCGCTTCGTCGACAAAGGTTGCGGTTGTCAGGTAAAGATCTTCAGGGCCGAAAACAGCCCCATCGACGAAATCAACTCCGGAATCGCAGGCCGCCCGCAAGGCGCGAAAGTATTCGGACGGGTCGGAAAAATGTGCATGCGCAATCTTCACGTACTTCTTGACCGCAATTGTGCAGATGCGCACCCGCAACGCGTAGCCCAGCGTTCCATAGGAATTCGCGAACCCGAAATACAGATCGCGATGATCGTTCCCCGGCGTGCACAGATATATCTCGCCGTCACCGGCAAGAATGTCCATTTCCAGAATTCCGTGGTGTACCAGGCCATGGCGAAAGGAACTTGCTTCGATGCCAACCCCGGCGGCGGCGCCACCCAGCGTGATGGTTTTCAGTTGCGGCACCACGACCGGCATGACGCCACAGGCAAGCGTGGACAGAACCAGAGTCTCGTACGGCGTCATGCCTTCCGCATCCGCCCACCCGGAGCCAGGATCAACCCGCAGCACATGGTTGAAGTCCTGCACATCAAGCCGCGATCTGGCTTCGGGACTGCGCTCGCGGAACAAATTTGAGCGCTGCTTTCTCAGCGCGACTTGATCTTTTGCGGCTCGAATTTGACGCACCAGTCGTTCCCGGCGCGCGGCGTAACTGTCGGGCGATCTGGCTTTGAAGATCAAGGCTGGGTGCGTCCGAAAATCAAACCGCTACCGAACTCGATCCGAGCAGGAGCGCACGATAGTTCGACAGACCGGCACGACCTTCCTGGCAAGCGCCACGCTGACGCTGATGGTCTGTTTTGTCCAGGAGTCGAAGGTGTACTTCATCAAGTGGGTCTCGCGCCGGTAGCGGTAAGGCGCGCGCCGCGCGCGCCTGGCCATTATTCGCCCAGATAGGCTTTCCTGACCAGCGGGTTTTCGAGCAATGCCGGGGCCGCGTCCGCCAGCGTAATCAGCCCGCTTTCCATGACATAGCCACGATGGCTTGCTTCCAATGCCAGCTTGGCGTTCTGCTCCACCAGCAAAACCGTGACCCCTTGTTGGGAAACCATGCGCACAGTATCGAAAATTTTCCCGACCATCAGTGGCGCGAGTCCCATGCTCGGTTCATCAAGCAACAGCAGCTTGGGCCGGCTCATGAGCGCGCGGCCAATGGCCAGCATCTGCTGCTCGCCACCAGACAGCGTGCCGCCGGTCTGGTCGCGGCGTTCCGCAAGCCTGGGGAAAAGTGCGTAGATTCTTTCCACATCATTGCGAATAGCGGCCTTGTCGTTGCGAACGTAGGCACCCATTTGCAGGTTCTCCCGCACCGTCAGGCGCCCGAAAATTCCGCGCCCCTCGGGCACGAGTACCAGGCCGCGCTCGACCAGCTGGTAAGCCGACAAGTCGTGCGTGCTCTCGCCCCGCAGCTTGACCACGCCCTGGCGCGGCAGCAGTCCGCAGATCGCCTTGAGCGTGGTGGTCTTGCCGGCGCCATTGGCGCCGATCAGCGCCACCATTTCACCCTCGGCGACCCTGAGATCTATGCCCTTGACCGCGTTGATGCCGCCATAAGCGACGTTTAAAGCGCTGACTTCCAGCAGCGCACTCATGGCAGCGCGCCCCCGAGATAGGCTCGGATAACTTCCGGGTCTTTTTGCACCAGTGCCGGGACGCCCTCGGCGATCTTCTTGCCGTAATCCAGCACGGCGACGCGGTCGCAAAGTCCCATCACCAGTTTTACGTCGTGCTCGATCAACAGAATGGTTATGCCGTTTGTGCGAATTTTCTCCAGCAGCCGGCGCAATTCCGTCGTTTCTGTCGCGTTCATTCCGGCCGCCGGTTCATCGAGCGCCAGCAGCTTGGGTTCCGTGGCCAGTGCGCGCGCGATTTCCAGCCGGCGCTGATCGCCGTAGCACAGGTTGCGCGCCAGCGCGTCAGCATGCTGACTGATGCCCACGTAATCGAGCAGTTCCCGGGATCGCCGGACTATGGCAGCCTCCTCGTCATTGGTGCGGCGGGTGCGCAGAATGGCGCCAATGGCGCCCGCGTGCGTGCGTACATGCCGTCCAACCATCACGTTCTCGATGGCGCTCATGTGGCCGAACAAACGGATGTTCTGAAAGGTGCGCGCGATACCGGATTCCGCGACGCGGAAGGGCTTGCGTCCGAGCAGACTGGCGCCGTCAAATTCGAAACTTCCGCCGTCCGGTGTATAAAGTCCGGTCAGCACATTGAACAGTGTCGTCTTGCCGGCGCCGTTCGGGCCGATCAATCCGTATATTTCGCGCTGATGGATGGTTAGCGAAACATCGGCGAGCGCGATCAGTCCACCGAAGCGCTTTTCGATGTTTCGCATTTCGAGCAGGGCTGCGGCCGCCATCAGGGCGCGTCCGTTTTCTTCAGTTCGCGCTGGCGCTGCTTCGACGGCCAGAGTCCGGCGGGGCGGTAACGCATCATGAGTACCAGCGCCAACCCGAACAAGAGCATGCGGATGACCTCGGGTTCAATCAGCAGTCGGCCGAACACGGCTCGTTGCACCGGATCGACCGTGTAGCGCAGGATCTCCGGAACGAATGACAGCAGAACTGCTCCCAGCACCACACCCCAGATATTGCCCATGCCGCCCAGTACCACCATGGACAGCACCATGATGGATTCGACAAACACAAAACTCTCCGGGCTGATGAAGCCCTGGGTGGCCGCAAAGATGCCACCCGCCACTCCGCCGAAACCCGCGCCCATGGCGAAAGCCAGCAGCTTGATGTTGCGCGTATTGATGCCCATCGCCTGCGCCGCGACTTCATCTTCGCGAATCGCCACCCAGGCGCGCCCGATGCGGGAATTCTGCAAACGCAGATTGATCATGATCGCCACCACCAGCACCACCAGCAACAGGTAGTAATACTTGATCGGCCCGCTGAACGCGAGGCCGAGCAGATTCTCCGTGCGGCTGAAATCCACCCCGGCAACGCGAAACGGATCAATCAGCGTGACGCCTTGCGGGCCGTTGGTGATATTGACCGGCTGGGAAAGATTGTTCAGAAAAATACGCACGATTTCGCCAAAGCCAAGCGTGACAATGGCGAGATAGTCGCCGCGCAATTTGAGCGTCGGCGCACCGAGCAAGACACCGAAGACGCAGGCCATGGCGGCGCCGATCGGCAGAATGACCCAGAACGGCAGGTGCAATCCGAAGTGCGGTGAAGCAAGCAAGGCGTAGCAGTATGCGCCGACCGCATAAAACGCGATGTAGCCCAGGTCGAGCAGGCCCGCGAAGCCGACCACGATGTTCAATCCCAGCGCAAGCAGCGCGAACAAAATGGCGAGGTTGGTGATACGCACCCAGGCGGTGCCCACGGAAGCGAGAACGAACGGCAATACCGCCAGAGTCACGGCGATCAATACCATGCCCAGCCAGGGCGCCGCCGGGTGCCTGCGCAGTGGTTCGAGGCGGGAAATCCAGGTCTTCATGTTCAGGCCCGGTCCGAAACACGCTCGCCCAGCAGACCCGATGGCCGCAATACCAGCACGGCGATCAGCACCAGAAACGCAAACACGTCCTGATAATTGCTGCCAAACACGACGAGATGGCCGTCGCGCGCGCAGCGCGCGGCGAGCGCATCGGAGACAGCCGAAATATGGCACAGATCCATGATCTCCCCGATGTAGCCCGCACCCAGCGCTTCAACCACGCCCAGCAGAATTCCACCCAACATGGCGCCGGCAAGATTGCCGATGCCGCCGAGCACCGCAGCGGCAAATGCCTTCAAGCCCAGCAGCCCCCCCATGGTGTAGTGAGCAATGCCGTAATACGTTCCCACCATCACCCCGGCGATGGCGCCGAGGCCGGCGCCTATGACAAAAGTGGCCGAGATCACCCGATTGACATTGATCCCCATCAGCGCGGCCACTTGCGGATTTTCCGAAGTGGCACGCATGGCGATACCTAGGCGCGTGCGATGCACCAACAGCGTCAGGCCGGCCATCATGAGAAACGATCCCAGAATGATGGCGATCTGCACCGCGCTGATATGCGCGCCGGCGAACTCGAACACCGGATTGGCAATGATCTGCGGAAATCCCAGTGGATTGCGGCTCCAGATAATCATCGCCACTTGCTGCAGAATGATGGAAATGCCGATCGCCGTAATCAGGGGTGCCAGTCGCGGCGCACCGCGCAGCGGCCGGTAGGCAATGCGTTCCATCGCGAAACCGACGGCCATGCAGGCGGGCACCGCGCAAAGCACACCGGCACCAACGATGCCAATGGGGGGTAGCCCGGTCCCGGCCAGGGCCGCAATTACCGACAGCGAAACCATGGCCCCCACCATGACCACTTCACCGTGGGCGAAGTTGATCAATTGAACGATGCCGTAAACCATGGTGTAACCCAGCGCAACGATGGCATACACGCTGCCCAGGGTCAGGCCATTGACGAGTTGCTGTAGAAAAATATCCAAGCGCGCTCAGTCGAACTGAAGTGCGTGTGCAACATGCATGGTGCCTCGAGCCCACCAATGAAAACAGCACCCGCAGGTGCCGTTTTCACATCGCTCGATACGCACCGCGTGCTCTGAGGCTCGCAGGCTTATTTCGCGGCGCCTTTGATGAAATCCTCGAACTTTACCGACTGGCCGCCTTTGATGATCGCCACTGGCGTGATGGCGCCATTCTTCATGGTAAAGATGGTCATCTCCGCATCCTTGCGATCGCCCTTGGCGTCGAACTCGATGTGGCCGCTGGCGCCGTCGAATTTGATGCTGGCCAGTTGCGGCAGATACACCGCCGGATCGGCGGAATTGGCGGCCTGCATGGCAGCAATGATCAGATTGGTGGCATCGTAGGTGAAGGGCGCGTAAATCTCCGGGTTGGAACCGAACTTCTTCTTGAATGCTTCAAGGAAGGCGGCGCTGGCGGCCTGCACCGGAATGCCCGCCTGCGAACACACCATAGCCTCAGATGCGTCACCGGCGAGTTCCTTCATCTTGTCAGTACAGGCACCATCGCCAAACGAGAACACTGCCTTCAGACCCAATTCCCGGCCTTGTTTGAGCAAGGGGCCGGCGCCGGAATCCATGCCGCCGTAGAAGATCGCGTCCGGACCTTTGCCCTTGAGTTTGGTCAGAATCGCCTTCCAGTCGCGTGTTTCCTGCGTTCCCTTTTCGCGCGGAAGGACGCTGACCCCTGCCGCTTTCAGCGTTTTCTCGACTTCGTTGGCAAGACCTTCGCCATAGGCCGTGGCATCGTCAATGACCGCAACGGACTTGGGCTTGTGCTCAGCCATCAGATAGCTGGCGATCGCGGGACCCTGCTGATCGTCACGGCCCACGGTGCGAAACGCCACCTTGAAACCCTGCTCGGTCAACTTGGGATTGGTCGCCGAGCCGCTGATCATCGGAATACCGGCCTGGTTGTATACCGCCGACGCCGGAATGGTCACGCCGGAATTCAAATGGCCGACCACGCCGGCGACTTTCGCATCGACAAATTTCTGCGCGATGATGGGGCCCTTATTCTCCTTGCCTTCATCATCCTCACTCAGCATCTCGAAAACAACTTTTTCGCCGCCTATGGTCAGGCCCTTTGCATTGGCTTCTTCGATGGCGAGACTCACGCCGTTCTCGTTGTCCTTGCCCAGATGGGCGATGCCACCGGTCAGCGGCGCGGCATGGCCGATCTTGATAACGCGCTGCACTGAGGAAGACTTTGACGCGGATTCTTCCTTCTTTCCGCAAGCCGCCATGCCGGATGCCATCACCGCCGCAACCAAGCACGCCGCAAGCCATTTCAATCCGTAGTTCGTTTCGCCGAGAGCTTTCATGTCATGTCCCCTTGTTGTTCGTGGCTTGAATACCAGTCGGCACGGATTATCCGTCAGCGTTTTGCGCGTTGTCAATTTGCGCCGTCAATTCAAAATGTTGTGCATCGGTCGCCAGTCCGGCGAAAAAAAAGGCCGGCGAGTGCCGGCCTTCTTCGCACTTAAGCGCGCCCGGGGCAACTACATGGCCAAGATCCAGGAGACCAGCAGCTTTGCTTCTTCTTCCTTTACGGGATTGGGTGGCATGGGAATCGTGCCCCAGACGCCGCCACCGCCAGCGATCACTTTCTTGGCCAGCATGGCTTCTGCATCCTTGTTTCCCTTGTATTTCTTGGAGATTTCGGTAAAGGCTGGACCGACCAGCTTGGTCGCGATTGCATGGCAGGCGAGGCAATTCTTGGACTGCGCCATTGCCTTGGCTTTTTCAGCATCCGCCGCGTGCACACCACCGGCCAGCACCAGACCTGCTGCCGCCACAATCATCAGGAAATTCTTCATTTACGAGCGCCTTTCGTTACGAGTTGAATTTGACCGAGGAGCATTCTATCGGCTTCGGTAAGGTTTGAAAACAATGCCGTCCTGCCCGGTTGCAACCGCCATCGACATTTCATTCCAGACATGATCGGAGCAGGACAGACAACGCTGAGGCGGACGTCTTCGTTGACAACGGCGGCTTGGTGATCAGCCTGGGTCCTGCAGGACTCAGCACCGCCAGCGATCGGTGGTCGGGCTGCCCGTCTCTGCTTTGAAGGCGCGCCCGCTTGCGCAAGCTGTCACATTCCCCCTATTTCATAAACCCAGCGCCTGCCACACGTCGTCAACGCGTTGCTTTGTGCGGGCGTCCATCGCGATCGGCTTGCCCCAGTTTCGGGTGGTCTCGCCCGGCCATTTGTTGGTGGCATCGAGTCCCATTTTTGACCCCAGGCCGGAAACCGGGCTGGCGAAGTCGAGATAGTCGATCGGCGTGTTTTCCGCGATCAGCGTATCGCGCGCCGGATCGACGCGCGTGGTGATGGCCCAGATGACTTCCTTCCAGTCGCGCACGTTGATGTCGTCATCGACCACGATGATGAATTTGGTGTACATGAACTGGCGCAGGTAGGACCAGATGCCGAACATGACGCGCTTGGCGTGTCCGGCATATTGCTTGCGCAGGCTGACCACCGCGATGCGATATGAACATCCCTCCGGCGGCAGATAGAAATCCACGATCTCGGGAAATTGCTTGACCAGCAGGGGCACGAACACATCGTTGAGCGCCACGCCGAGTACGGAAGGCTCATCCGGTGGCTTGCCGGTGTAGGTGCTGTGATAGATCGGGTTGCGG
>JANNTE010000243.1:0-15501 GCA_031403365.1 Betaproteobacteria bacterium | reverse complement strand
TTCGTCGGTCTGATCGTCCCCCATCTGGCACGTCTCATAGGCTTTAAGGATCATCGCTGGTTGATACCCGGAGCGGTCCTGGCTGGCGGTGGCTTTCTCACCATCGCGGATACTCTGGCGCGCAGCGTCTGGGCTCCGCTGCAGTTTCCGGTCGGGGTCCTCACCGCGTTGCTCGGCGTGCCTGTCCTGTTGCTTCTTCTGGCTGGCCGGAACAAAGATGCTGCGCATTGAACGTCTGCGAATTGCTTATCCCGGACGCACACTGGTCGACGGCCTGTCGACCGAGTTCCGGCCCGGCCAGATCTGGGCAGTGCTGGGTCGAAATGGCAGCGGCAAATCGACTCTGTTGCAGGCCCTGGCCGCCTTGCGCCCGCCCGATTCCGGAATGGTGTGGCTCAAGGATGCGCCGGTTGCGACCCTCCCAAGACGCGCACTGGCCAGGAGTATTGGTGTCCTGCTTCAGGATGAAAGTCGCGAATTCTGGGGCAACGTCCGCGACTATGTGTTGCTCGGGCGCTATCCGCATGCGCGCAGTCCGTTCGGATGGGCCGCGGAGGACGAGGAAATTGCGGACAACGAAATCGAAGCGATGCATCTGGGCGGATTCGGCGGCCGCGCGTTTGTCTCGCTTTCAGGCGGGGAGCGCCAGCGCGTGCGCGCGGCAGCCCTTTTTGCGCAACGTCCGGTCATTTACCTGCTCGACGAACCCCTGCAGCACCTGGATCTGCCGCACCAGGTCGCAGTACTGGAACGCCTGGCGGCCGAGGCCCGTGACAGTGGCGCAATTGTGGTCATGGTGCTGCACGATCTGAACTTCGCCGCCCGATATTGCAGCAATTTCCTGCTGTTGTACGGCGACGGGCGTTTCAGCCTCGGTTCTGCCGAGGAGGTTCTGACCGCGGAAAAGCTGGAAGAACTGTATGGATTTCCCCTGATACCGGTCGATGCCGGTGGCGAGCGCGTGTTCCTGCCGGGAAAGCAGTTGATAAAGGGGCTGCATGTATAATCCGTCGATTGCACCAGCCGCGGAATTTTCAATCTTGATTGATTCAGGAACGAAGCTCCCAGCCTTCGAATTCTTCACCACGAAACCCCTCGCCACTTAATGATTCGGAAACTGCTCCGCCGGGTATTCTCCGGGCGGCCATCGCCGTCTGCAAATCCGCAGATTATCCCGATCAGCAAGCACGGTCTGGCCAAGGACAAGATCAGCGCGAGCGCACGCCGCGTGATCACCGGCCTTCAGGAGAAGGGTTATGCCGCCTATATTGTGGGCGGTGCGGTACGCGATTTGCTGCTCGACCTCAAACCGAAAGACTTCGACGTCGCAACCGACGCCACGCCGGAACAGGTGCGTGCCGTATTTCGGCGCTCGCGCATCATCGGGCGGCGTTTTCGCCTGGTACACGTGATGTTTGGCGAGGATACGGTCGAGGTTTCAACCTTTCGCGCTCGACAGGGACTCAGCGCCGGTAGTGAGCAGGAAGATCAACGCGCAGACGAACACGGGCGCATTTTGCGCGACAACGTTTTTGGGAGCCAGGAAGACGACGCCACCCGGCGCGATTTCACGATCAACGCGCTGTTCTACGACCCCACAACAGAACGGATTCTGGATTTTTGCGATGGTCTCGATGACCTGAAGGCGCGACGCCTGCGTATGATCGGCGACCCCGATCAGCGCTATCGCGAAGATCCGGTGCGCATGCTGCGCGCGGTGCGCCTGTCCGCCAAGCTCGGCCTCAAGATCGAAGCCGATACGCGTGCGCCGATCAAGAGTCTCGCGCCCTTGCTCGCCAACGTGCCTTCGTCGCGATTGTTCGAGGAAATGCTGAAGCTGTTGTTCTCCGGGCACGCAAGCGCCTGTCTGCTGCAATTGCGCCAGGAGGGTTTACACCATGGGCTGCTGCCGATGCTTGACGTGATTCTCGAGCAACCGATGGGAGAGCGGTTCGTAATGATGGCGCTGAAGGGCACGGATGATCGCGTTCGCGCCGACAAACCGGTGTCGCCGGGTTTTCTGTTTGCAGCACTGCTGTGGCACGAAGTGCTGGCAGCCTGGAAGCAGGCTCAGGAAGAGGGGCTCAGTGCGCTGCCTGCGCTGTTCAAGGCCATGGACCAGGTTATTCAGGTGCAAGCTGAAAAACTTTCGATTCCCCGGCGCTTTGGAACCGATATGAAGGACATCTGGGCATTGCAGCCCCGCTTCCTGTCGCGCTCCGGACGCCGGCCTTACAGCGTGCTCGCACATCCAAGGTTTCGCGCCGCTTACGATTTCCTGGTCCTGCGCTGCGATAGCGGCGAGGTCGATGCGGAAATTTCGGAGTGGTGGGAAAACTTCCAGAAGGCCGACGAAGACATCCGCAAGCAGATGCTACTGCCGGATCGCAATCCGCGACGGCGGCGACGACGGCGCAAGCCAGCCGACGCCGCTGCGGCGCCGGGACTGGAGTCTGCCGAAACGCAATGAGCGCGCGAAGCGTCGCGGAGCCGGTTTTTGTCGGGGTGGGGGCCAATCTGGCTGATCCGGAGCGGCAGGTGCGACAGGCCATTGCCGAACTTGCCGACATCGAGCACACGCAGGTGGTATCGGTCTCCTCGTTCTATCGCAGCGCCCCGGTCGGTTATACCGGGCAACCGCATTTCATCAATGCCGTGGCGGAACTGCGAACTGCATTGCCGCCGAGGGAGCTGCTCGAGAAGCTGCACGCCATCGAGAGCAGACACGGACGGACGCGAACGTTTCGAAATGCACCGCGCACCCTGGACCTCGACCTTCTGGTATACGCATCGGTGGCGATCGATGAACCCGGGTTGACGCTGCCGCATCCGAGAATGCATGAACGCGCTTTCGTGCTGCTGCCGATGACCGAAATTGCACCCTACACGCTGGTGCCAGGCCATGGGCTGGTGGCTCAACTGCTGGCGCAGGTCGATCAACAAGGCGTGGAACGACTGGCACGGGAAAGCAGCGCCACACAAAGACCCGGCAGCGTGGAGAAACCCGATGCCGCCTGAGAAATACCGGTACGTTGTCGTCGAAGGCCCGATCGGTGCCGGCAAGACCAGTCTGGCGCGGCGCTTGTCGGCACACTGGGGCAAGGCGCTGTTGCTGGAAGACCCCGACGCCAATCCGTTTCTCGCCCGATTTTACGAAGACCCGCGTCGCCATGCATTGGCCACCCAGTTATTTTTCCTGTTCCAGCGAGTGCAGCAAGTCGGCGGATTGAAGCAAATCGACTTATTCGAGGGCGGGACCGTTGCCGACTTTATTCTCGACAAGGATCCTTTGTTCGCCAGACTGACCTTGTCGGATGATGAAATGCATCTCTATCAGCAGATTTACGCTAATCTGATGCCCCAGGCGCCGACGCCCGATCTGGTCATCTATCTCCAGGCCTCGCCGGAAAAACTGATCCAACGGGTACACAAGCGCGGCGTTGCCTACGAACGTCAAATTTCCGGGCAGTACCTGGTGCAGCTCGCGGAAGCCTACAGTCGTTTCTTCTACCAGTTTTCCGCAGCGCCGCTGCTGATCGTCAACAGTGATCATCTGAATTTTGTTGATGATGGGGGCGATTTTGATTTATTGTTGCGCCGCATTACCGACATGCGTGGTCCGAGGGCGTTTTTCAGCCGCGGCGAATAATTACAGGAGGGCAGGGGCGAGGGACGAAGGCCGAGACGAGGCGCAAGCCTGAGATTGCCATTCGTCACTTTACCAGCGTCCAATCGTTCCTAGAAGAAAATGGAAGTCATCAACACAGTCGCGCAACTGCGCGAGCGGCTCCGGCACGAACCCCAGGTGGCCTGCGTGCCGACCATGGGCAATATTCATGAAGGGCATTTGAGCCTGGTGCGCATCGCGCGCACTTTGGCGCCAGTGACGGTCACCACGATTTTCGTCAACCGCCTGCAATTCGGACAGGGAGAGGATTTCGACAGGTACCCACGCACACTTCAGGAGGATTGCGCCAGACTGGAGGCCGAAGGCAATACCGTAGTCTGGGCGCCGGATGAGAAACAGATGTATCCGGAGGCGCAGACTTTCTACATCGATTTGCCGAAAGTGGCCAACAAACTAGAGGGCCGTTTTCGGCCCGGGCATTTTCGCGGCATGGCGACCGTCGTCATGAAATTGTTCAATACGGTTCAGCCGCAGTTTGCCGTATTCGGAAAAAAGGACTACCAGCAGCTCGCCATCGTGCGCCAGATGGCTGACCAGTTTGCGATGCCGATCAGGATCGTTCCCGCCGAAACCGTGCGTGCCGAAGATGGACTGGCGTTGTCATCGCGCAATCGCTTCCTGTCTCCGGCGGAACGCAAGGAAGCAACGCGCTTGCGCGAAGCCATTCTGGGCATCCGCGATGCGGTGCTGACCGGCGACCGCAATTTCATTGCCATGGAGTACGCGGCCGGTGCGCTGCTGGCGCGCCACGGCTGGAATGTGGACTACGTGGTGGTGCGCAACCAGCGGGCGGTTCTGCGTCCTGAAGCGCAGGACAAGACGCTGGTCATACTCGGCGCCGCCAAGTTGGGGCAGACCAGGTTGATTGACAATCTCGAAGTACAGGCGCCATAGCGCGAAATCCGTAGCGCGATATCTTTAGCGGCGAAATGCCGGGCTGCCGACGATCGTTGCCGCAGGGTGGATTTGTTATGAGCCCGGCGACTGTCAGATGGTCGGTAACTTGTAGTCCTTGAAGTCTTCGCGCAGTTTCGTCTTGAGCAGTTTGCCGGTGGCGGTGTGCGGTAACTGATCAACGAATACGACATCGTCGGGCATCCACCACTTCGCGATTTTTCCTTCGAAGAACTTGAGCATTTCCTCGCGGGTCACCTGAGCGTCCTTCTTTTTCACCACCAGCAACAGCGGACGTTCGTCCCACTTGGGGTGATGAATGCCGATGACGGCCGCCTCGGCAACGGCGGGGTGGCCGACTGCGGCGTTCTCAAGGTCAATGGAGCTGATCCATTCGCCTCCGGACTTGATGACATCTTTCGAGCGGTCGGTGATTTGCATGTTGCCATCGGGGTCGATGTTGGCGACATCGCCGGTGGGAAACCAGTCCTGTCCGGCTGCATCTTTGCGCAACGGACTGCCGCCTTCGCCCTTGAAATAGCCGTTGCTGATCCAGGGACCGCGTACCAGCAGGTTGCCGAAGGCTTTTCCGTCCCAGGGCAGATCCTTGCCCGCGTCGTCCACGATTTTCATATCGACCCCGAAAATCGCGCGACCCTGCTTGCTCTGGATGGTCAGCCTTTGCTCCTTTGACAGCGCAGCGTGCCCCGCCTTGAGTGTGCTGACGGTGCCGAGCGGACTCATCTCGGTCATGCCCCAGGCGTGCAGGACCTGCACTTTGAAATCCTCCTGGAAGGAGCGGATCATTGCGGGCGGGCAGGCGGAACCGCCGATCACGGTGCGGTTCATGGTGCTGAATTTGAGCTTTTGCTGGCCCATGAACTGGAGCAATGCAAGCCAGACCGTGGGTACGCCCGCAGAAACCGTTACGCGCTCGGCCTCGAACAGTTCATAAAGACTCTTGCCGTCGAGCTGGGAGCCGGGGAATACCATCTTGGTCCCGGCCAGAGCGCAACTATAGGGCAGGGCCCAGGCGTTGGCGTGAAACATGGGCACCACCGGCAACAGTACGTCGCGGGCGCTGATATTGAGGGCGTCGGGCAGCGCTGCCGCGTAGGCATGGATCACAGTGGAGCGGTGCGAGTAGAGCACGCCTTTCGGATTGCCGGTGGTGCCGGAGGTATAGCAAAGTGAGGAGGCGGTGCGCTCATCGAATTCTGGCCACTGGTAGTCGCCTGATTGGGCGGCAAGCAGGTCTTCGTAGCACAGCAGGTTGGGGATGGCGTTCGCGGGCATATGAGCGCGGCTGGTCATTGCGACCCAGCCTTTCACGCTTTTGCACAGCGGAGCCAGTTTTTCGATCAAGGGCGCGAACGTCAGATCGAACAGCAAGTAGCTGTCATCCGCATGATTGGCGATATACGTGATCTGCTCGGGAAACAGACGCGGATTGATGGTGTGCATGATCGCACCCATGCCGGAGATGCCGTAGAAGGCTTCCAGATGACGAAAGCCGTTCCAGGCCAGTGTGGCGACCCGGTCGCCCTGCTTAACCCCAAGGGCGCCCAGAGCGCCGGCTAACTGGCGCGCGCGCCGATGGGCGTCGCGGTAGTTGTAACGATGGATTCCGCCTTCGACCATACGGGAAACGATCTCGGTATCGCCGTGGTGGCGATCCGCGTGCGTGATCAAGGTGGAAATCAGCAACGGGACATCCATCATCAGGCCGTGCATGGCGTACTCCTCGGGTCAGTGCTTTTATGAATGACTGGCGCCCGGATTCTAGCAGCTTGATCCCGCAGCCCACGCCTGTCCGCCAGGAGGTGTTGCCGGGCCCATGGCGCTGCGCCCGTCAGATTGGGCATGACTTGTCGCGATTGGTCACTCGTTTACATCGGCATTGCTTTGCGAATAGAATTCGGGCCGTAGCGTTTCGAACCACGCCTGCAAGTGCGCGGTTCAAGTCCGGCGGGCATGCAATCGGCGAGTGCTGCACTGAATGGAGAAATCACAAGAAGAATTGGCGGTCAGATGGCGGGTGACTGCTCGGAATGGCAACGCGTGCCTTGAGGAGAGAAAAACGATGAGATCTGTGAAGGCCACACTGCTGCTTTCGGTCGCCGTCCTTGCGCTGGCCATGTCGGCGGCGGTTCGCGGTGCCGATGCCATCAAGATCGCCTACATCGAGGGCCTGAGCGGCCCGTTCGCCAATGTCGGCGAAATCGGGCTGCGTCACTATCAGCTTGCGGCGGAAACAGTCAACGCGCGCGGCGGCGCGAAATTCGAGATCGTCGCTTTCGATAACAAGACCAGCCCGCAGGAAGCGCTGCTGGCGTTCAAGCAGGCCGCCGATCAAGGCATTCGCTATATCGCGCAGGGCAACGGCTCAAGCGTCGCGCTTGCCTTGTCCGATGCGGTGGCCAAGTACAACGAGCGCAATCCGCAAAGCAGCGTGATATTCCTCAACTACGCCGCAGTGGACCCGGCGCTGACCAACGACAAATGTAATTTCTGGCACTTCCGCTTCGATGCCGACGGCGATATGAAGATGCAGGCGCTGACAAATTACATGGCGCATCAGAAGGCGATCAGAAAAGTCTATTTGATCAATCAGGATTATTCCTTCGGCCAGGCGGTATCCAGGGCTGCGCGATCGATGCTCGTCGCCAAGCGGCCGGATATTGAAATTGTCGGCGATGATCTGCATCCGCTGGGCAAGGTGAAGGATTTCGCGCCTTACGTGGCCAAGATAAAGTCCTCGGGCGCTGACAGTGTCATTACCGGCAATTGGGGCAACGATCTGGCGCTGCTGGTCAAGGCCGGCAAGGAAGCCGGTCTGAAATTGGACTACTACACGTATTACACCGGAGCGGCAGGCGCGGTCACCGCTTTCGGCGAGGCCGGGGTCGGCAAAGTCAAACAGATCACGACCTGGCATGCCAACATCGGGGGGGAATACGCTGCGATCCACACCAACGAATATCGCGCACGCTTTCCCGACGTCAGGGACGACTTGTATTACTCGACGATTCGCGATTCGCTCAATGCGCTGGCGCTGGCCATGGAAAAAGCCGGGAGCGCCGACCCGGCGAAAGTCGCGCTGGCCTTGGAAGGCTTGAAATTCGAGGGTGACTCCGGCGAAGTTTACATCCGGGCAGACAATCATCAGCTGATCCAGCCCTTGTACATTTCCACACTGGTGAAGGCCAACGGAAGGGATGTCAAATTCGAGGTTGAAAAAACCGGACTCGGGTTTCGTACCGATGCGCGCATCGAAGGCAAAGACACCGTGATGCCGACCACCTGCAAGATGCAGCGGCCGTGATCGGCGGGCGGGGATGAAGGGCGAAGGACCAGGGACGAGCGCAGAACGGCGTGAGTGTGCTGCGCGGCTCAAGCGGCGCGTTCGTCCTAACGCCGCATTCCTGGCGCTTGAGGCAATTGCGGCCACATAGGACAAATTCTTACACCCTGCCTTTAAGCCCCAACCCTTCGCAGAATGGAATTTTTTCTCATCACGCTGCTGAACAGCCTGTCCTACGGATTGCTGTTGTTCATGCTGTCTTCCGGACTGACGCTGATTTTCAGCATGATGGGTGTGCTGAATTTTGCGCATGCCAGTTTTTACATGCTCGGCGCCTACTTCGCTTATCAGACCGGGCTTCATATCGGCTTCTGGCCTGCGCTGTTCATTGCTCCGGTTATCGTCGGCGCGCTGGGCGCGGCCACCGAACGTTTCGGACTGCGCACCGTGCACAAGTTTGGTCACGTCGCCGAATTATTGTTCACCTTCGGCCTCGCCTATGTCATCGAGGAAATCGTCCACCTGATCTGGGGCCGTGCGCCGGTGGACTATCGCATTCCGGCTGAACTGGATTTCACCCTGTTTACGCTGTTTACCACCCAGTATCCCGCCTATCGCGGATTCATGATGCTGGTTTCGGTGTCGATGCTGGCGGCCCTGTTTCTGCTGCTCACGCGCACCCGCATTGGCCTGGTGATTCAGGCGTCACTGACGCATCCGGACATGGTCGAATCCCTGGGCCACAACGTGCCGAGAGTGTTCATGCTGGTATTCGCCGGTGGCGCCGCGCTCGCCGGAATTGCCGGGGTCATCGGCGGCAACGCCTTTATCACCGAACCTGGAATGGCCATTGCCGTCGGCAGCATAGTGTTCGTGGTCGTGGTGTTCGGCGGCATGGGTTCGCTTGCGGGCGCGTTTCTCGCATCCTTGATTATCGGCGCGTTGCAGACGTTTTCCGTGGCCTTGGACTATTCAATGCTCGATTTGCTCAGGATGGTCGGCGTGGAAGTCGCATCAACTTCCTCGTGGCATGGGTTATGGTCGATTACGATTGCCCAGACCGGCCCGGTATTGCCGTACCTGTTGATGGTGCTGATGTTGATCGTGCGCCCGCGTGGTCTGATGGGAACAAGGGAGTCATGATGATCCGGTCGGCATTTATGACTCGCGGTTGCAGCGGAGGGCGGGTATGACCTCGGCACTGAATCCGCGCAGGATGGTGTTTTGGAGTGCGGTTGCGCTGACAATGGTTTTCCTGCCCAGCTTTTTCGGGCAGGGCTTTGCGCTCTCCATGCTGTCGCAAATGGGCATCGCGGTCATATTCGCGCTCTCGTACAACATGCTGCTGGGACAAACCGGTCTGTTGTCATTCGGGCACGCGGTGTATTTTGGCCTCGGCGCGTTTTTCTGCGCCCATGCGTTGAATCTGATCGCTGCCGGCAAGTTCTGGTTCCCGGTCACTCTGGTGCCGTTGATCGGCGGTGCTGCCGGTCTGGTTTTCGGATTGTTGTTCGGCTTCGTCACCACGCGGCGCGCCGGAACGCCGTTCGCAATGATCTCACTGGGCATCGCGGAGATGGTGGCGGCCAGCGCCTTGATGTTTACCGGATTCTTTGGCGGCGAGGGTGGCATCAGTACCAATCGAGATGTCGGCGAAAAGGTGCTGGGCATCAGTTATGGCCCGCAGATTCAGGTTTACTACCTGATTGCGGGATGGTGCTTTGTTTCAATGGTTGCGATGTTCGCGCTGACGCGCACACCCCTCGGGCGCATGGCCAACGCGGTGCGCGACAACCCGGAGCGCGCCAAGTTTGTCGGCTACAACACCACCCGGGTGCGCTGGCTGATGATGTCGCTGGCGAGTTTTTTTGCCGGAATCGGGGGCGGCCTGGCGGCGATCAACTACGAGATTGTGACCGCCGAATCCCTTGGCGTGGTGGCGTCCGGAAACGTCGTCCTGATGGCATTTATCGGTGGCATCGGTCATTTCTGGGGACCCATCATAGGCGCCGTCCTGGTAACGCTGTTGCAGTCCGCGCTTTCCAACTACACCCAAGCCTGGTTATTGTATTTCGGACTGTTTTTTCTGGTGATCATCATGTTTTCGCCCGGCGGCATCGCCAATTTGGTCACGCTGCACAAGCCGGCATGGAAGTCGCGTTTGCTGGCGCGACTGGTGCCGTCCTATGCGCTTGCTTCGATCGCCGGCCTCATCTTGCTGGCAGGCTTCTTCGCGCTGATCGAGATGATTTATCACTTTGAGGCCAAGGATGCGGCAAACAAGGCATTTTCCTATTTCGGACTGGTACTCGATCCGATGCAGGGCCGCTACTGGATCGGCGTAGCGATCGTGTTCGGTGCCGGCGTTGCACTGGTCTATCGTGTCAGGGCGGTGGTGAATCGCGCCTGGGAAAACGTGACGCTTGAGCTGCAGCGCCAGGGAGCCGTATGAGCGTCGCCGCCCTGCAGTTGCATCAGGTGCGCAAGAGCTTCGGCCGCACCGCGATCATCAATGGTGTCAATCTGAGCATCGGTGCCGGTGAGCGCCACGCCATCATCGGACCAAACGGCGCGGGCAAATCGACCCTGTTCAATCTGATCAGCGGTCGTTTCGGCCTCAGCTCGGGACGAATCGAATTGCACGGCGAGAGTATTACCGGCCTCGCGCCCGAGATCATCAATCGCAAGGGCCTGGCGCGCAGCTTCCAGATCACCAATATTTTTCCCCGCATGTCGGTGTATGAGAACGTGCGCTGCGCGATATTGTGGTCCCAGGGGTACAAGTATTCATTCTGGCATCGCGTCGAAGCGTTGAAATCGGTTCGCGAGCGCTGCGAAGAAATCGTTGAGCGCATCGGCATGAACAGGCGCCGCGAACGCATGGCCGGCGAACTGACCTATGCCGAGCAGCGGGCGTTGGAAATCGGGGTCACCATTGCCGGCGGCGCGAACGTTATTTTGCTCGACGAGCCCACCGCCGGCATGAGCCGCAGCGAGACCGATGATGCCGTTGAGTTGATTCGCAGGGTCACCGAAGGCCGAACGCTTATCATGGTCGAGCATGATATGAGCGTGGTCTTCAATCTGGCGGACCGCATATCCGTGCTGGTCTACGGCGAAGTCATCGCCACTGGCGCGCCTCAGGAGATTCGCGGCAACAAGGCGGTGCAGGAAGCCTATCTCGGCACTGAACAGCACTAAAATCAGCCGGCAACCACGGAGGACACGCAGGACTCGGAAGAGGCGCACAAGGACAGGGCGAAGCATGACCTTCGATGGCCAAGTTGAGAGTGGCATATCTTGTTCATGACCAGTAAGGTTCACTTCCTGGATGTCCCCCCTGTGCGCGCCTTCCGTGTTTCGATGTTCTGAATCTCATGTTAGAAGTCAAAGACCTCCACGCTTACTACGGCAAGAGCCACATTCTGCATGGTGTGCATCTGCACGTCGGGGCCGGGGAGATCGTCAGTCTGCTCGGTCGCAATGGTGTCGGCCGATCCACCACCATCAAGTCGATCATGGGCCAGGTTCAATCGACCGGCTCGGTGAAGTTCAAGGGCGAGGAAATCAACGGCGACAAAACCTACACGGTCGCGCGCAAGGGCCTGGGTTATGTGCCGGAGAGCCGCGACATATTTCCGACCTTGACCGTAAAGCAGAATCTGCTGCTGGGGATGAAGAATACGCGCCAGAAAGGACGCTGGAGCGTGGACGACATGTATGCGCTGTTTCCCCGTCTCAAGGAGCGCGCCGATGCGCCGGCCGGTGTCATGTCGGGCGGCGAACAGCAGATGCTGACGCTGTGCCGCACGCTGATGGGCGACCCCGACCTGGTGATGATCGACGAGCCCACCGAGGGCCTCGCACCAAAAATTGTCGAGCAGGTCGGGAAACTCTTCGAAGAGATCAAGAACCGCGGCATTTCAATTCTGCTGGTGGAACAAAAGCTGACCATTGCGCTGAGAATTTCCCAGCGCGTGTATGTCATGGGCCACGGTCAGATCGTCTTTGAGGGCACGCCCGATGGTTTGCGCGCCAACGAGGCGGTTCGCAGGGAATGGCTGGAGGTCTAGCAACCTGGCAACCTGAACCGCGAGTCGCGGAGTTGCAATAATCGCGTGAAGGAAAAAAGACACCACATTCCGGGACTGTGCAAGTCCGCTTCCGCAAGAGTACTGATTCCCATCTGAAGATTTTTTTGGCCGCCGGTCCCTGCGATGCCGCAGCGGATTGGCGGAAATGGTTTTTTTGGAGCATCCATGAACAATCTAGTCGAATACCAGAAGCAAGGCAGCATCGGCGTCATTACACTCAATAACCCGCCGGTCAATGCGCTGTCCGTAAACAAGGGCTTGCTGCAAGGCCTTCTCGATGCATTCAAGGAAGGCGATCACGATCATCATGTGCGCGCTTTCGTGGTCATCGGCGGCGGGCGCAATTTCAGCGGTGGCGCGGATATCAGCGAGTTCGGCAAGCCTTACGATCCGGGCAAGGCCAAGCTGACCGATGTGCAGGCCTACATGGATACCGTAACCAAGCCCATTGTCGTCGCGATATCGGGTCCGACCATGGGCGGGGGTTTTGAGCTTGCCATGACCTGCCACTACCGCATCGCACTGACCGGCGCGCAGATTGGATTGCCGGAAGTGAAGTTGGGTATCCTGCCCGGGGCTGCTGGAACTCAGCGTGCACCGCGTCTGATGGGCGTCGAAAAAGCACTGGATCTGATGGTTTCCGGTGATCCGGTTTCCAGCGAGCAAGCCAGGGAACTTGGCCTGGTCGATGAGGTTGTCAGCGGCGACTTGCGCTCGGCGGCGATCGCTTACACGAACAAGCTGCTGAAAGACAATCAAGGCGTGCGCCGCGCCAGTCAAATGACCGTTCAACCACCTGCCGCGGGATTCTTTGAATCTGCGCGCGAGCGCATCGGCAAGGCCTGGCGCGGCTACCCTGCGCCCTTGGCGATTTTGACCTGTGTGGAAGCCGCGGCCACGCAGCCGTTTGCGAAGGGTTGCGTCATCGAGCGCCAGCAATTTGAAATTCTCGTGAAAACCGACGAGTCTCGGGCGCTGCGGCATCTGTTTTTCGCCGAGCGCCAGGTCAGCAAGATTCCGGACGTTGCGGAAGACACGCCGGTGCGGGACATCAAGTCAGCCGCCCTGATCGGTGCCGGCACCATGGGCGGGGGCATCGCCATGAACTTCGCCAATGCCGGAATTCCGGTGAAGATGCTGGAACTGAACCCGGAGGCGCTCGAAAAAGGGCTGGGTATCGTGCGCAAGAACTACGCCGCGACCGTTGCCAAGGGCCGGCTTACCCAGGCGGACATGGACAAGCGCATGAGCCTGTTCAGCGGCGTAACCAGCTATGACGATATCAAGGACGTCGATATTGTCATCGAAGCCGTTTTCGAGGACATGACGGTCAAGAAGCAGGTATTCGCGAAACTGGATCAGGTCTGCAAGCCGGGTGCGATACTCGCCACCAATACATCGACACTGGACGTGAACGAAATTGCCGCGGCTACCTCTCGCCCGCAGGACGTTTTGGGGTTGCATTTCTTCAGTCCTGCGAATGTCATGAAGCTGCTGGAAGTCGTGCGCGCCGGGAAAACATCCAAGGCCGTGCTTGCAAGCGGCATGAAGCTCGCGAAAATGATCAAGAAGGTGGGCGTGGTCGCGGGCGTGTGCGACGGCTTCATCGGCAATCGAATGCTGCACGGCTACTTTCGGGAAGCGGGATTCTTGCTGGAAGAGGGCGCACTGCCGCAGCAGGTTGACAGAGTGATCGAGGATCTCGGATTTGCCATGGGTCCGTTCCGTGTCGGCGATCTGGCCGGACTTGACGTGGGTTGGTACATCCGCAAACGCCAGGCGGCGACACGGCCAGCCAATCAGCGTTACTCGAAAGTGGCTGACCAAATTTGCGAGCTCGGACGTTTCGGCCAGAAGACCGGCGCTGGCTGGTACCGTTACGAGGCCGGTAATCGCAACCCGATTCCGGACCCGATCGTCGAAGATCTGATCGTGAAGGCCTCCAGGGAAGCGGGTATCCAGCGTCGCCAGATCACGGACCAGGAAATTCGCGAGCGCTGCATCTACGCGCTGGTCAACGAAGGTGCGAAAATTCTCGAGGAAGGCATTGCCTTGCGGGCCAGCGACATCGACATTGTCTATATCTACGGTTATGGTTTTCCGCGCTATCGCGGTGGCCCGATGTTCCATGCCGACACCGTAGGACTCGACAAGGTGCTGGAAGCCGTGAAACGCTTTCATGCCAGTCACGGAGAATTCTGGAAACCGGCGGCGTTGTTGGAAAGACTGGTGAGTGAGGGCCGGAAGTTTAACGGCTAGAACCAGAACCTTTTGCCGCGGCGGCGCGCAGGGCGCAAGAAACTGGATAAATGCGCAAAGCTACTGACGATACGAGAAGGGTGCTTGTCCAGTGCTTTTGAATTGCTTGCTTTTCCGGGGATGCTTTGCGTCTCTGCGGTGAAACCTTGAACTTGGAGAATTAACATGACCGACGCCGTTATCGTATCGACTGCCCGTACGCCGCTTTGCAAGAGCTGGAAGGGCGCCCTCAATATGACTCACGGCGCGACCATGGGCGGCCATGTCGTGAAAGCAGCCCTGGAGCGCGCGAAGCTCGATGCGGCGGAAGTCGAAGACGTGATCATGGGTTGCGCGACTCCGGAAGGTGCCACGGGCCAGAACATTGCGCGCCAAATCGCAATTCGGGCCGGCATGCCGGTCACGGTATCGGGTATGACGGTTAACCGTTTTTGCTCCTCCGGATTGCAATCAGTCGCACTCGCGGCCCAGAGAATCTTGTCGGGCGAGGCTGACATTTTCGTTGCCGGCGGAGTCGAATCGATTTCCTGCGTGCAAAATGAAGCCAACAAGCACATGTTGAAGGACGCATGGCTGGAGGAGCGTAAACCGGAAATATACTGGCCGATGCTGGCGACCGCGGAAATGGTTGCCAGGCGCTACAAGATCGGCCGCGAAGTGCAGGACCGCTACGGTGCGCTGAGTCAGCAGCGCGCGGCTGCCGCGCGCGCCGCGGGCAGGACCAGAGACGAGATCGTGCCGATTACGACCACTATGAAAATAGTGGACAAGAACACCGGTCAGGAGTCCTCAAAATCAGTGACGGCTGGCGAAGACGAAGGGATTCGCGCGGACACCACGTATGAAGGCGTGTCGCAGATCAAGCCCGCGATCGAAGGCGGCGTGATTGCTGCCGGCAATGCCAGCCAGTTCTCCGATGGCGCGTCGGCACAGGTGCTGATGAGCGCGCGCGTTGCGGCCGGGAAAGGCCTCACCCCGCTGGGAATCTATCGTGGCTTCGCGGTGGCGGGCTGCGAGCCCGATGAAATGGGTATCGGCCCGGTGTTCGCCATTCCGAAACTGCTGAAGAAGACCGGCAAAAAGATAGAAGATATCGGTTTGTGGGAATTGAACGAGGCTTTCTCGGTGCAGGTCATCTACTGCCGGGACAAGCTTGGCATTCCCGATGACCGGTTGAATGTCAACGGAGGTTCAATCGCCGTTGGGCATCCATACGGGGTCACCGGCAGCCGCCTAGTCGGTCATGCGCTGATCGAAGGCAA
>JANNTE010000242.1:0-3883 GCA_031403365.1 Betaproteobacteria bacterium | reverse complement strand
TCCGGTTATGGGGCCGACGGCCCATACCGGGACAAGAAGGCCTACGATTTGCTGATTCAGAGTGAATCCGGGTTGCTCTCGGTCACCGGCACGCCGGAATCGCCTTCAAAGGCCGGCTGCTCGATCGTCGATATCGCCTCCGGAATGTACGCCTACACCAACATCCTTGCGGCATTGATCCAACGCGGAAAAACCGGCAAGGGATGCCGGATCGATATATCGATGCTCGAGAGCATGGCGGAGTGGATGAGTTTTCCGCTTTATTACGCCTATGATGGCGCGCCGCCGCCGCCGCGTGCCGGCGCTTCACATGCCACGATTTATCCTTATGGCCCGTTTCCGGTCGGCGACGGCAACGTCGTCATGCTCGGACTTCAGAATGAACGGGAGTGGGCGGTATTCTGCGACAAAGTGCTGGAGCAGCCGGAATTGAAAACCGATGCGCGCTTTTCCACCGGCCCGCGCCGCTCGAGCGCCCGGCCGGCCTTGTACGCGATCATCGTGGCGGCCTTCGCGCGCATGACGCTGGCCCAAGTCGTCAAGCGGCTCGATGATGCGCAGATTGGCAATGCGGCGATGAACGACATGCGCCAGGTCTGGGAACACGCGCAACTGGCGGCGCGCAATCGCTGGGCCGAAGTGGATACGCCGAACGGAAAAATTCTCGCCATGCGGCCCCCGGGCATGCCGGAGGACTTCAACGCGCGCATGGACCCGATCCCGGCTGTTGGCGAGCACACGGAAGCGATACTCGCGGAAATCGGCTATAGCAGGCCGGATATCGCGCGCCTTAGAGCGGCGCAGGCGATCTGAGGCCAATCGCGATGCCCTCGTCAAATTCGGCAAACGCGCAAGCCCTGGTCGCGCGCTCTTATTTATTCGTTCCCGGCGACCGTCCGGATCGCTTCGACAAAGCCTGTGCGGCAGGCGCGGACATGGTGATCTTCGATCTGGAAGATGCGGTGGCGCCGGAGAATAAAGCGCAGGCGCGCACGGCGATCATGAACTGGCTCTCGCCAGACAAGACCATCCTGCTACGGATCAACGCCGATACCACGGAATGGTTCCGCGATGATCTCGACGTGGCGCGCGCTCCCGGTGTGGCGGGCATCTTGTTGTCGAAGGCGGAGGTCATCGACGAAGCGCTGCGGACGATCTGCGTAGAACAGGGAAAATTTCTTTTGCCCCAGATCGAGACCGCACAAGGCTTCGCCAATGCGGGCGCGATGGCGTCGGTCACCGGAGTGCAGCGGCTGTTGTTCGGCACGCTGGATTTCCAGATGGATCTGGGCATCGATGGCGAACGCGAGGAGCTGGATTACTTTCGTTCGCAACTGGTGCTGATTTCCCGTCTGGCGAACATTCAGCCGCCGGTCGATGGCCCGTGCACGGCGCTCGATGATGCCGCACAACTGACCGCGGACGCGCACAAGGCCAGGCGCATCGGATTCGGCGGCAAGCTGTGCATTCATCCCAAACAAGTGCCCCATGTCAATGCGGCCTTTGCGCCCACGGCCGATGAACTGGCCTGGGCGAAGCGCGTGCTTTCTGCCGCCGCGCAATCGAGCGGCGCGGCGGTCGCCCTGGACGGGCGCATGGTGGACCGGCCGGTCATCCTCAAAGCTGAGCATATCGTGAGGGAAGCGGAACGGCGCGGCAGCGAGAAAGCCAGATGAGCAACGGTCAACAGATGAGTGCGGAGCAGACCCACGCGGTGAATATCGAGCATTTGCGCCAATGGATCGGCCGCACGGAAACGCGCGCCGATCAGGTGACAGCGGCACCGATTGCGGCTCTGTCGGCGACTCTGGATCGCGACGATGCGCCGCCGCTGCCGGGCACGGAGCTGCCGCCGATGTGGCACTGGCTGTATTTCCTGCCGCTGGCACGGCAAAGCGAGATCGGCCCCGACGGCCACGGCAAGCGCGGCGGTTTCCTGCCGCCGGTGCCGCTGCCGCGGCGCATGTTCGCGGGCGGCCGGTTGGAGTTTTTGCAGCCCCTGCGCGTGGAGGATGCACTCACGCGCACCTCCCACATACTCGATGTCAGTGGCAAAGAGGGTCGCAGCGGATCGCTGGTATTTGTCACCGTGCGGCACGAGTTTTCCACTGCCGGCGGCCTTGCCATGACCGAAGAGCACGACATTGTTTATCGCGAGAATCAGCGGCCCGGCGCGCCGGCGCAGAAACCAGCGCCCGCGCCGGGCGGCGAGGATTTTTCGCGCCAGATCGTGCCCGACCCGGTGCTGTTGTTCCGCTATTCCGCGCTCACCTTCAACGCCCACCGCATTCACTATGACCGCCCCTACGTCACCGGCGTCGAGGGTTATCCCGGCCTGATCGTGCATGGCCCGCTGATTGCCACGCTGCTGGCCGATCTGGTCCGGCGCAATTTGCCGCAAGCCCATGTGCGTCGCTTCAGTTTCCGTGCGCAGAGCCCGCTGTTCGACATTAATCCCTTTAGCGTTTGCGGGCGCCGCGAAGGACAGCGCATCGCGCTGTGGGCGCGCAACCAGGACGGCGCGCTCGCCATGGAAGCCAGCGCCGAACTGGAATGAACGCCCTGCCGACGACACCGCCATGAAAAACAAACCAGCCGATGAGTACCAGGAAATTCGCGAAGCCGTGCGCGCGCTGTGCGCGGACTATCCGGATGAATATCACCGCAAGATCGACGAGCAGCGCGGCTATCCGGAAGCATTCGTGAACGCGCTCACCAGCGCCGGCTGGCTTGCCGCGATGATTCCGCAAGAGTACGGCGGCTCGGGACTGGGGCTGACCGAGGCCTCGGTGGTCATGGAGGAAATCAACCACTCAGGCGGAAACGCCGGTGCCTGCCATGGTCAGATGTACAACATGGGCACACTGCTGCGCCACGGCTCCGAGGCGCAGAAGCGCGAATACCTTCCGAAGATCGCTAGCGGCGCGTTACGACTGCAATCCATGGGCGTCACCGAACCTTCCACCGGAACCGACACCACGCGCATCAAAACCACCGCGGTCAAGCAAGGCGAACGCTACGTCATCAACGGCCAGAAGGTATGGATCTCGCGCATCCAGCACTCCGACCTGATGATTCTGCTCGCGCGCACGACACCGCTTGCGGAGGTGACAAAGAAATCCGAAGGCATGTCGATTTTCCTTGTCGATCTGCGCGAGGCCATCGGCAAGGGCATGACCGTGCGTCCGATCCGCAACATGGTCAATCACGAAACCAATGAATTGTTTTTCGACAATCTGGAGATTCCCGCCGGAAACCTGATCGGCGAAGAAGGCAAGGGCTTCAAATATATTCTCGACGGACTCAACGCCGAACGCACCTTGATCGCCGCCGAATGCATAGGCGACGGCTACTGGTTTATCGAACGGGTTGCCAGGTACGTGAAAGACCGCATCGTATTCGGTCGCGCTATCGGACAAAATCAAGGCGTGCAGTTCCCGATCGCCGAGTCTTACATCGAAGTCGAAGCCGCCAACCTGATGCGCTGGAAAGCGTGCGAACTATTCGATGCCCAGCAGCCCTGCGGCGCGGAAGCCAACATGGCCAAGTACCTCGCCGCAAAAGCCTCATGGGAAGCGGCGAACGCCTGCCTGCAATTTCACGGCGGCTTCGGCTTCGCGGCCGAATACGATGTCGAGCGCAAATTTCGCGAGACGCGGTTGTATCAAGTCGCGCCGATTTCCACCAATCTAATTCTGTCCTACATCGCGGAACATGTACTGGATTTGCCGCGTTCGTTCTAGGCGGTTTTTCTATCCTCGATAGGCTTTGGGTACTTGAAGCAACGTTAATTGCGGATCCACGTGCCCTTTGCGGCGTGCCACGTTACGTAGGCTGTTAATTTCGACATCTTCATTTCCCCACTGTTGCCATCCAGGACGCC
>JANNTE010000241.1:0-1643 GCA_031403365.1 Betaproteobacteria bacterium | reverse complement strand
GTTGCTCGTCGACCATGCCGAAAAGCTCGGCGAGAAAATTCGTATCTCCGGCGGCGGGCGCTGCAATTTCACCAATCTGGATGTGCGGCCGGAGCATTTTCTGTCTGCCAATCCGCACTTCTGCCGCTCGGCGCTGGCGCGATACACGCCGCGCGACTTCATCGCGCTCATCGAGAAACACGGCATCACCTGGCAGGAGCGAAAACACGGCCAGTTGTTCTGCGTTGATTCCGCGCAGCAGATCATTGACATGCTGAAAGCCGAATGCGACGAGGCGCAGGTGCAATGGTGCATGTCCACCGAAGTCACTTCGATTGAAAAGCACGAGCACTTCGAGATTGCCACCAGTCGCGGCAGGTTCAAGAGCGAATCCCTGGTCATCGCCAGCGGTGGCCTGTCGATTCCGCAGATCGGCGCCAGCGCTTTCGGTTATCGCATCGCGGAGCAATTCGGCCTCGCCGTCACGCCGCTGCGCGCCGGGCTGGTCGGGCTGACGTTCGCGCCGGAAACGCTGGCGCAGTTTGCTGATCTGTCCGGCATTTCCATCGATGCGCAAGTCAGTTGCAACGGCACGAACTTCCGCGAGCAGATGCTCATCACCCACCGCGGCTTGTCCGGACCTGCCATTCTGCAAATCTCGTCGTACTGGAAACCGGGGCTGGATGTGTCGGTCAATTTACTGCCGGATCGCGATGCCGCAACGATGCTCGACGCCGCACAGGTGTCGGAGAAATTGCTCGCCAATGTACTCGGAGAATGGCTGCCCCAGCGTCTGGCCGAGCGCTGGGTCGCGGTCAATTTCGAGAATCAACCGATGAAGCGCCTGGGTGCAACACGGCGGAGCGAAATCGCCGCGCGTTTGCACGACTGGCGCATCCGGCCCAGCGGCACCGTTGGCTACAAAAAAGCCGAAGTCACTCTCGGCGGCGTGGACACCCGCGAACTGTCCTCAAAGACACTGGAAGCACGCAAACTGTCCGGGCTGTACTTCATCGGCGAAGTCGTGGACGTGACTGGTCACTTGGGCGGCTACAATTTCCAGTGGGCCTGGGCTTCGGGATATGCGGCGGGACAGACGGTCTGACGGAAACACTTTTCAGGCGCCTGCACTAGAATGGCGCGCTACCAAACTGAACAACAAGGGGGAGTGCCATGAATCAACTCGACATGAAGGGCCGCAGCGCCATCGTCACCGGCGGGGCTTCCGGCATCGGCCTGGCGATAGCCAGACGTCTCGCGCAATCGGGCGCCAACGTGGCGATCTGGGACATGAACGAAAAAACCATGGCGGATGCGGCGAAATCGCTGGGCGCAACCAAGACGCATACCGCAAAAGTGGACGTGACCAAACTCGATCAGATCGAGTCCGCTTTCAAATCCACGCTCGCTGCCTTCGGCAAAATTGACGCCCTGGTTTGTTCCGCCGGCATCGCCGGTCTGAACGCGCCGAGCTGGGAACTGCCGGCGGATGACTGGCTGCGCGTGCATGACGTCAATCTGAATGGCGTGTTCTATTGCTGCAAGACCGTCCTGCCGCACATGATCAAGAACAACTATGGCCGCATCGTCAACATCGCTTCCGTCGCCGGCATGGAAGGCAATCCCAACGCGGCCGCTTACAGTTCATCGAAAGCGGCGGTGAT
>JANNTE010000240.1:0-7758 GCA_031403365.1 Betaproteobacteria bacterium | reverse complement strand
GCGAACGCCATCAGGCTGAACAGCAGTACCATGCCGACCTGCTGACCCAATTCCATGACCCGGTCGGAGACCGGGCTTCCCTTCACGACTTCGGCCACATAATACATGAGGTGCCCACCGTCCAATAACGGAACGGGCATCAGATTCAACACGCCCAGGCTGATGCTGATGAGGGCCAGGAAACTCAGGTAGGCGAGCCATCCCAGCTGGGCGGACTGGCCCGCGTAATCGGCGATGGTGATCGGGCCGCTTAGATTCTTCAGTGAGATGTCGCCAACGATCATCCGGCCAAGCATCTTGAGCGTAAACCACGAAACCTCCCAGGTACGAGCGACGGCATGAACCAGGGAATTCACCGGTCCGTAGCGAACTTCCGTGATCAAACGCTTCATCGTGGCTTCGTCGCTTTTCGGCGCGGCGCCAATGCGCCCCACCTTCTGCCCGTTCTCAAGCTTCAACTCCGGCACCACGATTACCTCAACGGTTGCTCCCTCGCGATTGACGCGAAATTGCAGCGACTGCTCCGGCGCGCGAGTGATCTGCGCGACCAACTCTTCCCAGTCCGGAATGGCCCGGCCGTCTATCGCGAGCACTTCATCGCCCGCCTTGAGGCCGTCGCGTTCGCCGGCGCCGCCGGCGATGAGGCGGCCAATGACCGGCTGCATGGGCGGGTTGAAACGCGTCAGCCCGATCGCCCGCAGCAGGTCGGTATCGATGTCTTCCGCCATGATGGTGGACAAATCCAGACGCCGGAATGCAATGGCTCCGTTCGCGCTTTGCGTTTCCAGCTCCACGCTGGCTTTGCGGAGAGAAAGTTCCAGCAGCGCCCATCTGAGATCCTGCCAGGTTGGCGTTTCGACGCCGTCAATGCGCACGACAAGTTCGCCGTCCTCGATCTGAGCCATCGCCGCCGGCGTGCCAGGGAGCGGCGCACCAACAACCGGACGCACGCCCGGAACGCCATGCATGAATAACAGCGAGTAGAAAACGATGGCCAGCAGGAAGTTCGCCACCGGTCCGGCCAGTACGATTGCGATTCGTTGAGCCACGGATTTCCTGTTGAAGGCACGATGCCGTTCGTCAGGGGCGACTTCCCCTTCGCGTTCGTCAAGCATCTTGACGTAGCCCCCGAGCGGAAACGCCGACAAGGCCCACTCGGTCTGATCGACGCCGAACCTGCGGCGCCACAAGACTTGACCGAAACCTACCGAGAAACGAAGCACTTTGACATCGCACATGCGGGCAACGACATAGTGGCCCAGCTCGTGAAACACGATCAGTATCCCGAGAGCGACGATGAATGCGAGCAAGGTTGAAAGCATGGAGGTGCCCTATCTGTATTCGGCTACTGCAGTCAGGCGGCGCTCGGCGTGCGCGCGCGCCTGGGCATCGGCGGCCAGCACGTCCTCGAGCGTGCGCACGCGCCCCGGTGCAATACCTTCAAGTGTCTCCTCCACGACTTCGGCGATTCTGGAGAATGCGAGGTGGCCTGCCAGAAATCTGGCCACCGCAACTTCATTCGCGGCATTGAGGACGATCGGTGCGTTGCCTCCTGCTTCGAGCGCACGGTAGGCAAGCCGCAGACAGGGAAAGCGCTCAAGGTCCGGCTGCTCGAACTGCAAGGCGCCCAGCGCCCACAGGTCGAGGGAATGCACGCCCGACTCGATGCGCTCCGGATACGCCAGTGCATGCGCAATCGGGGTGCGCATGTCAGGATTGCCAAGTTGCGCCAGAACAGACCCGTCCACGTATTCCACGAGCGAATGCACGATGCTTTGCGGATGTATGACCACTCTGATCTGCGTGGCAGTGGCATTGAACAGGTAGCTCGCCTCAATAACTTCCAGGCCTTTGTTCATCAGGGTCGCGGAATCGACCGAAATCTTATGCCCCATGACCCATTTCGGATGAGCGCAGGCCTGCTCCGGCGTGACTAGTGCAAGTTGCTCCGGTTTCGTCCGCAAGAAAGGTCCACCCGAGGCCGTCAACCATAAGCGGCTGACACCGGCGCGCGATAAACTGCCGTCGAAATCGCGCGGCAAAGCCTGGAATATCGCATTGTGTTCGCTGTCGATCGGCAGCAAGGTGGCTCCACTATCAGCGACTGCATCCATCAGCAGACCGCCAGCCATGACCAACGCCTCCTTGTTGGCAAGCAACAACTGCTTGCCGGCACGAGCCGCAGCCAGCGTGGAGCCTAAACCGGCCGAGCCCACGATGGCGGCCATGACCGCGTCCACTTCGCTCGCAGCAGCGACTTCTTCGAGTGCCCGCGCGCCGGACAGCACTTCGACCGGCAGACCCGCTGCGCGGGCTTTCAGCTTCAATTGCGCAGCTGCGCCGGAATCGACCATCACCGCGTAGCGTGGTCGGTATCGCTGGCATTGTTCGAACAAGCGGTCCACTTGCCGGCTCGCCGACAAGGCAACGATTTCAAATCGATCCCGGTGTTTGTCCACGACGGCGAGCGTGCTCAGACCGATGCTGCCGGTGGAACCAAGAATCGCAAGACGCTTCATCTTCATCCTGCCATGGGCAGAAAATACAGGGCAGCGAATGGCAAGGTCGCAGTAAGACTGTCGATCCGGTCGAGAATACCGCCATGACCGGGCAAAAGCGTGCCGCTGTCCTTGGCACCGGCACCGCGTTTGATCCACGACTCGAACAAATCTCCAACGATACTCAACGCAACCATCGCGGCAACAAAAATCATGGTGACAAGGTGGTCGAGCACGTTCTCCGAAGGTCTGAAGATCAAGCTTGCAACAATCCCGTAAACAAGCACGGCGGCAAATGCGCCAATCACGCCTTCCCATGTCTTTCCGGGACTGATCAGCGGCGCAAGCTTGCGGCGGCCATAGCGATGGCCGGCAAAATACGCGGCGATATCGGCAATCCAGACCACCAGAAGCACAGCCAGCAGCAACCAGGGCCACTGCTGCAACGCTGCGGCCGCGAGCCAGGCCGGGACCAGGACCATCCAGCCCACCGCGCCAAGTAACGGCGCGTGCCGGGTGTGCCATCCCCGATAAAGCCACATTGGCACCAGAATCGCCCAGAACATCAGAGCGAGTGCAAACAGTACGTTCGCGCCGGAATGGGCGCGCGCCGACATCCCGCTGTGAAAGGCCGCCACGAATGCGAGACAACTCGCCACTATCACCAGAATGAACACGATGCGCCCGTTGCGCTGATACCCGGCAAGGCGCGCCCATTCTGCGGCGGCGAGCGCGATTGGCACGCAGGTCAGCAATTGCCAGCCTGTTGCGGGCAACAGAAACAGGCAGGAAAGCAACAGCAAGCCCAGCACCGAAGCCGTCATCACGCGCTGCCGGAGCGCGGACCTCGTTGCGACGCCGGAGGCCACAGCCGGACTAGTGCGAATCTCCACTGGCCTCGCGCAGCGGATCGACCGACTCGGGTTCAACAGCGAGTTGCTCGCTGGTGCGCCCGAAACGACGCTCCCGATTTCGGTAAGAGTCGATCGCGCGCTGAAGTGATTGCGCGTCGAAGTCTGGCCAGAGTTCATCTGTAAAATAGAGTTCGGTGTAGGCCAATTGCCAGAGAAGAAAATTGCTGATGCGCTGCTCGCCACCGGTACGGATGAACAAGTCCGGTTCTGGCGCATAGGTCATCGCAAGATACGGACTCAGATGCGCCTCGCGGTACCCTCCGGCCGGCTTGCGCAGATCATCCGTCATTCGGTTCAGGGCCTGCAGAAGGTCCCAACGGCCACCATAGTTCGCGGCTATGGTCAGGGTGAGCCGGTCGTTGGCCTCGGTGAGCGTTTCGGCGGCTGCAATCATTCTGGTCAGACGCGGTTCGAAACTGGACAAATCGCCAACTACCTTCAGTCTGATGCCGTTCTCGTGCAACTTGGCAACTTCCTGCTCGAGTGCGATGACAAACAGTTCAATTAGGAAAGATACCTCGTCCTTCGGACGCCGCCAGTTCTCGCTGCTGAATGCAAACAGGGTCAGATAGCCAACGCCCTGTGCCATGCAGGCCTTGATTAACTCACGCACCGCTTCCAGTCCTCGCTTGTGGCCTGCAACGCGCGGCAAAAAGCGGCTTTTTGCCCAGCGACCGTTGCCGTCCATGATGATGGCGATATGGCGCGGAATCGCACCGACCGGGGGAACGGCTATAGTTGAGCTGTTGAACACGTGCGGCTTCAAACGGCCATCAGATCGACTTCCTTGGCGGCCAGCGCCTTGTCGATCTCTGCAATGTAACGATCGGTGAGCTTTTGAATGGCATCTTGAGCGCGGCGATCATCGTCTTCCGAAATCGCCTTGCTTTTGAGCAAATCCTTCAATCCTGAATTGGCGTCGCGGCGAATGTTGCGAACCGCGACCCGCGCATTTTCGGCTTCACCCCTGACTACCTTTGCCAGGTCGCGGCGGCGCTCCTCGGTCAAGGCCGGCATCGGAACCCGAATCACCTCGCCCATCAATGACGGATTGAGTCCAAGCCCCGAATCTCGGATCGCTTTCTCAATCGCCGGACCCAATTTCTTTTCCCACGGCGTGACGCTGATGGTACGGGCATCAATCAGCGACAGATTGGCAACCTGACCCAGCGGCGTTGGATTGCCATAGTAGTCGACATGAACGTGATCAAGAATGCCTGTATGCGCGCGACCGGTGCGAATCTTTCCCAGGTCGACTTTCAGCGTATCCAGCGTCTTGTGCATTTTCTGGTCGGCTGACTTGTTTACATCTGCAACTGTCATGACGTCGTTCTCCTCCTCGCGGATTGCTCAGGCGTGGACCAGCGTGCCTTCGTCTTCACCCAGCACGACCTTCTTGAACGCACCTACCTTGAAAATACTGAATACGCAGATCGGCAGCTTCTGGTCGCGACACAGTGTCAGCGCGGTGGCATCCATCACCTTGAGTTTCTTCACGATCGCCTCGTCGAAACTGATGCGCTGGTAGCGTGTCGCGTCCGGATGGGTTTTGGGGTCGTCCGTATAGACGCCGTCCACCTTGGTAGCCTTCAGCACGATATTCACGTTCATTTCCATGCCGCGCAACGCCGCGGCCGTGTCGGTGGTAAAGAACGGATTGCCGGTGCCGGCGGCAAAGATCACCACCCGGCCTTCTTCCAGATAGCGCATCGCCTTGCCGCGAATGTAAGGCTCGGCGACCTGCTCAATGTTCAGCGCGGAAAGGACCCGGCTCTTCAGGCCGTGCCGGCGCATCGCGTCCTGCAATGCGAGCGCGTTCATAACGGTCGCGAGCATGCCCATGTAGTCCGCGGTCGCTCGATCCATTCCCGCCGCTGCGGGTGCGACACCGCGAAAAATATTTCCGCCGCCAATAACCACGCCGACCTCGACGCCCAGGTTCAGGACGTCTTTCACCTCTGTCGTGATGCGGTCGATGGTCTCCCGGTTGATGCCGTAGGCATCATTGCCCATCAAGGCTTCGCCCGACAACTTCAGCATGATGCGCTTATAGGCGGGTTTCATGGCGCGAATCAGTTCGACGGGCTGTTTCTCTTGTCCTGGTCTTGCTTCGCCTGCCCTGCCTGTGCCGCAACTTCCGCCGCGAAATCCGTGGACTTCTTCTCGATACCTTCGCCGACGATAAACAAGGTAAATGCGTTGACTTTGGCGGCCCGCGATGTCAGTAATTTTTCCACGGTGACCTTGTCGTCCTTGACGAAAGGCTGGCCCAGCAGCGTGACTTCAGCCAGATACTTATGGACGCTGCCCTCGACGATTTTCTCGATCAGATTGGCCGGCTTGCCGGACTCCAGCGCACGCGCTTTGGCGATATCGCGTTCGCGAGCAATGAGGTCCGCCGACACCTGTTCCTTCGAGACCGAAATCGGCTTCGACGCGGCAACATGCATCGATAAATCCTTGCCAAGCGCGTCGTCGCCGCCTTCCAGGTCCAGCATGACGCCGATGCGGGCGCCGTGCAAATAATGCGCGAGTTTGCCTTTCGCCTTGTGCACGGCGACCCGGCGCACGCTCATGTTTTCGCCCAATTTCATGACCAGAGCCTGACGCGTTTCCTCGACCGTCTTGCCGGACGCCAGCGACGTTCCGGCGAGCGTTTCAGTATTGGTGATGCCTTTGGTTGCAGCGAGTTCGGCGATTGACTTCGCGAAACCGGCGAAATTCACGTCCTTGGCGACAAAGTCTGTTTCACAGTTGACTTCAACCAGCGCGCCAAGTTTGCCGTCAGCGGAAACGTAGATCCCGATCGCGCCTTCGGCCGCAATGCGTCCCGCCATCTTGCCCGCCTTGGCGCCGCTCTTGATACGCAGCAAATCCTCGGCCTTTTTCAAATCGCCAGCGGCTTCTTCCAGCGCTTTCTTGCATTCCATCATGCCGAGCCCGGTGCGCTCGCGCAGTTCCTTGACCATGCTTGCGGTGATTTCCGCCATTCTTGCTTACTCCTTCAGATCCCGCCCATGCGCAGGTTACGCGCGTTCGCGAAACGTTCCAAATTGACCATCCAGTTGCAAAAAAAGGGGCGGCAGCCCCTTTTTTTCGCCAAATTCAGGCATCAGGCCGTGGCCTGCTCCTCCGTACTATCGACTTCGACAAACTCGTCACCGACGACTTCCGTCATGCTCTGGCTGCGCCCCTCGAGAATCGCATCTGCGATCCCCCGTGCATACAGCCGAACCGCACGACTGGCGTCGTCATTTCCCGGAATCACGTAATCGACGCCGTCCGGTGAATGGTTGGTATCCACCACACCCACAACCGGGATACCCAGCTTGTTGGCCTCTGTAATCGCACCTTTCTGGTAGCCCACATCAATGACGAACAGCGCGTCGGGCAATCCGTTCATCTCCTTGATTCCACCCAGACTGCGGTCAAGCTTGACCATTTCGCGTTGAAAATTCAGTTGCTCTTTCTTCGAAAGTTTTTCCAGCGAGCCGTCCTGCACCATCACTTCCATGTCGCGCAGACGTTTGATCGACACATTGACCGTCTTGAAATTGGTGAGCATGCCTCCGAGCCAGCGATGATCGACAAACGGCGTTCCGGCACGCAGCGCTTCCTCGCGAATAATCTCGCGCGCCTGGCGTTTGGTACCCACGAACAGAATGCTGCCTTTGTTCGAGGAAAGCTGACGAATAAACTTCGCCGCCTCCTGGTACATGGCCAGGGTTTTTTCCAGATTGATGATGTGAATCTTGTTGCGATGGCCAAAGATGAAAGGCGCCATCTTCGGATTCCAGTAGCGGGTTTGGTGTCCGAAATGGACGCCCGCTTCGAGCATTTGACGCATGGTAACTGACATGATTTCTCCTGTATGGGTTAGACCTCCGCCTGCCGGACCCGGTTTGGGCACCCGTACTTGGCTGACGTGTGAATTACCCCGATACGTCAAGAATCGAGGTTAGCTGGAGATTATATCAGCGCCATTGAACCCGCCTCAACCCTTTTTCAAGCAGGCTCAGCGGCTTAGTCGCCGCTGGCGACGGGCCTCGTACAGGCAAATGCCGGCGGCGACCGAAACATTCAGACTTTCAACCTGACCGAGCATCGGGATCGAGATCATTTCGTCGCAAATTTCCCGTGTCAGGCGGCGCAAGCCTTCGCCTTCCGCCCCAAGAACCACAGCCAGAGGACCGGTCATGCCAACTTCAAGCAGGCTGCGCCCCTCCGCCTCACCTGTGCCGACGACCCAGATACGCTGCTCCTGCAGCTCCCTTAGTGTTCGCGCGAGATTCGTGACCGCAATGAAGGGTACGGTTTCCGCCGCGCCGGAGGCCACTTTGCAGGCG
>JANNTE010000239.1:0-4483 GCA_031403365.1 Betaproteobacteria bacterium | reverse complement strand
CATCAAGAATGCTCATTCATTGTGCTGATTTCAATTCAAGGATAGAAAAATGCATTTCGTAATTGTCGGCGCAGGCGCACTGGGTTCCATCTACGCGGCTTATCTTGCGCGAGACGGGCATCAGGTTTCGCTGATCGCGCGTGGAGAACGAGCCGCCGCGCTTGCCAAGCATGGCATTGGGGTTGTGGGAACGGACGCATTCACGGCTCGCTGCGATATCGTAACGCAGCCTGAAACATTGCGGCAGACCGATGTCGCCATCGTTGCGATCAAAACCTACGACACGGAACAAGCACTGGCACCTTTGCGCGGCCTCAAGTTGAAGACGGCGTTTTCGGTACAAAACGGCGTGCTCAAGAACAAGCTGCTCGCCGATGCATTCGGACAGCAGGTCACTCTGGGCGCGATCAGCATGATTGGCGGGGACGTTCTGCCAGCGGAAAGAGATATCCCCGGCGCGGTACGCTACAGCATGGCCGGGCCGACCATTGTTGGCGAACAGGCGGGGGGTGAATCATCGCGTGTGAAGGAATTGGTGGAGGTGCTGGCGCGATCCGGTCTGAAGGCGCAAGCTTCGAGTGACATCACTTCAGGCGAATGGTCAAAGTTTGTCGGCTGGTCCGGATTCAGCACATTGGCCGTGTTGACGCGCCTGCCCACCTGGCGCTTTCTGTGCGACCCCGATACCGCCTTGATCGCCGCACGCGCCATGCGGGAAACGGCGGCGGTTGCGATTCGTCATGGTGTTAGATTGCAGAACAGCGGCTTCAGCAGCAGGGAATTCATCAACGCCAGCGAGGAAAACGCGATCAAAAGCGTGCAGGCGCACGGGGAAAAATTGAGGGCCACCGCCCCCGATTTTCGCCAGTCCATTCTGCAGGACGCGGATCGCAACCGGCACCTTGAAGTGAACGAAACTTTGCAGTACACGCTGACGTTGGCGAATGAACTCGGTGTTGCGGTGCCGACACTGGATTATTGCTGCCGGATTCTGGGCGTCGTGTCGCGGGCTGCTGGGTAAGCGGCCGTACCCCCTACCCATGAACCTCCCCTTTCGAGCGGGGAGCACGACACTTCCTGTTCCGCCCAAGGGCGAGGGAGTACGTCAGTGTTGCTTTGTCGCCGCTTCGTCGGCGCGGATCTGCTCAATTGAGCGCTCTCGGTGCTTGAGCCACCAGCCGTATTGCACTGGCCAGTCGTCCATGGCGTCAAAGGCCTTGCGGCCCAGCGCTATTTCTGCCATCTGCGGCCAGCAGGGATTGACCAGTGCCTCGCGGGCGATGGCGATGAAGTCGGCCCGGCCCTGCTGCAATATTTCTTCAGCGAAGAAGGGATCGACAATGAGGCCGACGGCCATGGTCTGGATATCCGCTTCACGTCGCACACGCTCGGCGTAAGGAACCTGGAAGCCCCATGAGCGTTTGACGCGCGCGGCGGTGGCGGAGCCGAACAGCCCGCCCGAGGAACAATCAATCACGTCGATGCCGCGCGCTTTCAACTCTTTGGCGTAGGCGACTGTGTCGTCCAGGGTCCAGCCATTATCGAGCCCATCCACGGCGGAGACGCGCAGAAAAACCGGTTTGTCCTTCGGCCACGCGGTGCGCAGGGCCTCGGCCAATTCGAGTGGAAAACGCGTACGGCCGGCAAAGTCGCCACCGTAGGTATCAGTGCGCTTGTTCGACAACGGCGAGAGAAACTGGTGGATCAAATAGCCGTGCGCGTTGTGGATATTGAGCACCTCGAAGCCAGCATCGACGGCGCGTTTGGCGGCATCCACCCAGTGGCCTTTGAGCGTGGCGAGATCGGAAACGGAAAGCTGGCGCGGCACGATATGGCCCTCAGCCATCGGCTCGGCGGTGGGCGCAACGGTGTCCCATTTTTTCTCGCCACGGGCGAAGTCCTCCGCGGTGAGTGCGCCGTTGCCAAACCACGGCCGCTGCATGGAACCCTTGCGCCCGGCGTGGGCAAGCTGGATGCCGGGCACTACGTTCTGCGCCTTCATGAATTCGGTGATGCGCCTGAGCGGGAGAACATGCGCTGCGGACCAGATACCCAAGTCGCCGTTGGTGATGCGTCCCTGGTCTGTCACCGCAGTGGCTTCGACAAACACACAGCCCGCGCCACCAAGCACCAGCCGGCCCCAGTGCGCGAAGTGAAAATCCTGCGCGATGCCGTCCACGGCGGAGTAAGTCGCCATCGGAGCAAGGACGACGCGGTTCTTGAATGTGGTTTCGCGAATCGTTGTGGGGGTAAAAAGCAGCGGTTTGCTCATGGATACATTATGATTAAAGAATGTTGACGTGATTCTTACACTGGCGAATTGCCCCTACCTTGCCGTCCACTCAAACCCCAGCGCGCTGACGCCCGCCTGCAAAAACACCAGCGCTTGCGCGGCGAGCTTCGCTTCGCCGTTGACGCCAAGCTCAATGCGCCGGTCCGGGCTTACGCTGGGCAGGCTGAACAACTTCAGCGCGGGATAGCGCGCGATGCAGGCGTTCATCAGATCGATCAACTGGCTCTCGCCCGCGCCTCTGACAATAATCGCAACGTCCACCGGCGGGTTGCTCTGGTGCAGGTGTGCGTACTCGTTGTCGAGCACCCACTCCATCATCGGCCACGCCATCTCTGGGAACCCGGGCAGAAAATGATGCCGGGAAAAACTGAACCCTGGAATGCGATTGAAGGGATTGGGAATGATGCGGCTGCCAACCGGAAACACGCCCATTTCCAGGCGCTTCGCATTGATCTCGACGCCGAAGCGCGCTTCGATTTCGCGCTGCGCTTCGGGGTGCAGTTGCAGTGCCACATTCGCAGCCTTGGCGGCGCATTGCCGGGTGTGATCGTCCGGCGTCGCGCCGATGCCGCCGAAGCTGAACACGGTGTCTGCGCGCGCGAGCGTGCTGGTCAGTACCTGCGTGATGATGTCCGGGTCGTCGGGCAGATTCATGCTCCATGAAAGCCGAAGGCCGCGCACCTTGAGCAGTTCGACGATCTTGGGGAAATGCTTGTCCTGGCGCTTTCCCGACAGAATTTCATCGCCTATGATTAATGCTCCAAACACGTTGCGCCTCCGCTTCAAGATCAAGGCTGTCGAGTTTGCGCGGAGCGGGGAACTTCCGTCAAGCACGCCGGCCAAAGGACATCATTGACAGTCACCCGCGCCTGGCGTGACAATAGTTCGCATTAGAACTTCCTGCCCGGTAACCGGCTCAATGCCGAAAGAACAATTCATCAAAACCTTGCGCTCTCTGGCCGAGTGCTATCAGGCTTTCGCGGCCTATTCTGGCGCGCATGTGCGCGAGCTTGGGTTGACCGCAGCGCAGTTCGATGTAGTCGCCACGCTGGGCAACACCCTGGGCATGACTTGCCGGGAACTGGGTGAAAAAACATTGATCACGAAAGGCACGCTGACCGGTGTGCTGGATCGCATGGAAGGCCTCGGTCTGGTACGGCGCGGCGCCACCGATGCGGATCGCAGACAGGTGTTCGTCGCGCTCACGGCGAGGGGCGCGCGCGTTTTCGAGCGTGCATTTCCCGAGCACATCAAACACCTCAAACCCGCATTCAATACCTTGTCGGCGCGCGAATTGGAGCAAACCGCACAGCTTTTGCACAAGCTGCGCGATGCCTTGCGCGACGCGCACACCGGGCACGGGACCGGGCGCAAGGCCGCCTGACATGACGCCCGCCACTACGCCTGCAATGCAGCGTTACACGACCGTGGCCATTGCGCTGCATTGGCTGATCGCCGCGGTGATTCTAAGCACCGCCCTGCTCGGTGTGTACATGCACGAACTGCCGCTTTCGCCGTTCAAGCTCAAGCTCTATTCGTATCACAAGTGGATCGGCGTCACGATATTCCTGCTGGTATTGATCCGCCTGGCCTGGCGCCTCGCGCATCGCCCGCCCCCACCGCCTCCGTCCATGCCGGCGTGGCAACACAAGGCCGCGCAGGCGGCGCATGTGCTGCTGTATGTGTTGACGTTGATTATTCCCATCTCGGGCTGGCTGATGAGTTCGGCCTCGGGTTTTCCGGTGGTCTACCTTGGCGTGCTGCCGATTCCCGATCTGCTCGCCAAGAACAAGGAGCTGGCGGATCAACTCAAGGGCGTGCACGAGGCGCTCAACGGGCTGATGTTTCTG
The DNA here is from genome assembly GCA_031403365.1 of Betaproteobacteria bacterium. Taxonomy (GTDB): domain Bacteria; phylum Pseudomonadota; class Gammaproteobacteria; order Burkholderiales; family JACQAP01; genus JACQAP01. The sequence goes on along the minus strand of JANNTE010000239.1, from coordinate 340 downwards.
GTGGTTGCCCTGCACATGGCGGCGGCGTTGAAACACCATCTGCTGGATCGCGACGACGTCCTCGCGCGCATGCTGCCTGTTCTCAAACCCCGGAGCGAACCGAAATGAAAATTCTTGCACTTTTGACAGTCGCTGCATCAATGGCCGCCAGCGTTCCGGTGTGTGCCGGACAGGTTGATTATGCGAAAAGCGAAATCACCTTTGTCTCGACTCAGATGAATGTGCCGGTCACCGGTCGCTTCAGGACATTTACCGCCCAGATTGCTTTCGATGCCAAGAAGGTGTCCTCTTCCAAAGCCGAGATCGCAGTCGAACTCGCCAGCATCGACACCGGAAGCGA
>JANNTE010000238.1:0-2901 GCA_031403365.1 Betaproteobacteria bacterium | reverse complement strand
ACATCCCATTCGATCTGGTCCAGACCCTCGGGGGCGTAGCGGTGTGTGGTCATACTTGTATTCGACTTGGGGGGCGCGCAAATGATTGGGAGGCCGGGGATCTGATTGGCGGAATTTCACCGACCTCCACCCACGCGTCGAGCAATCCTGCCGACAATACTCTTAATTCGTGCCCGCAGCCCATGATTCTCGACATAGAGCGTGCTCTGCAGGTAGGTCATACCGGTAGGCCCATTTCGAGGCAAGTTCGCGACAAACCGGGCATGCGGATAGATGTCGGCAGGGTTTTCACCGCTGTCGCTCATCGCGGTCCTGACGATTCCAGGGAGCAATTCATTGACCAGCACATCGGGATAGCGATCCCTGCCGACTTCGGATGCCAGTGCCCTGGTGAATGGCCGAACCGCCCCTTTCGATGCGCAATAGGCCGAGCTGTTTGGAATTGGCCCCATCCAGGCAAGAGAGCCAATGTTGACAATGCGGCCGAATCCGCGATCGAGCATTCCGGGAAGCGCCAGACGGCAACAGTGCGCCATGCCGATGAGATTGGTGTGGATCGCCCGGCTCCAATCTTCGTGGGAGCATTCCAGAAAAGCCACTTTGGGGTACAAGGCGGCGTTGTTCACAAGGATGTCGACTTTTCCGTAGAGACGCACCGCTTCGGAGAAAAGCCGCTCAACATCGTCCGGTTGTCCCACATCGCCCACGACAAACTGCATCTGCCCGGCAGCGCAAAGCTGGCTTGTCTCTTCGAGACGCGATTGCTTGCGCCCGATCCCCATGACCTGCGCACCATCGGCGCAGAATCCCACCGCGAGTGCCCGCCCGATTCCTGAACCTGCCCCGGTGACGATCACGCTTCTGCCGGAAAAGACCATTGCAGCCTCCAGTGAAAAACAAGTCCTTCGTTATCCCAGAATCCAGTTTGCCGAAACGCCGCACAAATATCCCAGCGGCAGCGCGCCCAGAACCATGAACTCGCGCCGAAAGTCGTTCAGGCGCAGTTGCGCATTGAAGCCGTGCACAAATGGAACCATCGCCAGGCCGTGCAGCGCTATTCCCCAAAGAGCCGCGGGAAACCCGGCGTAGTAAAACAGAAAAGGCACCAAAGTGAACAGTGAAACGCAGCGCACGATCTGGATAATTGCCATGTAACGCGGATTTCCGACGGCCAGGTAGATCTGGTATGCGACTCCGTATCGGGCAGAGATTAATGCAAACGCGAGCACTTGCAGCATTCCGCCGGCTGTCGCATAGCGCGGGTCATAAAGCAGGTCGACCAGCAGTTGCCCAGCGGCAAATAACACGCCGGCCATGAAGAGCAATATGAGGTCGCTCGGCACACGTAACTTGTAATAAATCTCTCGCAGTCGTGCCGGCTCGTTTCTGGCGACTTCACTCAGCACAGGCAGCGAAATCGCGCCGAATATTCTGCCCACGCCGCTCTCGACTGCGCCCATGAGCAGAGCGGCGATCGCGTAATAGCCGAGTACTTGCGCATCCACAAAACCGCCCAGCAGGAGCGTGTCGCCATTGGCGCCGAGTACGGTGAAAACCGAAGAGACAAACGCCCACTTGCCAAAGTGGAACAAGTCGCGCATGGCGCTTTTTTTCCAGCGCAGCCCGTTCCGGTGACCGGGCAACCATGTGAAGCTCAGCACGGTGGACATTAGCGCCGCGACAAGTCCGCCGACCACCAGCGCCCAGATGGAGCGGGTGGCAGCGCCCAGACCGATCATGACGGCCAGACCGACAAACTGGCTGGTGAGTTCGATCTTCATGATCGGCAGTTGATTGAGGTTTCGATAGGCCGTCGCGATTCGCGTGGACTGGAAACCGTCAATTACTGCCACCAACGAACTGACTACGATGACAAGCGGCAAATTCGGCGATGCATAGGCGGAGTCGGCGGGCAGCATGCCACCGATGCTTGCGAAGTGCAGCGCGGCTCCAAGAAGTATGGCGACGAACCACAAAATGAAGCCGCGTGCGACCTGAAGAACCCATGCCGAGTCGAGAAAATCCGGATCGTCACCGTGCGGGCTCTGGATGATTTGCTGCCTTAGTCCGATGTCGGACAACATACCCAAAACCACTACCACTATTGTGGCGATGGCCATGACACCGAACATTTCTGGGACCAGAAGGCGTGTCATGACTAGGTTGCTGCCCAAGCGCAATGCCATACTTAGCCCATAGCCCGCGAAGCTCCATCCGCCAGCGCGAAGCGCGCGTTGTTTAAGCGACCCGGGATCGGGAAAATGTACCGTAGGCATATTGCTGCGACAAGGTCAATTGAGTAGACCCTTTGCGCGAGGGCCATACACCGAAAGTTAAAAAACGGTCTACGGTATCGTTGCCAAGTGGGGCTATTTCTTGGCGTATCACGAAACAGGCTGGATGAGGTCGGATAAGGTTAACGGAATCAAGGAATTCGTCAACAAGAACTTCCTGCCTCAGACTCCCGGATAGGCTGCGCGGTACTCCCGGATAGGTTACTGATGATCTGATGGCGAGAGGGAAGAACGGGATTCATGCCGGCTCTCGCTGCTACCCGTTCAGTTCGACGCGATCCTTATAGTGTTCCAGCGCTTCCGGATTTGCCAGCGCTTCGAGGTTCTTCACCGGTTTGCCATGCACCACATTGCGCACGGCGAGTTCGACGATCTTGCCGCTCTTGGTGCGCGGGATGTCGTTGACCTGAACGATTTTCGCCGGCACATGGCGTGGCGTGGTATTGCCGCGGATCTGGTCGCGAATTTTTTTCGATAGCGCTTCGTCGAGTGCGACGCCGTCGCGCAGACGCACGAACAGGACCACGCGCACGTCGTTGTCCCAATCCTGGCCGATAACGAGGCTTTCCACGACTTCTTCGAGCTGCTCGACCTGGCGGTAGATTTC
>JANNTE010000237.1:0-2669 GCA_031403365.1 Betaproteobacteria bacterium | reverse complement strand
CAATTCGCGGTTCCTCTTCCACTTCGCCGAGAACGACGAGCGGGTGTCCGCTGCAAGCGTAAGAAAGCTCAGGAAGAACCTCGAAGTAGCTGGAAGTAATGCCAGCTACTTCGACTACCCAGGGACGCAGCATTGGTTTTTCGAGAGTGATCGTCCGGAGGCGTTTCGTCGTGAGGCTGCGGCTTCGGCGTGGAAACGCACGCTGGCGTTCTTGAGAGAAGGATCGCGGGCAAACCCAGCAGCCAACACGGACGCTGCGAGATAGAACCGCGCAGCGCCGCCATGCGCAATCACAGGTCAAAGTGTCGTTCGGGTTCATCACCGCGATTGACCGATTCCGCGCCCCGGTTTTGCTGTCACTGCATGAATTGCTATTTTGTATTTCTCACGTTTACGGGACGCAGCACGACATCAAGATGTCAAACGTCCGCTTTGGTTCGAAGGCCGCCGGCCGCATTGCCATGACCAACGGCTGGTTATCGACAGCCAGCTGACCGTCAAGCTGCGGCGCTCGGCGCTCGGCGGCGGCCGGGCGTGATGCGTCGGGCGTTTATCGCTGAACTGCCGGTCGGCCTGCCCAGTGCATCCGCGCACCCCTCTCGGGTAGAGCCTCTCGCACGGTACTGGCCCTCATGGCCAATCGCGGCAATTCTCTGGATTCACCACTCGTGCTTTCGACCCCGCGGCAACTCCACGTTCCCGATCAGGGTTCCGGTGATGAGCCCATGCCGCCGGCGCGCGGGCGATAAGCGGCTATTCGACCCACAGTTGTCAGTTACGCCGATGCGGGAAGTAAGGTTCAAGATCGGCCTCCGAGACTTCGGCAGGGACTCTGCCATGAAACCTGAACCAGCATTCGAAACGCTCTTGAGCTTGAACGCTATGGATTACCATATCTCCGTATGGTGTTTTGTATGGTCCGATGGTACTCTCTGTCTATGGCAAAAACGCGCTTTGATTGGGATCCCAGCAAGGACGCCGAGAACCTGGGAAAGCACGGAGTATCTTTCTCGCGTGCCCAATACGCCTTTGCGGACCCGCAGCGTGTGATTGCCAAGGACGAGACGCATAGCCAAACCGAAGAACGATTCTATTGCTTCGGCGAAGTTGATGGCAGCGTCCTCACGGTGCGGTTCACTTACCGCGCTTCGGTTATTCGAATCATTGGCGCCGGTTATTGGCGCAAAGGAAAAGCGATCTATGAGCGCGAAAACGAAGTTTCAGAGTAGGGTAATGCCTGCGAAGCAGGCGTTAGCCGGAACTAAAATAAAATACACCGATGAACCCCTTGGCAAAGTTCAAGTGGTTTCCGACTTTCTTCCTTCACCAGCCGAATTAGCTTTTCGTGAAGAAGGTGTGAAAGTAACTCTGGCACTGAGCAAGAAGAGTATCGAGTTCTTCAAGGCGGAGGCGACAAAGCATCAAACTCAGTACCAACGCATGATTCGCCGGCTTCTTGACGCTTATGTTGATGGCCAAGCCCCAACCCGGCCGTCCATACGGACGCTGCGCGATAAAGGTGGACAGCGCCGGTGACTTCTACAGTTGGGTACCATGATCGAGAAAGCCGCGCGGGGGGGCCCGCCTTGACGGCACCGTGGACGTAGCACTGCGCAAGCCCATGGCAGCAATAATGGCCTTGCGGATGCAGGTGACCCTGAATGATCACGATGCGCCTTGCGTCGTGCAACACTTTTTCTCACACGCAGCGCTTGATTTGGCGGCGGGCGGGCATTGGAGCGGCCCGCCTCACTACCTTGTGGCTTGAATCAGCAGCTCGACGATTTCAGCCTGCACCGTTTCGTCATGCCCCACTAGCAAGTGGCCACCGTTGTCGAAGCCAACGAACTTCGCACCGGGGATGCGGCCGGCGGTGTACTGCGCCGAGGCGTAGGTGCCGAAGCCGTCGTCCCGCGCGCTGACCACGAGCGTCGGCACGCGGATGGATTCCAGCGCGTAGGAGCCGAGGTGTTTGCCAAGTCGCGTATCGTCGCGCAGCCCGGCGGCGCGGCTGGACACCGGCAGGATGCGGTCGGCCAAGTCGTTGACACGCGCGCGCTCTTGTTCACTCGCTGCGGCCACCTGCTCGGGCGGTGTCGCCAGCACATGGCGGATGAGTGGGTCGCGTGCCACGTGCAGCGCAGTCCAGAAAAGAAAGTCCGAGCCGAGCAGGCGCAGCAGCAGCGCGTCCTTGTCGTTCGACACTGGCGGCGCGGAGTCGGCTACCGTTCCCGGCTTCCAGGCGATGGGCACGACGAGCACGAGCGCGCTGACACGGTGCGGATGGCGGATCGCCGTCTGCAGCGCCGACGGGCCGCCTGCGGAGACACCCATTACGGCAGCCTTGGCGATGCCGAGCGCGTCGAGCAGGCAGACATGCGCATCGGCTTGGGTTTCCGGTGATGCATCGGCGGGCCTTGGTGTGCGCAGGTAGCCGAAGCGCGACATCGCGATCACGCGCACACCCTGCTGCACCAGCCGCCGCGCCCAGGCCATGCCCTGGTCGTGGCCGCCGCCGCTGCCGTGGATCATCAGCAGCGGAATTCCGACGCCGGCCTGCTGGACCTCGTTCGGTCCGCAACGTGTGGCCACGACCTCGCTGCCTGACGCGGCGCGCCCGGCGGCAACGGCCAGATCACGCTCGAAGCGCAAGCGGATCAACCCGGTGG
>JANNTE010000236.1:0-21421 GCA_031403365.1 Betaproteobacteria bacterium | reverse complement strand
ACGGAAGGCGTGACGCTTGGCGCGCTCGCCATGATTGCGCTGGACAATCCCATGGTCGCCGCGACGGGCCACCGCATCTGCAACGACTGCATGAAGTCCTGCATCTACCAGAAGCAGGAGCCGGTGAATATCCCGCAAGCGGAGACGCGCACGCTCAAGGATGTGCTAGAGCTGCCCTGGGGTTTCGAGATCTACTCGCTGCTTACGCGCTGGAACCCGCTGAATCTGAAACGACCCCTGCCCATGGCGCCGAGCGGGCGCCGGGTGCTGATTGCAGGGCTGGGTCCCGCTGGCTTCACACTCGCGCATCATCTGATGAACGACGGTCATGCGGTGGTGGGCATCGACGGTCTGAAAATCGAACCATTGCCGGCACACATCGGCGGCGTCGATACACGCGGAACGCGGGTCGCTTTTGAGCCCATTTACGACGTTGAATCGCTTTACGAATCCCTCGACGACCGTCTCATGGCCGGCTTCGGCGGCGTGGCCGAGTACGGAATTACGGTGCGCTGGGACAAGAACTTCCTCAAACTGATTCGCCTGCTGCTGCAGCGACGCGAGCAGTTTGCCCTGTTTGGCGGCGTGCGCTTCGGCGGCACGCTGGAAGTGGACGATGCGTTTGCGCTGGGTTTCGATCATGTCGTGCTGGCCGCGGGAGCGGGCCGTCCGACCGTTCTCGACATTCCCAATGCGCTGGCACCGGGCGTACGCACCGCCTCGGATTTTCTGATGGCTCTGCAACTCACCGGCGCGGCGAAAAACGATTCCATTGCCAACATGCAGTTGCGCCTGCCGGTGGTGGTGATCGGCGGTGGGCTCACCGCCGTCGATACCGCCACGGAGTCGCTTGCTTATTAACCGCTGCAGGTCGAAAAGTTTCTGCGCCGATACGAAACCCTGTGCGCCGAAGGCGATGAAGAAAAAGTCCGCGCCGCGTGGACCGCGCCGGAACGCCAGATCGCCGACGAGTTCCTGGCCCACGCGCGTGCGATACGCTCCGAGCGGACGAGGGCTGCCGCGGCCGGGCGCGAGCCGCGGGTGCTCGAATTGCTGCAATCCTGGGGCGGTGTAACCCTCGCCTACCGCAAGCGCCTGATCGACAGCCCTTCGTATACCCTGAATCACGAAGAAATCGAAAAAGCGCTGGAGGAAGGCATCCGCTTCGCCGAGAACCTGGCCCCGGCGGCCGTCGTGGTGGACGACTACGGCTATGCCTGTGGCCTGCGCGTGAGCGTAAGCGGCGAAGGCGGCGGCGACATTACGCTGCCCGCCCGCACCGTGCTGGTCGCTGCAGGTACCCAACCCAATACCGTGCTGGCACGCGAAGATGCCAAGAACTTCGCCCTCGACGGTCGCTATTTCCAGGCCTGCGACGAATCGGGCAATCCGGTCAAGCCGGAAAAGAGCGCCAAGCCCGGTACGCCGCAAGTCCTGTTGTCTCGACGAAAGGATGGCCGCTTTGTGAGTTTTTTCGGCGATCTGCATCCGTCATTCTTCGGCAACGTGGTCAAGGCCATGGGCAGCGCCAAGCAGGGTTATCCGGTGATCAGCCGGGTGCTGGCAAACCTGCCACCGGCATCGGCGCAAACTGACCGCGATTTTTTTGCTGAACTGAACCTCGATCTGCGCGCGAGCGTGCATGAAGTCATCCGGCTCACGCCGAACATTGTCGAAGTCGTGATACGGGCGCCCCAGGCGGCGCGAAAATTTCAACCCGGGCAGTTCTACCGTCTGCAGAATTTCGAGTCGCTGGCCAAAACTACCGATGGCACGCGCCTGGCCATGGAAGGCCTTGCGCTGACCGGGGCCTGGGTGGATCGTGCCAACGGTCTGGTTTCCACCATCGTTCTGGAAATGGGCGGGTCGTCGGATCTGTGTGCGCTGCTGAAACCCGGAGAGCCCGTGATTCTCATGGGCCCTACCGGTTCTGCGACCGAGATACACGGCAATGAAACCGTGGCACTGGTTGGCGGTGGCCTGGGCAATGCGGTGCTGTTTTCAATCGGCCAGGCGCTGCGCGCCGCCGGTTCACGGGTGCTGTACTTCGCCGGCTACAAGAAAATAATCGATCGTTACAAGGTCGCGGAAATCGAAGCCGCCGCCGACGTGGTCATCTGGTGCTGCGATGAAGCTCCCGGATTCACGCCCACCCGCAATACCGACCGCAGTTTTGTGGGAAACATCGTGCAGGCGATGACGGCTTACGCGACCGGACAACTCGGCGAACAGTCCATAGCATTCAACGACGCGGATCGCATTATCGCCATCGGCTCCGACCGCATGATGGCCGCCGTGGCGGCGGCGCGCCACGGCGTGCTCAAAGCCCATGTAAAGCCGCATCATTTCGCCATCGGCTCGATCAACTCGCCGATGCAATGCATGATGAAAGAAATCTGCGCGCAATGCCTGCAACCGCACATCGATCCCGTTACCGGCGCGCGCAGCTTCGTATTCTCCTGCTTCAACCAGGATCAGCCGCTCGACCGCGTCGATTTTCCGGGCCTTGCCGCGCGCCTGGGGCAAAATTCGGTGCAGGAAAAATTGACAGCTCAATGGATAAGGCGCTGCATCACCCGCCTGGACCAGCGGGCGCAGCCGTAAACCAATCGTCAGTTACGTGGTTTAATTCCACCGCGAGAACCGCAGTGAACTCGGTAGTGAACTCCGCAGCAATTACCGCCCTTGCCGACGCCATGGACGCGGTGCTGCCGCAGACGCAGTGCACCCAGTGCGGCTACCCTGCCTGCCGGCCGTACGCCGAGGCCATCGCGCGCGGCGAGGCGCAGATCAACCAGTGCCCGCCCGGCGGTGCGGCGGGTATCCGCAAACTGGCCAGTCTGCTGGGCCGTGCGCCGATACCGCTCAATCCGGCCCATGGCATCGAGCAGGCGCGCAAGGCTGCGTTGATCGACGAAGCGCGCTGCATCGGCTGCAAACTGTGCATTGACGCCTGTCCGGTCGATGCAATTGTCGGCGCGGCAAAGCGCATGCACACGGTGCTCACCGAATTATGCACCGGGTGTGCGCTCTGCGTGCCGCCCTGTCCGGTGGATTGCATTGATATGGTCGAACTGGGCCAATTGACGCGCCGGGGCAACCGGCATGCCGCCAGGCTGGCGCTGCAATCAGTCGAAGATCTTTCCGTAATGGCGCGAGAGCGCTTCAGATTTCGACAATTTCGCCTCGCTCGCACCGAAAACGAGCGCAATGAGCGGCTCGCCCGCAAGGCGCAAGGCCCGCTCGCACACCGGGAAACGGACGGGGGCAGCGCCAGCATGGAGCGCAAGAAAGCCGCGGTTCAGGCCGCGCTCGAACGCGCGCGCGCACGCCGCGCTGGTTCCGCATGACGACGGCAATCAGTTCGGAATGGATATGAACCCCGCCAGGCGACAGGAAATTTTCCTCCGACTGCGCGCTGCCAATCCAGCGCCAGCCACGGAACTGGTCTATCAATCGCCGTTCGAGTTGCTGATCTCGGTCATTTTATCCGCACAGGCCACCGACAAAAGCGTCAACCTCGCCACCGTAAAGTTGTTTGCCGTCGCAAACACGCCACCGGGAATTCTGCACTTGGGCGAGATCGGCCTCACGCCTTACATCCAGCGCATTGGTCTATATCGCACCAAGGCCAGGAACATTATCGCGGCCTGCGCCCTGCTGGTGGAGAAGTTCGGAGGCCAGGTTCCGGCCAAGCGGGAGGATCTCGAAAGCCTGCCCGGCGTCGGGCGCAAAACCGCCAACGTTGTTCTCAATACCGCTTTCGGCGAACCCACGATCGCGGTCGATACCCATATCTTCCGTGTCGCCAATCGCACCGGCCTGGCGCCGGGCAAGAATGTCGTGGAAGTTGAGCGGCGCCTGCTGAAATTTGTTCCGGAGCCCTTTCGACGCGATGCGCACCACTGGCTGATCCTGCACGGACGCTACGTCTGCAAGGCACGCAAGCCCGGCTGCCCGGGTTGTCTGATCCGGGACTTATGCGAGTTCAAACCGAAGATCAAACCAGGTTAAAGCGCACTGTCCCCACTCGCCGCCTATGTTCAACCCCTCACGCGCCGACGCACGCCGCTTCTTCTTTGAGGCCTGGGGCAAGCATCGCTCGCAGACAGCCCTGCAAGGACTGGAACGCACGGCAATCGAGATCATGCTGCTGCACCCGGAATATCACTCATTGCTCGACGCGGCAGAGCAAAATCTCGAGCGGGACTTCTTCCCCGACAGCGGCGCAGTCAATCCATTTCTGCATTTATCGCTGCATCTGGCCGTTGCCGAGCAGGTTTCGATCGATCAGCCGCGCGGGATCGGCGCTGCGTACCGCCAGCTGGTGCGCCAGGCCGCTACAGAGCACGATGCCTTGCATGTGTTGCTGGAATGTCTGGGCGAAGTGGTCTGGCGTGCGCAACGCGACCGTATGGCGCCCAACGAGGCTGCGTATCTCGAATGCATCCGGCGCGGACTTGGCTGACACCGGGATTGTCTTGCCGCCCGCAGTCGCGGCAACAAAAAAGGAGCCCTGGGCTCCCATTTCGTTACTGCTGACCCGGCGTGGAAATTATTTAACCTTCAGGTCCCCGCTCAGGCTGGCGTAATACGCTGCCAGATCATTGATGTCCTGCTTTGACAGATTCGCCGCCTGCGGCGCCATGAGCGGATTCTTGCGCTTGCCGGTTTTGTAGTCGCGCAGTGCTTTACCCAGGAAGTCGGCTGGCTGCCCGGCCAGCCGGGGATAGTCGGGGGCGAGCGGCGTATTGCCATCCGCTCCATGGCAGGCGGCGCACAATGCGGCTTTCTCCTTGCCCTTGGCTGCATTTCCTCCAGCCACTGCGCTACCACACAATGCCCATCCGGCCACCGCAATCGTCGCTATCCACAGCTTGTTCATATCATCCCTTTTCAGATCTTGAACGGGCTTACTTGCCCGAATAGTAAGCAGCCAGATCAGCCATGTCCTGTTCGGACAGGCTGGCGGCAATCGCCTTCATGCTCGGATGCCGACGATCGCCGGATTTGTAGGCCTTAAGCGCGCTCACGATGTAGCCGGCATTCTGCCCGCCCAGCTTGGGAACGTGATAGGTCTCCGGATATGCGGTTCGAAACCCGGGAATCCCGTGGCAACCGGCGCACATCGCAGTCTTGTTCTTGCCTGCCTCGGCATTTCCTTCCGCGTGAAGCGGCGCGGTCAGCATCGACAGGGCCATGGCGAGGCCGGCAAAGCTAAAGCTGCGAGTATTCATGAATTAAAGCTTCCTCGATTCTGAACGACTGGTTGGAACGCAAAAAAATCCCGCGAGACTTTATCCGAACCGCACTGGCTGGTCAACGTTCTCATCAGAACCACAACGGTCAACCGCCGGGCAGCGGCACGCCCTCGGAAATGTTGATCGAATGATTGAATTTGCGGTCGTGAGTATCTTCGATTTCGATTTTCAGTTCACCCTTTTCTTCCGGAGTGAAGAAAAAGCGGAAATTGGGATTGTCGGACAGGGAAAAATCGACCTGCGCATCCATCACCGGTTTGCCGCCAAAAGTCACCTTCACGCTGCGCACGAACTGCGGCACGTCGCCCTCGGTGAAATTCGCCGCGAGCGGGGATTCATTCGGATGGCGAATCATGACCTGCACCAGATTGGGCCGGTTGTAGGTGATCATTTCATCGTCGAAACGCAGTTTCATGTTGCCCAGCAGGGATTCTGACAATTTCTTGCCGTTGGGTGCGGAACATCCGCCCGCTGCCTTCACCCAGCGCTGCGCCATGTACAGCCTGCCGTCGTTCATTTCCGCCACGGCTCGCACGAAGCTATAGTCCTCGAAGCGCAGCCGGGTTTCGACCTGGGCGCGGCCACTGCCCGGCACGAAATGAAACACGCCCGCGGTGGGCGAGGGATTGCGTTCGACAATCAGGTAGATCGACTTGATGTACTCCTTGTCGGTCTGATCAATCTGCGCCTTGACGGCTACCGGAACCGTGGACGCATCATCGGCACGGCGGTTCAGGTAGACGCGAATAATGTCGCGCGCATCGGGATTGATGACGCGATCTCCGAACATGATCTGGCGGATCGGCTCCCAATACTGGCTTTTCGCCGGATCCGGCTCGGCATTCTCATTGGCGCGGACCGGAGCGCTCGCCAGTCCGGTCAGCAGGCTGAGTATTGCGAGGTACAGGCTGATCCTGGTCACTGGGTCTCCGTGGGAGGGCATGGCGAATGCCGGGAAGTATATACCAGGGTTTCGCGCGCGACTGATTCCCTGCTCTATTCCCACTCCAGTTCGGTGTAAGCCGCGGTCACGTTGCGGCGGTGAAACAACTCGAATGCCTGCCAATTCCCGGCTTCGGGCCAACCCACTTCGTCCGTGGCCTGCTGGATGGTTTTGCGCGCGCGCAACGCGGCGCGGGTTCCATCGAGAATCGTCGTCAGGTAGCGCTGCTGCGCATCAAGCGGCCCGGGCCAGGCCAACTGGCTGCTACCATGTCCGGCCACATAGTGAGCCGCCTCCATGCCCCGCAACTTTTTCATCGCGGCCAGGAATCCGGTAATGGTGCCGTCGATCACCGGTGTGTGATCGACGAACAATAAATCTGAAAGCCAAAAAGTGCGCGTCTGAGTGTCAAATACCGTCAAGTCGTTATCCGTGTGCGCGGGAGACCAGGCCTGCACCTGAACGCTCCTGCCGCCAAGATCAATCTCCAGAATGTCCTCGACCAATATTGTCGGTTGCACAATGATTGATCCTGCCGCCAGCGGGCCCAGATCACGCTGCAGCGATTGGGCGTACGAGCGCGAGCGCGCTGCCAGTTGAGCCGGGTAGTTGCGGTGCGCAATGAGTTGCGCCTGATCCTCCAGGAAGGCCGCTGCCCCAAAAAAATGGTCGGGATGCACATGGGTCAGCACCACATAACAGACCGGCAGCGGTGTTACCCGCGCAATTGCCCGCCGCAAGGCACGGCCGACAGCCAGTGAACCACCGGTATCAATCGCCAGCACGCATTTCTCGCCAATTACAAAGCCGATATTGGCGTTATCTCCCAGATTGTCCGCCGACCGTTCATCGAAACCGCCGAAGTGAACATAGTTTCCCGGGGCAACCTGCGTGACTGCGAAATTCTCGAGTGACTGCTTATCTGCGCCAGGAATTTCTCCTCCGAGTGCGAATTTGCCCATCGCGAGCAGGACGGCAACAACGGCACCACGTGTGATTGCGGATATCATGGGACCCACATGCTTATACAGATCAGCCCCCATCATAGCTTGCAGACTGACCAGACGGTAGAGCCCTTGCTGTGGCGGAGGCTGCAGATCGCGGCCGCCGCGGCTCTTGCGGTGCTGCCGCTTGCGTTGCCTGCTCAGGAGATGCTCCAGCCGCAGCAAGTCGCTGACGGCGTCTACGCCTTCATTGGAGATTCTGGCGAGATATCCGCACTTAATCGCGGTTTCGTGGCCAACAGCGGGTTCATTGTCGGCCCGACTGGCGTTGTCGTGGTCGATACCGGAGTCACTTATCGCCATGGTCGCCGCATGATCGAAGCGATCGGACGCATAACCGGCAAACCCATAGAACTTGTAATCGTCACCCACGCAGTGCAGGAGTTCTTGTTTGGAAACGCCGCGTTCGCGGAACGCGGCATTCCTATTCTGGCCCATTCGGAGACCGGAAAGCTGATGCGGGCGCGCTGCGAACACTGCCTCAAGAATCTGAATCCGCTACTGGGCGGGGAACTCGAGGGAACCCGGTTGGTGCTGCCGCAGCGGGAGATTCTCGAGTCAACGAACATCACCGCCGGCGGCAGGCAACTGGAGTTGATTTATGCGGGCTGGGCGAGCACACCCGGCGATCTGGCTGTGCTCGACCACGAAAGCCGGGTGTTATTCGCGGGCGGACTGGTTAGCGTCGGCCGCATTCCCGATATCCGCGACAGCGACTTCGAAGGCTGGCAGCAAGCGTTGCACCAGCTCAGAGCATCCGGGCCGGTACGCGTGGTGCCCGGCTATGGACCGGTATCCGGACCGGACGCCATCGCCCTGACCGCAGACTATCTGATGGAATTGGACCGGAAAATGAAAGCGCTGTACGCCGAAAGCTCCAGCCTGATGGAATCGGTGGAGAACGCAGCCCTCCCCGCCTACCGGGATTGGAGTACATATGGGTTCATTCATCGCAAGAACGCCTTGCATCGCTATCTGCAGCTCGAGCTCCAGGATCTCGGCGGCGATCCACGCTCGACGGCCATGCCACAGCAATGAGGGCCGCATATCATTTTGGGCTACGATCATTAGTTCGCAGTGCCGCAGGTCGGCGTTATAGAATACCGGCAATTTTTTTAACCACTGTTGGCAGAGCAACCCTGCATGGCTAACCGCCTCAGCAAGATATACACACGGACCGGCGACGCTGGCACCACCGGCCTCGGTGACGGTGCGCGGATAGCCAAGGACAGCCTGCGCATAGAAGCCATCGGCGCGGTCGACGAACTGAACAGCGCGCTGGGCGTGCTGCTTGCCGAACCGATCCCGGACGCGGTGCGCGTCGGCCTGCTGGCGATCCAGCATGATCTGTTCGATCTCGGCGGTGAACTGAGTATTCCGGGATATACCAGCGTCGGCCAGGGACACGTCACGCGTCTGGAGAACGAACTCGACCGCCACAATGACACCCTGGCACCGTTGAAGGAATTTATCCTGCCCGGCGGGTCGCGCGGCGCCGCGCTCTGCCATGTCGCGCGCACGGTTTGCCGGCGCGCCGAACGCCGGGTTGTAAGTCTGTGTGTCGCCGAACCCTTGTCTCCTTCGCTGCAACAGTATCTGAATCGACTATCGGACCTGCTGTTCGTGCTTTGCCGCGTGCTCAATCGCGCAGCCGGAGTAACCGACGTCTATTGGCAAAAGGGCCGCGATAGCAATGGATCTGCGTGACAATTTCGACCCAGAGCAGCTTTCCGGCATGCTCGCGCGCTGTGCGCTGCGCGATCAGCGTGCATTCGCCGCCTTGTATAAATGCAGTTCCGCGAAACTGTTTGCCGTCGCCGTGCGTATAACTCGACGCAGGGACTGGGCGGAAGAAGTGCTGCAGGAAGCGTTCGTCAGCATTTGGAATCACGCAGAAGGCTACAGCCGGGCCAAGAGCGCGCCGATGACCTGGATGACCGCCATTGTCCGAAACCGGGCGCTGGACCTGCTGCGGCGTCCACGCGAGGTTGAGCTCAATGAGCAGCATGAGGAACTGATGGATTCGATTGCGGACGAATCCCCCGGACCGGAAGCCTTGTTGCACCAATCGCGGGACGCGAACGCTGTGACGCAGTGCATGAAGACGCTGACGGAAGAGCAGCGGCGCAGTATTCAGTTGGCGTTCTTCCAGGGACTGTCCCACGGTGAACTGGCGGAAAAAACCGGCAAACCGCTGGGAACCGTGAAGACCTGGGTACGCCGGGGACTTGAGCGCTTGAAGCAATGTCTGGGAGACCTGAGTTAGTGAAAGTAACAGGCAATTTAAGCCGACAACATAGGAAGAACATTACTGGTGGATGGCAATGAAATTGGCGAATGAAGGTTTGCGCGACAAGCTGGCTGCCGAGTATGTGCTCGGAACCATGGCTTCGCGCGTGCGCCGCCGCTTTGAAATCTATCTGCGCAGCAGTCCACCACTGCGCCGGGCGGTGGCGCAATGGGAAGCGAGGCTGACCCCGCTTGCTGATCACCTGCCAGCCATCGAGCCGCCGTCCCGGGTATGGGTTGCGATTGAGCGCAGAATCTCGAAACTGCGCGCGAACCAGCCTGGGTTATGGGAAAGTCTTTCATTCTGGCGCCTGTCATCGTTCGCCTCCGGGGTGCTGGCACTGGCGCTGATCATCGCTTTTGTGCTGCCTCAACCGGATACGGCGCAGGTCGAAGGCAGAATGGTGGTCATCATGAACGACCTTGCCACCAGCAAGCCGGCCATGACGGCAACCTGGGAACCGGGACAAGACGCAGGCCGCGCGCTGCGCATCCGTGTGATCGGACATGCCGAGATGGCCTCGGACACTTCGTGGGAACTGTGGATTTTGCCCGAAGGCGGGGAAAAACCGATATCCATTGGCCTGATTACCACGCACGAAACTCAATTGGTCAATGTTGCGCCGGCATTGGCAGTCAAACTCGACACCGCCAAAGGCCTCGCGATGAGTGTTGAGCCCGCCGGCGGCTCGCCCACCGGACTGCCCTCCGGTCCCATACTCTACGCGGGTGACTGCATCAAAACCTGAGGCATTCTCGCGCTGCGCCAGCTCTTGAGAATCCTGCCGTTGCGTTCCAGGTCAGTGCCGGGCCTTGTCCAATCCGGCGCAGACGCGTTCGGCGGCATCGGCAATGCGGATGGTTTGCCTGGTGATCAGGTCCGCCGAGATGCTGAGCACGTTGCCGTTACGCACAGCCTGCAAATACGGATACTTCATCCAGTTTCCGACACCCGCATCGAGCGCTTCGGATCCAACCACGATGGCATCCGGGTCGATGAGCAACACCTGCTCGATGGACACTTCGCCGGCCAGGCGCGGCAGACCGGAAAAAATGTTTTCCGCGGCACACAGTCTGAGCACATCGCTGATCAGGTGTTCGCCGTTGACCGTGAACAGCGGGCTGTGCCAGATCTCGAAGAGTACACGCACCGCAGCGCGCTTCGCGTAACGCTGTCTCAGCGCGTCGATGCGTTGTTCAAAATTGAGGGCGCGCGCGTGCGCAATCTCGCCCAGACCGGTTACGAACCCCAGCATGCGCAGATGCCGCCCGATATCTTCGAGCCGTTTCGGCTCGAGCACCAGTACGCGCAATCCAAGCTCACGCAGGCGCTCGACGTCAACCGTCCGGTTGCCGCTGTGCCAGGCCAGCACCAGGTCCGGCCGCAAAGCCAGAATCCGCTCAAAATCGAGTCCCGCAACATCGCCGATTTCGGGTAGCGCTGCCGCTTCGGCCGGAAAGTCACTGCCACGCGCGCTGGCGGCCAGGAGCGCGCCCGCGCC
Organism: Betaproteobacteria bacterium; assembly: GCA_031403365.1. Taxonomy (GTDB): domain Bacteria; phylum Pseudomonadota; class Gammaproteobacteria; order Burkholderiales; family JACQAP01; genus JACQAP01. Next base: position 10,422 of record JANNTE010000236.1, on the reverse strand, counting down.
GATGGAAAACATCAGTTCGGTCAGGTGTGGCGAAAGCGAAATGACGCGCCGTACCGGGTCATGCAATTGCAGGCGGGTACCGGCATCGTCGACGAGCGTGATCGCGTGGGCGGGCATTGCCGACGACAGCAGGTTGAGGCAGATCAGCCATGGTAGTGCAAGGCGCACTGTGGATACCGGGCCGCAACCGGTGCCTGCTTAACGCTCGCGCTGCTGAAGCAGATCGGAACTGGTCTGGCGCAAGCGTTGGGACAGCAGGGTAATGAGTTTGACCAGCACTTTGGCGCCCAGGCTCGGTTCCTCGAGAATGATCTGAACCATGCTGCTCCGGAAAAAAACAGCGAACGTGGTCGGTTCTAGCGCCACGCAACTCGCGAAGCGCGGTTCCCCGTCGATCATCGACATTTCGCCGAGTGTGGCACCGGGTCCGACAATGGTCATCGGCTGCCGGTTGCCAAGGGAGTCGGTCTTGATGACTTCCACCTGGCCTTGCACGATCAACAGCATGTGATCATCGGCGTCGCCCTCGCGGATGATCATCTGCCCTTCCCGCGCGCGGTAGATGCGCATGAAGCCGGCAAGGCGCTGCACTTCCTCGCGGGTAAAATCCGCCAGAAATCTGGAGTGGCCAATCAACTCGAAAATCTGTTGCGCCAGCGCGGTACCCTCGCCAAGGGGCTCCAGCGCTTGAAGCATCACGTTTTCCAGTGGTGGGGCGTCGGCATTAGCCATTTCTGTCGGACCGATTTTTACGTTTTGCATTGGGAGAAAACTGCACGGTAATCAGCCAGGATTGGCCACGCACCTCAACCGCCTGCAATTATGCTGGAGCAGCCCTGACCGGTAAAGCGTCGCCCGATCATCAAGCCATTGCGTTGGGGCTGCCGGGCAACGCCGCACTCAAGCGCGAACCGTGTGGCGGCGGGCCAGTTCGGCGCGCTTGAGGTAGCCCTGGCGCGCGATCGCCACATCTTCAATGAACAGCGGCAGCTCATCGAGCCGCAAAGCCTGCGGACCGTCAACCAGCGCCTTGGAAGGGTTGGGATGAAAGTCCACCAGAATCATGTTCGCCCCCGCCAGCACGCCTTGCGCGGTGACATGCATGACGTCGAGTATGCCGTCCGGACCTGCCATGCGCGAGCCGACCGAGTGGCTGGGGTCGATGCACACCGGCATGCGCGTCAAACGCCTGACGGCCGGAACTTGGGCGAAATCCACGAAATTGCGATGCGGATCGCCGAGGTTGGTTTTCATGCCGCGCAAGCCAAAGACGACGCGGTGATTGCCCTCGCTGGCCAGGTATTCCGCAGCGTTGAGCGACTCGTCGAGCGTGATGCCGAATCCACGCTTGATCAGCACCGGAAATTCCTTCTGCCGGCCAACGATCTTCAACAGCTCGAAATTCTGGGTATTGCGGGTGCCGATCTGCAACATCACTCCGGTCGGATGCCCGGTATCGCGCAACGCCTGCCGGATTTCCTCGACATGCGATTCGTGGGTCACTTCCATCGCGATGACGCGGATGCCGTGCTTCCCGGCCAGTTCGAACACGAAAGGCAGGCAGGATTTTCCGTGTCCCTGAAACGCATACGGACTGGTGCGCGGCTTGTAGGCACCCATGCGCGTGCACTGCTGGCCGTTGTCCTTGAGCGCACGCATCATGATATCGACGTGCTCTCGCGTATCCACGGCGCAAAGCCCGGCAAAAATATGCAGTGTGTCCTGGCCGAAGCGAAGTCCCTGATAGTCGAAATATGTCGGACGGTCATCGTCCTTATGCCGCCCGAGCACGCGAAACTCCTCGGAGACTCGAATCACCCGCGCCACTGCAGGCAAAGCCTGCATGTCGTCAATCGCCAGCGCCTTGGTGTCGCCCAGCAGATAGATTTCGGTAACCGAGCGTTCAGTGCCCTGAATGCGATGGATCCGCGTCTTGATGTTGGGCAGGAGCGCGAGCGCCTGGATCAATTGCTCGTATTCCGGGTTTCCCGGTTCGGCGCCGTCGTTGAGGATGAGGATCATTGCGCGTGGGACTATGGACGAGGGTAAGGAGAAGAGGGAAGAGGGAAGCGGCGATAGTGGGTAGGCGCGAGGGACGAGGAACCAGGGAAAGGGGGCGACGAGCCCGCGACTATTGCCGTGACTGCACACATGAGCAATGCAGGAAAACCTGCCGCTTTGCGCTGCACTGGCGCCTCGTCCATCACCTCTCGCCCCAGCTTCAAGCCGTTCCCCCGACCGTCAGTCCGTCGATACGCAACGTCGGTTGGCCGACACCGACCGGCACGCTCTGGCCTTCCTTGCCGCAGGTGCCGACTCCCGGATCAAGACTCATGTCGTTGCCGATCATGGATACATGCGTCAGCGCGTCGGGGCCATTGCCGATCAGCGTGGCGCCCTTGACCGGATAGGTCACTTTGCCGTCCGCGATCATGTACGCCTCGGCCGCCGAGAACACAAACTTGCCGCTGACAATGTCAACCTGACCGCCACCGAAATTCACCGCGTAGAGGCCGTGCTTGACCGAGGCAATGATTTCAGCGGGGGCTTTGTCTCCATTGAGCATGTAGGTATTGGTCATGCGCGGCATCGGCACGTGAGCGTAGGATTCGCGCCGGGCGTTGCCAGTAACCGGCATGCCCATCAGGCGCGCGTTCAGCGTGTCTTGAATATAGCCCCTGAGTATGCCGTCCTCGATCAGCACGCTGCGCTGCGTCGGATTACCCTCGTCGTCCACATTCAGCGAGCCGCGGCGCCGGGCTATGGTCCCGTCGTCAACCACCGTCACACCTGGGGCCGCCACACGCTGGCCGATGCGGCCGGAAAAAGCCGAGCTGCCCTTGCGATTGAAGTCGCCCTCAAGCCCGTGGCCGATGGCTTCATGCAGCAGGATTCCCGGCCAGCCTGGTCCAAGCACCACCGTCATCGTACCTGCCGGGGCCGGGCGCGCCGAAAGATTGGTCACCGCCTGGTGTACGGCTCTGGCTGCGTAGTCGCGCAACACATCATCGGTAAAATACGCATAGTCGAAACGTCCGCCTCCGCCCGCGCTACCCTGCTCGCGACGACCGCCCTGCTCGACAATAACCTGCACCGACAGCCGCACCAACGGTCGCACATCAGCGGCGAAATTACCGTCGGAACGCGCGATCAGCACGACTTCGTATTCCCCCGCAAGCGAGGCCATGACCTGCGTCACCCGGGTATCGATCGCGCGCGCGTGGCGCTCCAGCTTTTCCAGCAACTTCACCTTGTCGACATCGGCAAGGCTCTTCAGCGGATCTTCCGGAAGATAGAGACTGCGTCCGCGTGATCTGGCTGCAACCCGGGTTGCACCCTGCTCACCGCGCCGGGCGATTGAACGCGTTGCCTGCGCGGCCGATTCCAGTGCCGGCAAGCTGATCTCGTCCGAGTAGGCAAAGGCGGTCTTTTCACCGCTGACGGCGCGCACACCGACGCCCTGATCAATGTTGAAACTGCCCGACTTCACCATGCCTTCTTCCAGACTCCAGCCTTCGGAGCGCGAATACTGGAAATACAGGTCGGCGTAATCCACACTGTGGGCCATGATCTGGCCAAAGACGCGCTCTATTCCACCCGCATCCAGCCCGTATGGTGTAAGCAGGGTGCTGTCGGCGGTTGCGAACAGCAGTTCGTGATTATTGGTCGGATCGTTGGGCATGGGCTAGGGGCTAGGGGCTAGGGGCTAGGGGCTAGGCGTGGATACGAGTCTTTTTGTTTCCGTTCCCGTTAGTGTAATGATGGGATGCCGTTGTAAGAATGACCATTTGAACACGATGTCCGTTCCCCTGTTCGTCCCGGGGCTCCTGATTCCTGGCGCCGCCGGCTTCAGATTTTATGAATTACCTTGTGCGTCAGCGCCGGCAGGCTCTTGCGCAGACTGGCCTGGTAGGCGGGATTGACCGAACCGATCACGACGCCCGAACCGCGCGGCAGGCGGTCGAGCACCGTGCCCCACGGGTCGACCACCATGGAGTCGCCGTGGGTTTCACGTCCGCTCAGATGGTAGCCCCCCTGCGCCGGTGCCAGCACATAGGCCAGATTTTCGATGGCGCGCGCGCGTACCAGCGATTCCCAGTGGGCGCGCCCCGTGGTTTCGGTAAAGGCGGAAGGAACAGCGATAATGTCCACACCGGCCATCGCACGGTAGAGTTCGGGAAAACGCAAGTCGTAGCACACTGAAAGACCAATGCGTCCGAACGGCGAATCCGCCACCTTGACCTGCTTGCCCGCCTCAAGCGTGCCTTCTTCGGCGAATCGCTCCTTGCCCAGATCGAGACTGAACAGGTGAATCTTGTCATAGCGAGCCACCATTTTGCCGCGGTCGTCGTAGAGCTGGCATGAGTTGTAAATCTTGCCTTCGCTCGGCGCCTGCATGGGCACGGTGCAGCCGATCAGCCAGATACCATGTTTTTTCGCGGTCGCCGACAAGAAATTCTGAATCGGTCCGTCGCCGTCCCGTTCGCTGACTTTCACTTTGTCCGACGGCCGCATACCCATGATGGCGAAATATTCCGGCAAAGCCACCAGACGCGCGCCCTGGGCCACGGCTGCTTCGATGAGCCGGCCGGCTTCGTTCAGATTCGCTCCCACGTTCGGCCCGGAAGCCATCTGCACGCCGGCGATGCGAAACGTCTGGGTGCGCCCCTGACCTTTTACCGTTGCGGTCACCGGCGCGGCTTGCTCGCGGGCACCGCGCTGTTTCGCGCGGCCGAATCCTGATTTGGTCGTGGTTGCCATGGCGCTAGCGGATAAATTCTGGGCTGTCTAAATTTCGGGCTGCGAGGCCGGATTGTAACCTCGCTCGCTCGCAAAAACTCTATCGTCCTCTGCCTTTAATGTTTGCAGACGGCTTGGCGACCCGGGTAACGACCGGGTCGGCCCAGGTTCCGGTGATTGAGTAATCGAATGCTGCGATCTCGCTGAAGGGATCCTTGAGCGCTTTTTGCGCGATCAATGCAGCGACACCAATCGCGGGATTGAGAATGGCACCGGCAATGGCGATGCTTTCCGACAAAGAAGGTTTGACATGCACTGCCAGGGCCTGAGTTTCCCCGGCTAGATCGACCTGTCCGCGCATCCGCACCTGCGCAGCTGATCCGTCCATCAGAAAATCCTGGGTATCGGCCACCCCTGCGTTTATGTGCAGGTTCGAGGAAATGCGATCAAACCTGAAGCCTTTGCTGAACACGTCGCGAAAATCCAGAGTTATGCGCCTGGGCAAGGCCTGCAGGCTCAGGATCCCCAGCAACTTGGCTACGCCCGGTTCGATGGTCTGGAACTGTCCGTTCTTCGCCTCCAGCGTCAAATGGCCCGACAGGGACGGCATGTCAAGCCGCGTCGGATTGCCGCTCCAGGCAATCGGACCTTCAAGCATGGCGCTTCCGCCCTTTACCGTGTCCGGCCAGCCCAGACGCGCCAGGAACTTGCCCAAATCGGATACTTCAAGCTTGACCCGGACATCGGTGCGGGACACATCACCGGTTACCCAACGTCCGTTCATGGAAAACCGGCTCTCCGGATTGGCAATCTCCAACTGCTGTAGTTGCCAGCCGGCCGCAGTTTGCGAGCCGAAGCCCTGCTGCGCGGCCACGACGACCAGTCGTCCGAGGTCCCGATTGCCATAGGTAAAGCTGTCGGCCACCAGATCTATTGCAGGCAAACGCAACGCCGCCTCGCTCCCGCTTCTGCTGGCCCGGATTTGCGTTGCGACGGTCGGCAATATGAACCGGGACAGTCGGGCGGCCAGTCTGCCGTCGCCCTCGGATGCCCAGGATGCCTGGCCCGCGATCTCCCGGCCCGCCAACGTCGCCTGCCACGCCGCGCCCTTGCGCATCGCTTCGACCTTCAGATCATGAAAACGGCGGCCATTTACATCCAGAGCGTCCAACTGCAGGTCAACTCCGGCGAGATTGGTCTGCGAACGCTCGCCGCCACTTCCCAGCGCCGCCTGCCAAGCGTCGAGGTCCACGACACCGAGACGGCCGCGCACCCACAATCCGTCCCGGTCAGGCAAGATCGCGGGGACGCTGCCAAAACTCACCGTACCGCGGCGCACGCCACCGCTCGCGGCGGCATCAAGCACCAGTTGCGCGGAGGCAATCTTGCCGACCCCGACGGCGAGCACACGAGGTCCCGACGATGGTTCGCGCAGTTCCAGGCTCAGCGCCATGCTGGCCTGGGCGCTCTTGTCAAAGGGCGGCGGCAATGCGGAGTTCAGACCAAGCAGATCAGAATCGAAACGAATCGAGGTATCGGTCTCGCGCGCGCGGAAACTACCGCGCCAGAAAGATTTGCCTTGCACAAGCGCCAGTGCCGGATACTTGCTGCCCGCCCGCAGCCCCTCAACACTGAACGTGCCGGCCATGCTGCCGGCGATACCACCGTCGCTCTGATTTGCCGCTTCAAAAGACAGCGGATCACCAAATAGTGTCGCTCGGCCCTCGCTGATTTTGACCGACTCCCGGGTAAAAGCGATGCGGGCGCCGAATTGCTCCAGGGGCGGCAGACGCGGATCCAGGGTGACCAGATTATCCTGCAACAGCAAATCGCCGTTGAATGTGGACGATTTGGCGTCATGAAGCGGCAGATCGAGTTCCAGGTCCAGCGTCGCATTGCCGGAGGCCCGCATTTTTGCGGTGAATTTGCGCACGTTTTCCGCGACCGGAATCGAGGCAACGTAGCGCAGAAATTCCGGTGTCGCGCCCTGAACGTTGCCAGTTATGAGCAGATGCTCGTTATGCTTGCCGAGACCGGCGACCGAAGCTTCGACACCCGTCAATTTCAGACCGAGCATGGTGCCCGATCGCCCGGTAAACTGCATGTGGTCACCCCGGAAAACCACCTCGCCCGACACCGCGGTAGCCGGCGGCCAGCCCTGAGCGTAGTCGATCGTCGCGTCGTTGACTTGAATCTTGACCTCGAAGATGCCGCCTTTTCCGTCGGCAAAGGGAAACCCGGCCAGTGGACCTTTAAGCCGAAAGCGCGTGTCTTTCGAGGTCCCGGCAACCAGCGCCCGCTTTGCCCAAGAATGGGTATTCGGCGCAGTCAGCGGCACATAGCGCCAGATCTCGCGCGCTTCGCCGCGTACCAGCATGCCCGTCAAATCCACACTGCCACGGCCCTCGGGGGCACTGCGATAAGTTCCCGAAATGCTTCCGGCAAGGTGCTCATTGGTGACGTTTGCGCTCTTGACGGCGAGATCGATGATGCCATCACGCAATTTCCATTCGGTGCTGACGGTGAAGTAGTCCAGAGGCAGCGGCCCGGCAAACAATGCCGGAAACTCCACCGCCGCATTGATCGCCTTGAGCGCCAGCGTACCACCACGTTCATTGGCATCCAGTTGGCCGCTGACGCCGCGAAACCCCGGAAGCGCGCCGTCCGGCTGTGCCGACAATGCGGAAAAACGCGCCTCTGCCTCGTACGACGTCCGGTTCACCCAATCGCCTTCCCACGAAACGCGTGCATCCTCCACGGTTCCGGTCGGCGCGATGCGGGCCATTTGGCCGCGCACCGCGGCATCAAGTGGCAGGAATTCCGCAAGCCTGGCGACGGCTTCAAGTTCCAGGCGCGCAAGGCGCAATTCCGAGCGCCGGGTGCCGTCGGGGCGATCCAGGCGAGTGTAAGTAAAGCGCGCCGGCGGCAGCTTCGGTCCGTTGGTCGATGTGAATCCGAAATCGATCGCGGACACTTTCGTCTGCCGTCCGCGCCGCGCCCAGCTCAGGCGGCCCTGAGCCTCGGTCAGGAAAAGTTCGGGAAGATCGCTGGCCAGCCGCGTCTGCACATTGGCCAGCCGCACGTCCGCGGTCGCCGCCACGATTCCGTTCGGGTTCATGCCCAGCCACAGGCGCAGCGACCCCAGCCCGCTGACCAGATGCAACGGCATGGGCAGCCATATCTGGGCCTGAGCGAGGTCTGCGTAGTCAATCGCGACATGGAGTCGGCCGTTCCAGGACTGAACTTCCCGCAGGCCGCGGCCCAGAAACTCCCCACGCGCGTCCAGTGGCGATGCAAGATGCGCCGGGGGTATCGCGGTCAGGCCGAAGCGGTGAACGTTGCCACTATTGTCCAGCCGGAAATTAACCTTGTTCAACCGGATTTTGGGCGCATTTCGGAACTCGTCCAGCCAGTCCAGGGTGGCATCGCGCACCTGAACCTGATCTTGGGCCAGGAGCCAGTCGCCGAACCCGCCGCCGCCATCGCGCGACTGCATCGCAAGTCCGGCAACCCACAGCGCCCCTTCGGTATCGCGCCGGATTTCGAGTTCGGGACCGAAAATCGCAAGGGAACTGAAGTGCCACTGGCCCCACAGCAGCGGAAGCCATGACAACTCAGCCTCAACCCGGTTCAGGGACAATGCCGGAGCGCCATCGGCAGCAAAGACCTTGACGTCCATGAAACTGAGCTCAGGCCGGTAGCCGTGCCAGCTGCCGGTGATCGAACCGATGCTGATGCGCTGACCGGCAGAGCCCGCAATCGCCTGTGCAATCGGTTCGCGATAATTATTTATCGTGGGTAATACGACGTAGCGCAATCCCAGCACCAGCGCAACGAAACTCAGCCCGGCAACCAGCACCGAATAAGTTGCGACGCGGTAGGTCCACAGCGAACCGTGCTTGAGAAACGCAAAACTGTATTTGAGCACCACGGGGTTAACGGCGCGCTGGATTAGGAAAGTGGCAGATTGTTGTTCGGTTAAGATGCATGGCTTGGATGATCGTTCATAACGAGTCGGACTTGCACGGCCTTGCGTCGAATCCGAAGCGCCCCGGGCGCAGTCTCATTGACGCACAGGAGCTGGAAGCGTTGACCTGCGGCTCAAGCCGCTGCACAGGTCGAATTGCGTAATACTGCGTAAACATTTTAAACCAAGGACCCATGACTTCCGGCGCCGGCCCTTCGAAAAACCTTTCCCCGGCCGTCGCCCGCGCCGTGCGGCTGTCGCGTTACGCGCGCGACCTGGTGAGCGCCGAACCCGATCTGATGACCGGCGTCGCGCTCGATGGCCGACTGGACCGTGGCTGGATGCGTGCGCAGATGGCGGACGAGTACGCGGACGAGAAGACGCTGCATGCCGCGCTGCGCCGGCGGCGCAAGATTGTAATGCTGGGCTTGATCATCCGCGATCTCGATGGTCGCGCCGATCTGGCTGAAGTGATTGAAACCGTCACTGCGCTGGCCGAAGAATCCGTAGCGGTGGCCACTGTCATCCACGCGCAATGGCTGGCGCGGGATTTTGGCAATCCCCTTGGGGCAGTGTCGAGCGCGACGCAGCAGCTGCACGTGATTGCCATGGGCAAACTCGGAGGAGCCGAACTCAACGTTTCCTCCGACATCGACATCGTGTTTGCCTACCCGGAAGACGGCGAAACCGCGGGGCCGCGACGTATTTCCAACCACGAGTTCTTCATCCGGCTCGCTCGCAAGCTCATCAGCAGCATCGCGGAAGTTACTGCGGACGGATTCGTGTTCCGGGTGGACACGCGGCTGCGCCCCTATGGGGAGAGCGGGCCGCTTGCGGTGAGTTTCGACATGCTCGAAGAATACTTTACCGCCCAGGGACGCGAATGGGAACGCTATGCCTGGGTAAAAGCGCGACTGATCACCGGCGCGGCTGATCTGCACCCGAAGTCCCCGGACTGCCCCGATACCGCGGCGCAACTCGATGCCGTGGTAACGCCTTTTGTTTACCGGCGCCATCTCGACTACAGCGCCATTGCCAGCCTGCGCAGCCTGCATGCCCAGATCAGCCAGGAGGTGCAAAAGCGCGAGATCGCGGACAACATCAAGCTCGGGCCGGGTGGCATACGCGAGATCGAATTCCTGGTGCAGGTGTTCCAGATTATCCGCGGGGGTCGCGAACCGGCGTTCCGGTTGCGCCCGACACTCAAGGCGCTGGCACTGCTTGGCGAGAAGAATCTGCTCCCGGCGGCGGCTGTGGAAGAGTTGCGCGCCGCTTACATATATTTGCGCAATCTTGAACATCGCCTGCAGTATCTTGACGACCAGCAGACCCAGATGCTGCCGCGTGCGAATGAAGATCGCGCGCTCATAACTGAAATGATGGGCTGCCCGGACTATGCCAGTCTGCGTGGCGAACTCGATGCGCATCGCGGTGTCGTCTCGCGGCACTTCGAGTCAATATTCACTGGAGTGCGGGAGAACGGTGCCGGCCAGGATCCAGCCGCACTCTGGCTGCAGACCTTGTCCCGCGACGATGCGCTGGCCCGGATTGCGGCCATGGGCTACAGCGATGCGGGTCTCATTTATTCACGGCTGCTCGACATCCGGAGCGGCGCGCGCTATCGCCGCATGGCGGCGTCCAGCCAGACCTTGCTCGATCGACTGATTCCTCAATTACTGGAAACCGCGCGCGCGCTGCCAAATCCGGATGCGACC
>JANNTE010000235.1:0-6444 GCA_031403365.1 Betaproteobacteria bacterium | reverse complement strand
CACTTGCCGGACAGAACCAGCTCGGCGACGGCATCGGTAATCATCTGATCCTGCGCCGAAGTGAGCCCGCTGACCCCTACCGCACCGATTACTGTTCCAGAGCCGTCCTTGAGCACGCTGCCGCCGGGAAGTGCCGTCATCAAAGGATCGCAGAAGTAGCCGATCTCGATGCCCTCTCTCTTCAAACGTTCCAGAACCGCCTCGGTCGAAACGCCCATGCGCGCCGCGGTATAGGCCTTGCCTTGCGATATCTGGATGCTGCGCACGGGTGCGCCCTCCATGCGCGCAAAGGCGAGCAGGAATCCCTGCGCATCGCAGACCGAAACGCAAATCGGCTTGGTGAAATCCTGCCTGGCCTTCGCCATCGCGTGATCGAGACATTGTCTTGCGATATCGAACGTCAATCCCGGCATGGTGCTTACTCCCCTGGAAAATCAATCGGCTGAAAGGCGGTGCCGGTTCGGTGTCATTGTGCTCTCGTGCGTCGTGGCGCGATTGCGTTTCGCGGCAGGATGCGCTAGAAATGCCTCCGATAGGGCTTCGGGCAATTCTATCGCAGCGCGCCGGTCGCCAAATAGTGCATCAATCAGGGTGCGTCTATGTTGCGCTCAGGGCCCCGCACTGCCGCATCCGCCATCAACCTGCCGGAGTTTCTCGTGACTGCAATACTGCCGACCGCGATCACTGCCCTGGATGCACCGACACGAACGAAGCCGTCCAATTATCCCGAGCCGTTCGCATCGCGCATGTCGGGACGGGAGAAACGTCCGCTGGGTGATCTATTCGGATTGACGAATTTCGGAGTAAACCTCACGCGATTGGCTCCGGGTGCCGTCTCCACCCTGCGCCACGCGCACACAAAACAGGATGAGTTTGTGTATATCGTGAGTGGCCATCCGGTGCTCGTCACGGATCAAGGGAAGACGCCGCTCGGTCCGGGAATGTGCGCTGGATTCCAGGCCGGCACCGGCAATGCGCACCAACTGGTAAACCACGGCGACGACGACGTTCTTTATCCGGAAGTGGGCGACCGCAGCGCCGGCGACAGCGTCACCTACCCGTACGACGATCTTCAAGCGGTACTGGACGACGGCGGAAAATGGCGGTTCCTGCACAAGAACGGGACACCGTACGGTTCGTGAGCGGGAACATCACCCTTCCCGTCTGGCTGTTCGCTGCGCTTGCAATTCTGGCGATCTGGGCCGCGCTCGAGCATCTCCTGAACCCGCTGCTGCGCAGAGCCATCCGTTGGCGGGCCGAGGTGGTTCTGAGCGAGCTGGGGTCGAAACTGCATCTGCCGATCACGCAGTTCAAGCTGGCGCGCCGTCAGGCGCTGATCGAACGCCTGTATCACGACGACAAGGTGCAGACGGCCTTGCAGCGCAGCGTCGAGGAAGCCGGCCTGTCTCTGCGGGAGGCGCGACAGCGGGCGGACCGTTATGCCCGGGAAATCGTGCCGTCCTTCAATGCGTATTTGTATTTTCGCATCGGTTACTGGCTGGCCAGGGCCATTGCGCGTTCGCTCTACCGGGTAAGGGTGGGCTACGCGGATGAGCGGGCGCTTTCGGCGATCGATCCAAAATCCACGGTGGTATTCGTCATCAACCACCGCTCCAATTTTGACTATGTGCTGGTCGCTTTCCTGGCCGCCGAGCGCACGGCATTGTCTTACGCCGTTGGCGAGTGGGCGCGTATCTGGCCGATGCAGACTTTGATTCGCGCCATGGGGGCGTATTTCGTGCGCCGCAATTCCGGCGACCCGCTGTACCGCGCCGTGCTGCAACGTTACGTGCAACTGGCAACCGAAGCCGGCGTCACCCAGGCGGTGTTTCCGGAGGGCGGACTGAGCATCGACGGAGCCATGCGCATGCCGAAACTGGGTTTGATCGATTACATCCTGCGCGGATTCGATCCGGCCGGCACACGCGATGTCGTATTTGTTCCGGTGGCGGTGAACTACGACCGGGTGCTGGAGGACCGCTCTTTGGTACGCAAACTCGACCCGCATCCGGCGCCGGTCGGTTTGGGCCGCGCCATGCGCAATACGCTGCAGTTCGTCCTGCAACAGCTCGGTCTTCGGCTGGTCGGGCGCTGGTACCGCTTCGGCTATGCCTGCGTGAATTTCGGATTGCCTTTGTCCTTGCGCGAGCATTCGCGCGAACTCGACTGGCGCTCGGCACCCGATGCGCAGCGCCAGAAGCGGGTGCAGGCTCTCGGGACTGAACTGGTTAACCGGATCAAGTCGGTCATGCCGGTGTTGCCAGTGGCACTGATGTCCAGAGTCTTGCTTGAACACACGGAGCTCGCTCTGAGCGCGCTGGAACTCAAGGCCCGCGCTTTCGAGTTGCAGCAGGTACTGGCGGCACGCGGGGCGAAACTCTACATTCCGCGCGGTGACCAGGACTACGCAATCGAGGCCGGATTGCGCATGCTGTTGCTGCGGCACTTTGTGAGTGAAGAAAACGGGTTGTATCGCATTGTTCCGGAAAACAGACGATTGTTGACGTACTACGCCAACTCGATTTCCCATCTGTTCTCACGGCCGGAGTGAGAACAGAAGCACATCGCGTTTCCCGTAGTCGCCTGAGTACGGGTAGCAAATGGATGCCCGGGCACTACAACCGTATGGCCTTGGCCAGCAGTTCGATGGCCTGACAATCCGCGGCGACCCGCCCCACGATCGATTCCATCTGGTCGGCGACATCCAGCGTCGCGAGGGCGGCGTCGAGACGCTCGCCTGCCGGATTGAAGCATCCCTGCACAAGGGTGCTCGGATTCTCGAATAGAGCGCGATCGTGGTCGAGCACGGCCAGATGGAGATGATCGGCAAGGAATACCGTCACCGCCAGAGCTCCGGACAGCAGCGGCTGCTCGTGATGGCATGCCGCAACCACGGCGATCTCGCCCGGCGTGCGCCAGCGGCGCAGGATTGCGGCACCGAGCAGGGTGTGCGCCTTCGCGAAGCGCGGGTAGAGCGGCCCACCGAATCCGTATCCGCTGCGCACGAAACGCGACATCGGCTCCGGCCGCGCGCAGATAAGGGCGATGGTTCCGATATCGTGCAAAAGGCCTGCCGCATAGGCAAGCGCCGGTTCCACCTGGTCATCGGGAAGCCGCCTTGCGATCTCACGCGCGCTGTGTGCCGTAACCAGATATTCAAACCACAGATCGTGAAGCAGCGAGGCGTCCGTTGTCCTCGAAACCCCGCGTAACCATTGCGCGGCCAACTGGGCAAAAGCGGCGGTAAGTACCATATCGGCGCCCAGTCGGGTGATGGCGTCGCCTATCTTGAAGACCGGTTTCGATGACCCGGCGAACACAACCGAGTTCGCGAGGCCCAGCATGCGTGCCGCGAGTATCGGATCGCTTTCAATGATCTTCGCCAGGTCGCGCAACGGCGTGGGCGATTCCGGATCCAGGCGCAGCAAACTGATGGCCAGGGGTGAAATGGGCCGCAGCATGGTGCCAATCTCTGCATATCGATCCCAATTCTCGAACAAAGCCGCGAGAACGTCCTCATCTTCGGGAACAAGCCCGGCGCTGCTCTCCGCAGGGTCCAGGCTACGGATATCGTTCAACGCACTCGTCATCAGAAGCTCCTGCATGTGCCCCGTCAACGGCAGCATTCGTGGATTTCTTGAGGACAGCGCCGGGATGAGCAGTACCGGAATGATCAGTGCCGGATTGATCAGTGCCAGGCGAACGATCCGAATCGCCTGGCTCGGAAGGATTAAAATAAGCGCGAACGTCCCAGGTGCCAGACCCGTCCTGCGGTTCAGGGGTTAACCTGCGCCGCCCGGCTCGCCGCCCCGGCCTGAAACTGGCCGCGCCACCAAAGCCGGTTGAAGGCATCAGCAAGGAGGAATGCAGGATGAATTCGACTTGCCTTTGGCTATCGGTACTGTGTCTTGCTGCCGTGTCGACGGCCAGGGCTCAGGATGTGCCGGATATCGCCGTATTCAGTTTTGAGAACACTTCCTGTGCCGCGTGGAAACGTTCCCGGGACGACGAATTCCTGCGTGCCCAGTACCGGGCCTGGTTTCGCGGCTTTGTTTCAGGCTACAACTTCGGGAATTCGGCCAACCAGGTCCAACTGAGCGCCATGCCGGATCTGGCGGCGGTCGATGTTTATGTCGACAAGTATTGCGAGGACAATCCGTCGCTCGCATTCATCAATGCGGCAGTTCCGATGATCCAGGAAAAGCGCGAATTCCGCTCTCCGGCGTCTGAGCGCAAGCCCTGAAATTCACCTGCGACTGCGAAGTCGAAGGCTCAAACCGGCGCGCCCTGCTCGAAGCACTGCGCGTGCGCCGGTATGGTCACCCAGGGCTGTGCCGAACGCGTCCAGATGTGGCGCTGAAATTTCAGCCAGTCGGGATCGTCGAACGTGCCGGAGGAAATCCCGCGCACACCCGGACGCCTCTGCGCTGTCCACGTTACCGTGCTTGCGCGACTCGACCCGGCGCATCCCGAAACGCGCAAGCGGCTGATCGTCACCCTGCACCTGAAGCACGGTTACACCCAGGCGCAGATCGCCGAACACCTGGCACTGCACTACGCTGCTGTGAGTCGCATCATCAGTCGGCAGGTCGACGCAAGAAACAAGACCCCAATAAAGGGCCTGCGCGTGTGCTGCCGAATTTCCGCGCCGAAGGCGCGCGCGCTATCTTCGTCTGCGACTTGTCGTCACGCGCGCAGCACGCCGGAGGCCTTGGCGGTCTGCGTGGCGATGAAATCCATCAGCCCCGGGGACAGGCAGTCGTAAGGCTCGAGTTTGAGTTCCTTCAGTCTTGCCCTGACCGCACCCATGTTGTCGGGACTGGCGCCCGATTCGATGATCGACGAGACGAATGCCGCGAATTCGGGCGGCGCCCATCCGGATTCCTTCGACAGTTCGGTGTGGATGAAATCGAATCCGTACAGCGGATGGCCCTTGTTCTCGATCCGGCCATACATGTGAACGCCACACTCTTTGCAGGCGTGCCGCTGGATCGTAGCCTTGGGGTCCACAATTGCGAGCTTGTTGCTATTTGCCTTGACACTGAGATTATCGCGCGGCACCACGGCAACCTGCGAGAACAACGCCCCTTTCGGTTTCCAGCACCGGGTACAGCCGCAAACGTGGTTGTGCGCGCACTGCCCCTTGATCGAGATCTCGACTTTGTTCTGCGCGCAGTGGCACATCAACGTTCCGCCGGCAAAGCCTTGCGCTGCGGGTTTGAGTCCACCGTCAACTCCCGGATGTATCTTGAAAGTGCTCATGACCAAACCTCCTCCTGGATTTAGGGCATCGACAGAGCGTGTAACGCACGAGCAGGCGCCTGACTGCCGCATTCGGCCGGCGCAGACGCGACTCCTGCATTGTTTCGGACAAGCGTCACGCTCTCCTTGGCACTGACAACAACCCGGAGCAGGTCCGCCCCCGGGGCAGATCGGCGTCAGGCAATGACATAGTAGAACTTAATCTGCTCCTGTAACAGCTTTGCAGGCTGGTACGCGATCGGGCAATGGTGTCGGCCCGGAACTCCGCTTCCGGATCCGGCCCGGAATACGCGCAATTGCGGCGGCGCCACAATTGCAGTCGCCAGTAGATTCAGCGCGGCTGGGCGGCCCGCGATCTGACGTATACGCATCGGCAATCGTCAGCGCCTGAAGGTACCGGCCTCGGCAGGTGAGATGCGCCTCCAGCGCGGGGCAACGTCGTTTTCTGGCAGACTATTCCCGAAGTTGCATGCGCACGGCGCAATTCGATTCCGATCAGAGGCGACAGACACTCATGAGCGAAAATCACCAGGGCGGCTACCTCTGCGGCAGCGTGCGTTACCGGGCCGTGGGCGCGCCGGTTGCGGCGATGGTATGCCATTGCCGCTTCTGCCAGCGGCGCACCGGTAGCGCATTTGCAGAGGCGGTGCACTTCAGTGCCGGGCAGGTGGATGTGTCGGGCGGGTCGCTCTGCACTTACGAACACCGTTCCGACGAGAGCGGCCGCTGGCTGCGGATGCAGTTCTGCCCGACCTGCGGCACGACGGTGATGTGGAACGTAGAGCGGCGGCCGGGCGTGATCGCGATTGCCAGCGGCACCTTCGACGATCCCGACTGGTTCGGGATTCAACGCCACATCTGGACCGGCTCGGCGCAGTCCTGGGTTTCGCTCCCTGCAGAAACGGAGTGCTTCGAGAAAGGCGCTCCGAGCTGAAACTCCGTCCCGGGGGCGTAAATAGACCGGGGTCGGACCATGGCAACAAATTGATCCGCGCGAATAAACAGCCGAAAAAGTACTCTCCAGGAGCCTTAGAAGCCACTTTTCGATGGGACTAAGCCAAAAAAGCGCCGCTTTTTTGGATGTTTTTGTCGATACTACAAATACATAATGTGGTCCGACCCCGCTCACATCACCAGAAGGTGGACTACAACATCTTCGAAGGCATGACGGTCAAGGGCGTG
>JANNTE010000234.1:0-4083 GCA_031403365.1 Betaproteobacteria bacterium | reverse complement strand
TCGCGCGGTCCCTGAACTTTCGTATCCACAGTCAGCACCAGCGCGCTGCACCGCGCTGCTTTGGCGCGGTCGATGAAGGCTTTGGTCAAGCCACGATCGCGCAGCACATAGAGTTGGAACCATTTGGGCTGCGCCGACTCGCGGCTGATTTCCTCGATGCTGCACGTGGCCATGGTGGACAGACAATAAGGCACATCGAATTTCTCGGCTGCGCGCGCGGCGGACAATTCGCCGCGTCGCGAGAGCAGGCCGGCCAGTCCGGTCGGCGCGAGAATCAGCGGTGAAGCAAGGCGCTGGCCAAACAGAGTGACCGACTGGTCGCGAACCGACACATCGGTCAGCGTGCGGGTGAGAAAGCGCCATTTCTGGAAATCCTCTCGATTGGCGCGCAGCGTGGATTCGTCCTGGGAACCACCGTCGATGAATTCAAAGATGGCGCGCGGCAGCCGGCGCATGGCGGCTGCGCGAAGATCATCGATATTGAAGGCTTGCACGGACACGCTGATTTTCAACAGGGAGTCGAGTTCAGGCTGCCGATTCTACGTGATGTCGTCCTCAAGCCGGCATTGCACACCGGGTCAGGGACGCTTTGGATTGTCGCCCCAGAACGTGGGACTTGCGTAGCTGCGCGGCTTGCGCAGATCTTCGAGGTAAAGAGACGGCGCCATTTCCCAGGCATATTCGTTCAGGCGCTCCAGCATGTCCTGCACGCGCCGGGGTTCGCGTGAGGCGCGATTGTCCTCCTCCGAAGGATCGTCCTGAACTTGATAGAGCTCGTGGCGTACCGGCAGGCGCGAATACACAATCAGCTTCCAGTCGTCCACCATCAGCGCAGCGCGAAAATCTTCCATGCCCAGCAACAGTTCCCTGCGCGGACTGAGTTTGGCCTCGGCGATTGCTGGCCATTGATTGATTCCGTCGAGTGGCTTGATCTGCCCGGCACCGGCACCGGCACCGGCACCGGCAAGACCCAGCAGGGTGGGGTACATATCGGTGACATGAATGGGCTCGGTGACAACCCCGGGTGGGATTTGTCCCGGCCACGACGCGATCGCGACCACGCGCAGCGATCCTTCGTACAGACTGCCTTTCCCATCCCGATAAGGTCCGTTGTCGGCTACCTGGCGCCTGATATCTCCGTCACCCGATGGGTACTGGGTTGGCACGGCACCGCCGTTGTCGCTGTGAAATATGACCAGCGTTTCCTGCGTCAACCCACTGCCCTCGAGTGCCGCGATTACTTTGCCGATTGCATCGTCCAGCGCGGTCACGGCGGCCGCGTAGGCGCGTTGGTCCGGGTCGCGCAACTCCGAAAACCGGTCCAGGTAGGCTTGGGGCGCTGTCATGGGCGACTGTGGCGCACTGAAGGACAGAAAAAGAAACAGTGGTTTGATCCGGTCGTGCTTCTCGATAATGCGCGCGGCTTCCCGGCCGATCAGTGTCGTGCAATAACCATCTTCCCGGATCGGCCGGTCATTTCGATACCAGTCAGGCTGCCGCAGGACATTGGTCTTGCGCACGCAATCCAGATCGCCGTTGAAGTTGCCGTAGAAACTTTCGAAGCCACGCCGTGTAGGCCAGAGGTCTTTCTTGTAATGGCCAAGTTGCCATTTGCCGAGCATGGCCGTGCGATAACCGGCCTGTTTCAATGCTTCAGGCAGCAGATGCTCGTCGGTCGGCAATCCATACTGGCTCCATGGAAGGACCGACAGCGTTTGAAACCCATAACGCATCGGATGGCGTCCGGTGAGCAGCGCGGCGCGCGTCGCAGAGGAATAGGCCTGCGCGTAGAAGCGCTCCAGGCGCGCACCGCTCTGGGCCAGTGCGTCCAGATGAGGCGTCTTGATCGCGCCGCCATGAAATCCCACGTCCTTCCAGCCCAGATCGTCAGCCAGAATATAGACGATGTTCGGGCGCGGCGCGGCGCCCGCGGCCAACAGCGCACAGCCCATGCCCAGTACAAAGCCCGCCAGGCAGGCCAAGATTCGCACGCCGGCTGCCATACGCCCCCCATGTCGATGCCGGGATGTTACCTGACTATGGCATGCGGGCGATCTTGATCGGCCATTCCCGGCACGATCGGCGATCTTGGACGGTTCGCGCTGCGCTACAATCGGCCCCGACATGAAAGAGCGTGAGATCATCACTGGTGTGCTGCGCGCACTGGGCCGCCGCCTGTGGATCAATCGGGTCATTCGCGACGCCACCTTCGGCCTGTGCATTGGATTGTTTTGCCTCCTGTGCTTTCAACTGGTGCAGCCGGCTTTGGCCGCGAGTGTGCCGTTCGCGGCAAACGCGCTTTACCTCGCGCTGGCCGTGGCGTTTGCCGCAGTCACTGTTGAAATTGCAAGGCATTGCGCGCGACGCGTATCCATGCGCCAGGCGGCTGCGCTGGCCGATTCGCGCGCGAACCTGAACGATGAACTGACATCTGCGCACTGGTTCCTGGACCAGGGAGAAGTATCTGCGAACGAACAACTGCATGTGCGGCGTGCCGCAGACACGGCCACCCGGCTTGATCTTGTAAGCATCGCCCCGCGCGGATTGCCCGCCAATGTACTGGTGGTTGCACTGCTCGGGTTGCTTCTGGCCGCGCTGATCTCGGTTACCCCTTACCTGTCCCATTTCCGGGATTTCAACCAGGCAAACGCAGCCGCCGGGCCGGGTGGGGCCAATGACCCGCGCGCACTTGCCAATGACGCACCGGCCGCCACCGGAATTGAGTCCCTCGATCTTGCGTTGCGTACGCTGAGCCGGGGCGAGGCGTCCGGGCAGGAGGTGGCGCGTGCGCTGGCCGACGCGCGCGATGCCATTGACCGGGCGAACATGGAGGCAGCCGCCGCGCGCGACGGGCTGGCGAAACTGGCCGGCGCACTGGCGGACAATCCGCGCTTTGACGCGGTGGCACAGGCGGTGCGTCAAGAACGCATTGGCGACGCAGTGGCGCTATTGCGCTTGCAGCAGGCCGAGAGCGCACCCGCCGCGGCACCCGAAAACGCTGCGGACAATCTGGCAGGCCAGAGCGACGCGCCTCAGGGCCAGATTGATGAGGCGCTGGAAAGCGCGGCACGTGACCTTGCGGGGATGAGCACCCAGATCAATCAGGAAGCGATCGATCGGGTGATCGCGGCACTTGAGCAGGCCGATGAACGCCTTGAGGAGCAGGGCCAGGCAAACAGCGTCAAGCGCAACCTGGAAAAGAATTTGGGCGCGACTGCGCAGCGCAGTCAGCTCACCCCCAGCCAGTTCGACAGTCGCAGCAATGCCCCGAATCCGATGCCTTCACCGGACACCGGGAATTCCTCCATGCGCGGCGGCACCTTGTTCCGCCAGGCCGCGGTCGCCCGCGATGAGGGTGAATCGGCAAGCGAAGGCAGCCAGGCGGGCGAGGCTTCGGGAGACGCCGCCGCGCTGCCGCTGGAGGGCGTTGCAACCGCGCGGCTGGATGCGCAGTTGAAACTGGAAAGAATGGCCCAGGACTCCGGCGCGGAAGGAGAAACCGGCGAAGATGATTCCCGCAACTGGTTTTATTCTCCCACGCGGGCGCAGCAGTCAAGCCTGCCCAACGAAAGCGTTCGTTTCCATGCCGACCATGTCCGGGAGTCCGCCGCCGTACACGACAGGGTCACCGTGCGCCAGCGCAATGCGGTCAAGAATTATTTTCTAAACCTTCACGAAAGCGAGAAAAAATGAGTGCGCTGAGCGTCGAGCGACAGATCGAGGCATTTCGCGACCAGTTCAAGCTGGTGCGCGATGAAATTTCGCGCGTGATCGTCGGCAACGAAGAAATAATTTCCGGGGTCATGACCTGCCTGCTGGTGCGCGGTCATGTCTTGCTCGAAGGCATTCCCGGCGTGGGCAAGACCAAACTGGTGCAGACCATGGCGGATGTATTGCACTTGAAATTCTCCCGCATTCAATTCACCCCGGACCTGATGCCTGGCGATATCATCGGGACGAATGTTGTCAGGGAGGATGACTCCGGGCGAAAACTATTTGAATTTCGTCGGGGTCCGCTGTTCGCCAATATGCTGCTGGCGGACGAAATCAACCGTGCAACGCCTAAAACGCAATCGGCTCTCC
>JANNTE010000233.1:0-1330 GCA_031403365.1 Betaproteobacteria bacterium | reverse complement strand
CACCACTGCGGCCACGGCATCCGGACCTTCCATGCGCGCGCCGACATGCTGCCAGTCGAAAAGAAATTGCATGTAGTCGGCGGCGCTGACGGGTTCGATCTCCTGGCGCAAACGCTTGACGGTGTAACGGGTGATGCGCGCCAGCAACCGGCGCTCGCACCACTCGGCGCCCGCTTGCGGCGTGAAGCTGCCGCGCATGACGAAGCCTTCGCCTTCCAGCGCCAGCAGGGCGATGTCAACATCGCCGAACGGCACGGCAATCGATTCAGCCAGCGCGCGCGCAGTGGCCGGCCCGAGTCCTTCGAGGCGACCGCGCACGATTTCCACCAGTGCCGCCTCACGGCTCCAGGCTTTCACATACTGCGCGGGCACCGCCAGCGGCGGCAGCATGCGCGCATCGGGATGCACCGCTTGAAATTCGGGCAGGCGCTGCACCGCAACCACAAGGCCGGCTTCATCCGCGCAACCGGCGGGAACGACACGAGTCACGCGCCGGTCGCGCACGAGTTCGTTCAGCAAGGGCTCCCATTGCGCTTGCGCGCGCACTTCCTGCGCGGTGAGCAGGCCCAGCCAGCTCAAGGCATCGTGCAATTCGTCGGCGCTGTCGGCTTGCGGCCAGGCCTCTTCGCGCACACGCGCAATCGCTTCCGGGTCAAGCCGCCCGATGTCCGCCGCGCTTTCGGGATCAAGCCAGCGGCGGCTGACCACGGCCTGGGTGCGCCGCTCTTCGAGCGGTGCATCGTCGAGGAAGGCATACGGCCGCGCCGAGAGAATCTCCAGTGTCAGCGGCGAAGGCTCGACCAGTTCGCGCGTTTCAATTCTTACCTCGCCCTGCTCGATGGCGCGCAGCAGTCGTTCGAACCCCTCGATGTCCATCGCCTCGAACAGGCAATCCGCGATGGTCTGCCGCACCAGGGGATGGTCGGGAATCTCGCGATCTCCGACAAGGTTTTCCTGACAGGCAAGCTGGTCCGGAAAAATAGCCGCCACCAGATCCTCCGCCTGCATGCGTTGCAATTGCGCCGGCACCTTGCTGCCACCGCGAAATCGCGGCAACGCCAGTGCTATGGAGGCATCCCAGCGCCAGCGCGTGAGGAACATCGGCGCATCGAGCAAAGCCTGAATCAGAATCTGGCGCGCAGTATTGGAATGCAGGTAGCGCGCCACTTCTTCCAGCGCGAAACTATGCGTCGCGGTGAGCGACAGAATAATTGCATCTTCGGTGGCCGCGGCTTGCAGTTCGAAATTGAATTTGCGGCAGAAGCGCTTGCGCAAGGCCAGTCCCCAGGCGCGGTTGATGCGGTTGCCGTAAGGCGAATGAATGACGAGC
>JANNTE010000232.1:0-3140 GCA_031403365.1 Betaproteobacteria bacterium | reverse complement strand
AAAAGCCCGGGCCAGCGTCGCCCGCGAATTGCGCCGCTTTACCGAACTGATGGACGGCGGCTGACGCCTGCCTTGGGTTCGGTGTGGCGATGACGGGGCAGCCCGGCATGGCGCTGATCTCCTGCTATCGCCATGACGATTCACGCATGGCAATTCACGCGCGACAGCATGTATTGACGCCATGAGAGCAAGCGGTTAGTCTTCGCCCGCCATCGTTATATATAAACGTATACGACGAATTTCGCGTAGTCATCGCTTCCATGCCGACATCGACTGAAGTCCTGATCCCGCTGTTGCTCACTCTCAAGGTGGCCGGCTGGGCGACGTTGATTGCAACGCTGTTGGGCGTGGTGATTGCGTTCGCGCTGGCACGCCTGCGATTTCCGGGCAGGGATGTGCTGGATGCCATGATGACGCTGCCAATGGTCATGCCACCGACCGTGCTCGGCTATTACATCCTGGTATTGGTAGGCCGGCGCAGTCCGATCGGTGCCTGGCTGGAAACCAGTTTCGGAATTTCATTGATCTTTACCTGGCAAGGCGCCGTGATTGCTTCGTCCGTCGTCGCACTTCCGCTGGTCTACAAGGCGGCAATGACGGCGTTCGAGGGGGTGGACCGGCAACTTGAGCAGGCTGCGCGTGTGTTGGGGAAATCGGAATGGGCGGTGTTCGTCGGGGTGACCTTGCCGCTGGCCTGGCACGGCATTCTGGCGGGATCGATGCTGGGGTTCGCCCGTGCTCTCGGAGAGTTCGGCGCCACACTGATGGTGGCCGGGAATCTCCCCGGCCGCACGCAGACGCTGTCGATCGCAATCTACGATGCAGTGGAAGCCGGGCGTGACCATGTGGCCAATTTCCTGGTGATCATTACGTCGCTTGTTTGCATCACAATCCTGGTGGCGTCCGGACGACTGCTCAAGCCCCGATACGCCGGTTGAGGCAGGACTCAATGCGCATCGAGGTCGCAATCCGGAAAACACTGCGTTCGCACGGGCGAGAATTTCGCCTTGACGTTGACTTCACCTGCCATGATGAGGTGAGCGTCATGTTCGGTCCGTCCGGATCAGGAAAAAGCGTGACCTTGAAAGCGATCGCCGGATTGGAACACCCCGACGCCGGACGCATTGCCGTGGACGGCCGGGTGCTGTTCGACAGTGCCGCCGGTATCAACAAGGCGGCGAGGGAGCGTTTGATTGGATATCTGTTTCAGGATTACGCCTTGTTTCCGCACATGACGGTGGAGGAGAACATCGGATTCCCGCTGCGCAACTGGTGGCAAGGCAGTTGGCCCGGAGAGACCAGAAGGAAAGTTTCCGGAATGATCGAGATGTTCGAGCTCGATGATCTGAAGAAAAGCTATCCGTCGCAGATATCCGGTGGCCAGCGCCAGCGCGTCGCTCTGGCGCGGGCGCTAATCAGGAAGCCCGCCGTCCTGCTGCTCGACGAGCCGTTCGCTGCCCTGGACCCGCTGCTCAGAATCCGGATGCGCCAGGAATTGCTGAAAACGCAGTCGCTGTTCAGGATTCCGATGCTGGTCATTACCCATGATCCGCAGGATGTGGCTGCGCTGGCGCAGAGTGTGGTGATTCTGCGCGACGGGAGGGTCGAGCGCTCAATGGACCTCAAGGGACCGCCTTTCCGGGATGCACAAGGCGCGCCGGTCAGAAGCGAGATCCGCAATCTGCTGTTGGAAACGTACGGGAACAACGCGGCGATGCAGCCCGCACCGGAACCCGCGAATTGATTGTTTTGCCTTGCGTTATATATGGAAATATATAGCCCACTCATTCCTCCACAAGGACAAGAAAACTTGACACACAAAGCACGCAGTATCGACGCCCTGGTTGCCGTGCTGTCACTGATTGTTGCCGGAGTGGGCATGGCACCGGCTGGTGCCCAGGAATCATCCAGCCGCATCGAGGATCTGGAAACGCAGATGCGGTCGCTGAAAACGGAACTCGATGCGTTGAAGGAAAAGTCCGCGCAGACGAGCGACAAGGCGGACTCGACGGCGCAAAAAGTTGATTCGGCGCTGCCAGCGGCATCTCTGGGCGAAGGTCTCGGTTTTGCCGATCCCAGGGGAAACTGGGCGCTGCGCTTCAATGGCCGCGTTCAGGCCGACTATCGCTCTTACGATCCAAACGGCATCAGCGCCAGTACCTTCGGCCTGCGCCGCGCGCGCATCGGCGTGGGCTTTACGGTGCAGAAGGATTATCAGATGTACGTGGAAGGCGAATTTATCAACGGTGCCGCAACCGGAACCACTACGCAGGGCGCCGCGCTGACCAACGGCTGGCTGGAAGCATCGTGGTTTCCCGCGGCCAAACTGCGCATGGGTCAGTTCAAGCCGCTGTTCGGATTGGAGAACAGCATGCCCGACGTGCTGACTGATTTTCAGGAACGTGCGCTGACGCAATCGCTGCTGCAGAACCTGAACTACGACCGCGGCGTCATGGTGCATGGTTCGCCATTGAAGGGCATGTACTATGGCGTGACGTTCAGCAACGGCGCCGGCTTGAATCTGGAGGAAAGCCAGGGCAGCACCCAGGAGGCCAGCGTGGACGGCAAGGATACGACCGTCAAACTGACTCAGGATTTCGCGGCCTCGCTCGACATCCCCGATCTCGTGTTGCATCTGGGCGGTTCGCATAAGAAGGGCAGCGTCGCATCGCGCGGCGGCACGGCGTTCTCGCCGGCAAGCGTGCAAACGGAAGCGCGTGGCGTCACGTTTTTCAATTCGGCAACTCTGACTGGCGGCGATATCGACCGCACCATCTCCGCGTTGGAGGCAACCGCCGCCTTCGGCCCAGTCAAACTGCAATCGGAAGTCTGGAAGGCGCAGTACGAAGGCGCGACCCCGGCAGGATTGCAATACGACCGCAAGCTCGATGCCTACTACGTCAGCCTCGCGTGGATGATGACGGGCGAGGCCTATGCTGACTCCTACCGCAATGGCGTTTATGGCCGCCTGCGGCCGCGCAATAATTTTTCGCGGGAAGCGGGCGGCGGCTGGGGCGCCTTGGAACTGGCGGTGCGTTACAGCGCATTCGATGGCAGCGACTTCAAGACCGCGAACACCACGGGAACCGGCGTTCTGGGCCCAGGCGCGGCAACACTGACGCCGCCCGTTTCCGTGTCGA